>NZ_AZUS01000017.1:0-196769 GCF_000527195.1 Streptomyces sp. CNH189
CCCGCCGCCTCAGGCGCCCGGCCAGTACGTCCGCGACCACGTCGCCGGGCCCGGCTGGGGCACCCGGCGGGCGGCGATGCGGGACGGGTCGGACCAGGCGTCACGGACCGTGGGCACGCCGGACGGCGGGGCGGCCGCCGCCGCGGCGCGCGCCCGGACCACCGCCAGTGCGGCGGCCAGCTCCTCCGGGGTCGGGTTGCCCCGTACGACCTTGATCACAGCGGCTCCTTACAGGGGGATGTTGCCGTGCTTCTTCGGGGGCAGGCTCTCGCGCTTGGTGCGCAGCTGGCGCAGGCCGCGGACGATGTGGCGGCGGGTGTCGGACGGCATGATCACCGCGTCGACGTAGCCGCGCTCGGCCGCGACGTAGGGGTTGAGGAGGGCGTCCTCGTACTCCCGCATCAGCCGGGCCCGGGTCGCCTCCGCGTCGTCCGACTCGGCGATGGTGCGCCGGTGCAGGATGTTGACGGCGCCCTGCGCGCCCATCACCGCGATCTGGGCGGTCGGCCACGCGAGGTTGAGGTCGGCGCCCAGGTGCTTGGAGCCCATGACGTCGTACGCGCCGCCGAACGCCTTGCGGGTGATGACGGTGATGAGCGGGACCGTCGCCTCGGCGTAGGCGTAGATCAGCTTGGCGCCGCGGCGGATGATGCCGTCGTGCTCCTGGTCCACGCCGGGCAGGAAGCCGGGGACGTCGACGAAGGTCAGCACCGGGATGTTGAAGGCGTCGCAGGTCCGCACGAAACGGGCCGCCTTCTCCGACGCGGTGATGTCCAGGCAGCCCGCGAACTGCATCGGCTGGTTGGCGACGATGCCGACGGGACGGCCCTCGACGCGGCCGTACCCCGTGAGGATGTTCGGCGCGAACAGCGGCTGCGTCTCGAAGAACTCCGCGTCGTCGAGGACGTGCTCGATGACCGTGTGCATGTCGTACGGCTGGTTCGCCGAGTCCGGCACGATCGTGTCGAGTTCGCGGTCCTCGTCGGTGACCGCCAGGTCCGCCTCCTCCGGGAAGGAGGGCGGCTCCGAGAGGTTGTTGGAGGGCAGGTACGACAGGAGCTGCTTGACGTACTCGATCGCGTCCTTCTCGTCGCCCGCCATGTGGTGCGCGACGCCGGAGGTCGAGTTGTGGGTGCGGGCTCCGCCGAGCTCCTCGAAGCCGACGTCCTCGCCGGTGACCGTCTTGATGACGTCCGGGCCGGTGATGAACATGTGGCTGGTCTGGTCGACCATGATCGTGAAATCGGTGATCGCGGGGGAGTAGACCGCGCCGCCCGCGCAGGGGCCGACGACCAGGCTGATCTGCGGGATCACGCCGGACGCGTGCGTGTTGCGGCGGAAGATCTCGCCGTACGCGCCGAGGGAGGCGACGCCCTCCTGGATGCGGGCGCCGCCGGAGTCGTTGATGCCGATGACGGGACAGCCGGTCTTGAGGGCGAAGTCCATCACCTTGACGATCTTCTGGCCGTAGACCTCGCCGAGGGCTCCGCCGAAGACGGTGAAATCCTGGGAGAAGACGGCGACCGGGCGGCCGTCGACCGTGCCGTATCCGGTCACGACGCCGTCGCCGTAGGGGCGGTTGGCGTCGAGGCCGAAGTTGGTGGAGCGGTGCCGGGCGAACTCGTCCAGTTCGACGAAGGAGCCCTCGTCGAGCAGGAGGTCGATCCGCTCACGGGCCGTCAGCTTGCCCTTGGCGTGCTGCTTTTCGACGGCGCGTGCGGAGCCGGCGTGCGTCGCCTCTTCGATGCGACGCTGAAGATCCGCGAGCTTGCCCGCGGTCGTGTGGATGTCAGGCTGCTGCTCTTCCGGCTCGGACATCGGGATGCGGCTCCCTGCCTGCTCAAAAGGGGGGACGGTTACTCATCCGTAGCGTAGTGGGGGGCCGTGAGTTCGGCAGTGCGGTGTTTCCCACACCTAGTGTGGGTTGCATGACACCCCGAGATGACTCCGAATCCCCTGGGACCGGTCGTAGCCGGTGGTCCGACCTCGACCGGCCGCCTCTGAACGCCACCGCCCTGCGGCGTGGGCTGGTGCGGGAGGGGGCGTTGTGGCGCGAGGTGGAGGTGGTGCAGCGCACCGGGTCCACCAACTCCGATCTCGTGGCGCGGGCGGCGGCCGAGAAGCTGGAGGAGGGGGTCGTTCTCGTCGCGGAGGAGCAGACCGACGCGCGGGGGCGGCTGGACCGGCGGTGGGTCGCGCCCGCGCGGTCCGGGCTGTTCTTCTCCGTGCTGCTTCGGCCGCGGGAGGTGCCGGTGGAGCGGTGGGGGTGGCTGCCGCTGCTGACGGGGGTGGCCGTGGCCACGGGGCTGGCGCGGGCGGCCGGGGTCGACACGGCGTTGAAGTGGCCGAACGATGTGCTGGTCACCGTGGGGGGTGAGGAGCGGAAGGCCGGGGGGATCCTGGTGGAGGCCACGGGCGCTTCGGGGGGCATGGGCGGGGGCGTCGTCGTGGGGGTCGGTGTCAACGTGAGTTTGCGGGCCGATGAGCTGCCGGTGGCCACGGCGGGGTCGTTGGCGCTGGCGGGGGCGGTGAGTACGGACCGGGATCCGCTGTTGCGGGGAATGCTGCGGGCGCTGGAGGAGTGGTACGGGCGGTGGCGGGGTGCGGGGGGCGACGCCGGGGCGTGCGGGCTGCAGGAGGCGTATGCGGCGGGGTGCGCGACGTTGGGGCGGGTCGTGCGGGCGGAGCTGCCGGGGGATCGGGCGCTGGTGGGGGAGGCGGTCGCGGTCGACGGGGACGGGCGGCTGGTGCTGGCCACGGAGGCGGGGGTGCAGGAGCCGGTGGGGGCGGGGGACATCATTCATCTGCGGATGTGACGGGGGGTGACGCCTGCGGCGCAGAGTTCTGTCCGGTGGGGGCTGGTGCAGCGCCCAGGGATGGTGGGTGGTGCGGGGCCGCGGTGGGGGTGGTCGTCCTCGGTCCGGCGCGATGAAGCGTGCTTGTGGGGTGTGGGGTGTTGACGCGCCAGCCGCTGCGGGCGCCCACCCCCACCCCGTCCCCTTCCCGCCGTCGGCGGCCACACCAACGCCGTGGCGGGCCATTCGCCGCGGGCGCGCGGGCGGACGGCGGCCGCGAGCTGCCGCCAGCTGCGGGCCGTCGTGCCGCCTGGGGCGATGGGGCCCCCGCTCGAGCGGAGCGGGGAGTGGGGGAGGGCGGGCGCGGCGGCACCCCGTCAGTGCCGGGCTGCGCGGACCGCACCGGCACGCACCCGCGCCGGGTGCGCCGCCAAGGCACCGGGTGTGCAGCCCCCCTTGGCCGGCTGCTGCGGCGCCGTGGCTGAAAAGGGACGCCGGGGGCCGCTGCTCCCACGGCCCAACCTGACGGAGTGAGCTGGCGCACACCTGCCGTAGAGTTGAGCCCGGTCGAGACATGACCGTGGCAGATCGGAAGGGCAGCAACGCGTGAGCGTCGACGACTCGGGTTCCGGTGCGGACGCGCAGGGCGACGGCGAGGATCCGCTTGCTCTGCGCCTCGAGCAGCTCATCCTGGGCGCCGAGCGCCGGTACACGCCGTTCCAGGCGGCCCGCAGCGCCGGCGTCACGATGGAACTGGCCACCCGCTTCTGGCGTGCCATGGGCTTCGCCGACGTAGGACAGGCGAAGGCCCTGACAGAGGCGGACGTTCTCGCTCTGCGGCGCCTCGCCGGTCTCGTGGAGGCGGGGCTGCTGAGTGAGGCGATGGCCGTACAGGTGGCCCGGTCCACCGGGCAGACCACCGCGCGTCTGGCCGAATGGCAGATCGATTCCTTCCTCGAGGGGCTGACCGAGCCGCCCGAGCCCGGCATGACCCGCACCGAGGTCACGTATCCGATCGTCGAGCTGCTCCTGCCCGAGCTGGAGGAGTTCCTGGTCTACGTCTGGCGGCGGCAGCTGGCCGCCTCGGCCGGGCGGGTGGTGCAGGGCGCCGACGACGAGGAGATGGTGGACCGGCGCCTCGCCGTCGCTTTCGCCGACCTCGTGGGCTTCACCCGGCTGACCCGCCGGATGGAGGAGGAGGAGCTCGGCGAACTGGTCGAGGCGTTCGAGACCACCGCGGCCGACCTGGTCGCGGCGCGGGGCGGGCGGCTCATCAAGACGCTGGGCGACGAGGTGCTCTACGCCGCCGACGACGCCGGAACCGCGGCGGAGATCGCCATGCGGCTGATCGAGACCATGGCGAACGACAGCACCATGCCGGAGCTCCGGGTCGGCATGGCCTTCGGCACGGTCACCACCCGAATGGGCGATGTGTTCGGCACGACCGTCAATCTCGCCTCCCGGCTCACCTCCATAGCGCCCCGCGACGCCGTGCTCGTGGACACCGCCTTCGCCGAGGAACTGATCCGCACCGGCGACGCACCGGCCAGCGAGGCCGCGGCGGCCGAAGCGGTGGCCGCGGCGGAGAAGGAGGGCGAGGAGCCGCCCTCGTACCGTTTCGCGCTCCAGCCGATGTGGCAGCGGCCCGTGCGTGGCCTCGGTGTGGTGGAGCCCTGGCTGCTCACCCGCCGGAACGGCTCCGAGTCCGAGTGACGCGTCGGCTCAGCCGCCCAGGCAGAGGTTGATCAGGGGCAGGCAGAGGGCCAGGCGTTCGTCGTCGTCCGGTTCCTGTGGGGGCGGAGTGGAAGCCGTCTGCGGGGGTGGTGGCGGCTCGGTCGTCGGCTGGGGTGGTGGTGGCGGTGGCGAGGGCGGGGGCAGGAAGGCCGGCTCCTCGGTCGGTTCGCGTGACGGGGGTGGGGCGGTGCTGCTCTCGGGGGGTGTGAGGGGGGCCGATGCCTTGCCGCCCAGAGGTTGTGGGGAGGACGGGCTCGGCTGAGGGGGTGCCGGGGTTCCCGTGTCAGTGGCCTGTGGTGGGTGGTGGGGCGAGGCGCTGGTCGGAGCGAGTGGGCGGGGGCCCGCTTGCGCGCCGGTGTCCGGCGCGTCCGGCACGGCCACGCGGATGAGGGTGGCGGCGCCCGCGGCCAGGGTCAGGGCGGCCGTGGCCAGCAGGGCCCGGCGTCGGCGTGGCTTGCGGTGGCGTCCTCGTAGGACGCGGCGGGTCTCGTCCGGTGTCATCGCTCTGCCTCCCCCTGCGTGCGCCCCCTACGCGCCGCGGTGTGCGCACGCTACGCGCCTCCCGGGGCCGGCGGACCTCAGTCGCTCGTATGTCACTCGAACGGGTGGACCCTTTTCCTCGGCGGCTCCCGGCTGCCATGATCGGGGCGAGCGAAGTTAACCCGCGTTAACCGGAGGGTGTCATGAGTGAGGAACGGTTCGGGGAGTTCGTGCTGGTGCGCCGGCATGAGCGGGGGCATGTCGCGGAGCTCGTCCTCGACCGGCCGAAGGCCATGAACGCCGTGTCCACGGAGATGGCCCGTTCGATCGCCGGGGCCTGTGCCGCGCTGGGCGAGGACCGGGACGTACGGGCGGTGGTGCTGACCTCGTCGCACGAGCGGGCGTTCTGCGTGGGCGCCGACCTGAAGGAGCGGAATTCGTTCAGCGACGCCGATCTCGTGCGGCAGCGACCTGTGGCGCGGGCTGCTTACACCGGGGTGCTGCAGCTGCCGGTGCCCGTCGTCGCCGCTGTGCACGGCTTCGCGCTGGGGGGCGGGTGCGAGCTGGCGTTGTCGTGCGACGTGATCGTGGCCGACCGTACGGCCGTGATGGGGCTGCCCGAGGTGTCCGTCGGGGTCATTCCGGGCGGGGGCGGTACGCAGTTGCTGCCCCGGCGGGTGGGAGCGGCCCGGGCGGCCGAGCTCATCTTCACCGCGCGGCGGGTGGAGGCCGTGGAGGCGCGGGAGATCGGGCTCGTGGACGAGCTGGTCGAGGAGGGGCGGGACCGGGAGGAGGCGCTCGCCATGGCCGCGCGGATCGCCGGGAACTCGCCGGTGGGGCTGCGGGCGGCCAAGCGGGCGCTGCGGCTCGGGCACGGGCTCGACCTGCCGGCCGGGCTGGAGGTCGAGGACGCCGCCTGGCGGTCCGTGGCGTTCTCCGGGGACCGGGCGGAGGGCGTCGCCGCCTTCAACGAGAAGCGGCGGCCGGAGTGGCCGGGGGAGTGACGCTCGCGTCATCCTCGATGTCTCGATAAGCAGGAAATCTCCCTAATCTGGGGGAATGGGTGAGGAGAGCCGACTGGCGGCCGTGGTGGCGCTGGCTCAGGGCATGGCCGCCGCGCACAGTTCGCGGGAGGCGTGGCGGGCCGCCGCCGGCGGGGCCCGCCGGGCGCTGGGCGGGAGCTTCGCCGCGCTGTCCGTGTGGGAGCGGGAGCTCGGGCGGCTGCGGGTGCTGGTGAACGTCGGGGAGCTGGCCGAGGGGGAGGAGGAGTTCCCCGAGGACGAGTCGTACCCGGTGCACCAGTTCGCCGAGATCACCGAGTTCCTGCACGAGCAGTGGGCGGGCGGGGGCGAGCCCGACGCCTGGGTGGAGACCGCGCAGGGCCCCGAGGAGGGCGGCGCCGGATACTGCCACCAGCGGGTCGCGGCGCTGCGGCGGCGCGGGCGCGGCTGCTGCGTGGTCGCGCCGATCGTGCTGCACGGGCGGGCGTGGGGCGAGCTGTACGTGGCCCGGCCGGTCGGCGAGCCGGTCTTCGGGCGTGGCGACGCCGACTTCGCGACGGTCCTGGCCTCCGTGGTGGCGGCGGGCATCGCGCAGGCCGAGCGGCTGGAGGAGGCGCGGCGGCTGGCGTTCACGGACTCGCTGACCGGGCTGGCCAACCGGCGTGCCGTGGACTCCCGGCTGGACGAGGCGGTGGAGCGGCACCGGCGGGACGGGGCCGTCGTCAGCCTGGTGGTGTGCGACGTGAACGGGCTGAAGCGGGTCAACGACACGCTCGGGCACTCCGTGGGCGACCGGCTGCTGGAGCGGTTCGGGACCGTGCTCTCGCTGTGCGGGGCCATGCTGCCGGGGGCGCTGGCGGCGCGGCTCGGCGGGGACGAGTTCTGCCTGCTGGCGGTGGGCCCGTCGGCCGACGAGGTTGTCAAGGCGGCCGACGAGGTGTGCCGGCGGGCGGTGGAACTGGGGATCGGGGACGGCGTCGCGTGCGGGGTGGCGTCCACGCAGGACCCCATCGGGCCGGTGCGTTCCGCCCGGCGGCTGTTCCGGCTGGCCGACGCCGCCCAGTACCGGGCGAAGGCCGAGCGGGCCGCGCACCCCGTGGTGGCCGGGCGGGAGGGGCCGGACGATCCCGTGGTGCGGCTTGCGGACGCGCCGTCGCGGGAGACGGACGGCGAGCGCCGCCGGTTCCGGGGGAGGCACGCACCCTAGGGCGGTAAGGGGTGCGACCCCGATCCGGTGATGACAGCGCGGAATTCAATGCGTAGGCTCCTGAATATGGATATGCACACTGTGGTGGTGGGGACGTCGGACGTGACCGCGTCCGACGTGCTGGCCGTGGCGCGCGACGACGCTCGCGTCGACCTGTCCGCCGAGGCGGTGGCCGCCCTCGCCGCGGCCCGCGAGATCGTGGACGCCCTGGCCGCCAAGCCGGATCCCGTCTACGGGGTGAGCACCGGCTTCGGCGCCCTGGCGACCCGGCACATCAGCCCGGAACTCCGCGCTCAGCTGCAGCGCAACATCGTCCGCTCGCACGCCGCCGGGATGGGACCGCGGGTGGAGCGGGAGGTCGTCCGCGCCCTGATGTTCCTGCGTCTGAAGACCCTCTGCTCGGGCCGCACCGGCGTCCGCCCCGAGGTCGCGCAGGCCATGGCCGACGTGCTCAACTCCGGGATCACCCCGGTGGTGCACGAGTACGGCTCCCTCGGCTGCTCCGGCGACCTCGCCCCGCTCTCGCACTGCGCGCTCACCCTGATGGGCGAGGGGGAGGCCGAAGGGCCCGACGGCGTGGTGCGGCCGGCCGGCGAACTGCTCGCCGCCCACGGCATCCGCCCCGTCGTCCTGCGGGAGAAGGAAGGGCTCGCCCTCCTCAACGGCACCGACGGCATGCTCGGCATGCTGGTCATGGCCCTCGCCGACCTGGACCTCCTCTACAAGTCCGCCGACGTCACCGCCGCCCTCAGCATGGAGGCGCTGCTCGGCACCGACAAGGTGCTCGCCCCCGAGCTGCACGCCATCCGCCCGCACCCGGGACAGGCCGCCAGCGCCGCCAACATGCTGGCCGTGCTGGACGGTTCGGGCCTGACGGGACATCACCAGGACGACGCGCCCCGCGTCCAGGACGCCTACTCGGTGCGCTGCGCCCCGCAGGTCGCCGGCGCCGGACGGGACACCCTGGCGCACGCCCGGCTGGTCGCCGAGCGCGAACTCGCCGCCGCCGTCGACAATCCGGTCGTCCTTCCCGACGGGCGTGTGGAGTCCAACGGCAACTTCCACGGGGCGCCGGTCGCCTACGTCCTGGACTTCCTCGCCATCGCCGTCGCCGACCTCGCCTCCATCGCGGAGCGCCGCACCGACCGGCTGCTGGACAAGAACCGCAGTCACGGACTGCCGCCCTTCCTCGCCGACGACGCCGGTGTCGACTCCGGGCTGATGATCGCGCAGTACACGCAGGCCGCGCTGGTCAGCGAGTTGAAGCGGCTGGCCGTACCGGCGTCCGCGGACTCGATCCCGTCCTCCGCGATGCAGGAGGACCACGTCTCCATGGGCTGGTCGGCGGCGCGCAAGCTGCGCACGGCCGTCGACAACCTCACCCGGGTCGTCGCCGTCGAGCTGTACGCCGCCGCACGGGCCGTGGAGCTGCGCGAGGGGCTCACCCCCGCCCCGGCGACGCGGGAGGTGCTGAAGGCGCTGCGGGAGGCCGGCGTGGGCGGCCCCGGCCCCGACCGCCATCTGGCCCCCGAC
Organism: Streptomyces sp. CNH189; assembly: GCF_000527195.1. Classification (NCBI taxonomy): domain Bacteria; kingdom Bacillati; phylum Actinomycetota; class Actinomycetes; order Kitasatosporales; family Streptomycetaceae; genus Streptomyces; species Streptomyces sp. CNH189. The sequence goes on from NZ_AZUS01000017.1 coordinate 8,751, forward strand.
CTCGCCGCCGCGGAGGCGTTCGTACGGGACGGGCGGCTGGTGGCGGCCGTGGAGCGGGTCACCGGACCGCTGCGCTGAGACGGCGGGGCCCCGCGGACGCGTCCGCGGGGCCCCGGTACGCCGCGGGGGAGGCCCTCAGAACTCCAGGCGCTCCCGGCGGACCGAGTAGACGACGAAGCCGGCGCCCATGGCCAGGAAGGCCGTGCCGCCGACGATGTACGGGGTGCTGTCGAAGCTGCCCGTGTCCGCGAGGCGGACCCCCTGGCCGGTGCTCTCCAGTGACGCCGACGTGGCCGCCGACACCCCTCTCGCCTGCTCGGTGACCTGCGGGGACGGGTTCGCCGACGGAGCGTTGTCCGCCGGGGTGTCCGGGGTCGCGTTCGCTGACGGGACGAACCACAGGGCGCACAGCAGCGTGCCCGCGGCGGTGGCGGTCAGCAACGGACGGAGCGCGGATGACACGGAATATCGATCCCCTTGTGGCGCTGGCGAATTGGCCGTGTGGGGTGATGGTAGTGAACGGCGCGGGTCACGGGAAAGTCACGGGCGCCGGTCCCCGTACGCTCCGGGCATGAGCACTCCAGAGACATCACGGTTTGTACGGCTTCGCGTGGAGCTGGTCCTCGAGATCGACGACGCGGAGGCGGTCACCGGCGCCGCCCTGCGGGGAATCACGGACGACGAGGCGCTGCCGGACGCGGAACGGGCGCACGCCGAAAGGACTGTGGCAGAGGACACAGCGGAAGCCGTGGCTCATCTCGTGGACCCGTTCGGGCTGGTCGAAGGGGTGCCCGGGGTGGAACTGCACCAGGCCTCCTGGAGCAGTGAGCGGATCGACTACGACCCGGACTCGCCGGAATGGGACGTCGACGACGAGGATGAGGACGAGTTCCACGACGAGTCCTACGACGAGTCCTACGACGACGAGGACGGGGCGGGCCGAAGCGGCTGACGCGACTTGGGGAAATGTTGACCCCGGGAGGCAACCGCCACCCGGGATCGGCACGTCTCAATCGGCGCACTGACCGGCGTTCCCACCGTCCGCACCGGCGGACGTGGTGAGTCCCACACGCGTGGGCTTCGGGGAACCGGATCACCCGGTCGTAGCGTTGAGGTTTGTGGACGAGGCGCCTCGGCTCCCGCCGGGGCCTCGTGGGGTTGGGATTCTGGCAACGATGGAGAAGCGTGTGATGACGGACGGTAAGCGGCGGCGCAGGGGTCTGGCGGCCGCGTCCGCTCTGCTCGGCGGAGTGCTGGTGCTCTCGGCGTGTTCCGGAGGGGACGACAAGGCCTCGGGCACCGACGGCAAGGACACCTCGCAGGCGCAGGTCGACGAGGCGGCGGCCCAGAAGTCCTCCGAGGCGCAGATCAAGATCACGCCGAAGGACGGCTCGACCAACGCCTCCATCAACAACTCGGCCGCCGTGACCGTCGACAAGGGCACGCTCACCGAGGTCACGATGACCACCGCCGACGGCACCGCCGTCTCCGGTGAGATATCGGCCGACAAGAAGAGCTGGAAGCCCAGCGGCCAGCTCGAGCGCGCCACCACCTACAAGCTGACGGCCACCGCCCAGGACGCCGAGGGTCTCGTCGCCCACGAGAACGCCTCCTTCACCACGGTCTCCCAGGCCAACAGCTTCATCGGCAACTTCACCCCGGACGACGGCACCACGGTCGGCGTCGGCATGCCCGTGTCGATCAACTTCGACAAGGCGATCACCAACAAGGCCGCCGTGCAGAAGGGGATCACCGTCTCCTCCACCAGCGGCCAGGAGGTCGCCTGCCACTGGTTCAACGCCAACCGCATGGACTGCCGTCCCGAGCAGTACTGGCAGGAGGGCTCCACCGTCACCCTGAAGCTGGCCCTCGACGGGGTCGAGGGCGCCGAGGGCGTCTACGGCGTCCAGCAGAAGACGGTCACCTTCAAGATCGGCCGTAATCAGGTCTCCTACGTCGACGCCGAGACCAAGCAGATGAAGGTCACGCAGAACGGCAAGGTCGTCCGCACCATCCCGATCTCCGCCGGCGCGCCCGACAACACGACGTACGAGGGCCAGATGGTGATCTCCGAGAAGTTCAAGGAGACCCGGATGAACGGCGCCACGGTCGGCTTCACCGACGACGACGGCAAGGGCGAGTACGACATCAAGGACGTGCCGCACGCAATGCGTCTGTCGACCTCCGGCACCTTCATCCACGGCAACTACTGGGGCGCCAAGTCCATCTTCGGCAGCGTCAACACCAGCCACGGCTGCGTGGGCCTGGCCGACGCCAAGGGCGCGAACGACCCGAGCACCCCGGGCGCCTGGTTCTACAACAACTCGATCGTCGGTGACGTGGTCGTCGTCCAGAACACCGGTGACAAGACCATCGCCCCGGACAACGGCCTCAACGGCTGGAACATGAGCTGGGAGCAGTGGAAGGCGGGCTCCGAGGCCTGACCCACCCTCCCTCGGCGGAACACCCCACACCACAACGGCCGATGCCCTCGTCCCCTCCTCCGGGAGCGGCGACGGGGGCATCGGCCGTCCTCGCGACACCCGCCCCCGATGTCCCCAACCACGCGATCTCGTAACGGAGTTCCGGCGGTGACATCACAGTCTCCCGGCGACTTCCCGACCTCCCCCGATCGCCCTTGAGTTGCTTGATCACCCCTCGACATACTCCCGAGCACCGGGGGGTGCGCGCAGGCGTACGAGACCACCCCCGGCCGGGTGATGCTTCCGCCACCCGGCGACTTCGCTAGGGGGAACCTTGCGCAGACAAGTGAAAAGAGCGTGCGCCGCCACGATCGCCACGGCGACCGCCGTCGCGCTCGCGGCGGGCATGGCCGGCCCGGCGTCGGCCCACGGGGAAGGCACGGCCGGCTCGTCGACGAGTGCGGCCGCGCCGAAGGGCAAACACCGGATCACCCTCATCACCGGTGACCGGGTCGTGGTGGACGCCAAGGGCCGCGTGGTGGGCCTGGAGCGGGCCGAGGGCCGGGAGCACATACCCGTCCAGGTCCGCCGCGGCAACGGCCACACGCTGGTGATCCCGGCGGACGCCGCCCGGCTGGTCGCCACCGGCACGCTGGACCAACGGCTGTTCGATGTCACCGAGTTGAACAGGACGGCGACCCGCGACGCGCACAAGCGCGGTCTGAAGGTCATCGTCGGCTACAAGGGCGGCGCGCGGGCCGCCAAGGCCGAGGTCCGCGACGCGGGCACGGTCCGCCGGAGCCTCACGTCGCTGAACGCCGACGCCGTGCAGACGCCGCAGGACGACACCACCGAACTGTGGGACGCGGTCACCGACGGGGACCGTACCGCCTCCGGGATCGCCCACGTCTGGCTCGACGGGGTCCGCAAGGCGTCCCTGGACACGTCGGTGGGACAGATCGGCACCCCGAAGGCGTGGGCGGCCGGTTTCGACGGCAAGGGCGTCAAGATCGCCGTCCTGGACACCGGCGTGGACGCCACCCACCCGGACCTCAAGGGCCAGGTGACCGCGGCCAGGAACTTCACCACCGCCCCGACCGCCGGTGACGTGGTCGGCCACGGCACCCATGTCGCGTCCATCGCGGCCGGCACGGGTGCTCAGTCCAAGGGCCTGTACAAGGGCGTCGCGCCCGGCGCGAAGATCCTCAACGGCAAGGTCCTCGACGACAGCGGCTTCGGTGACGACTCCGAGATCCTCGCCGGCATGGAGTGGGCCGCCGCGCAGGGCGCCGACATCGTCAACCTGAGCCTCGGCGGCATGGACACCCCGGAGGTCGACCCGCTGGAGGCCGCGGTCGACAAGCTCTCCGCCGAGAAGGGCATCCTGTTCGCCGTCGCGGCCGGCAACGAGGGCCCGCAGTCGATCGGTTCGCCCGGCAGCGCGGACGCCGCGCTCACCGTCGGCGCCGTCGACGACAAGGACAGGCTCGCCGACTTCTCCTCCACCGGCCCGCGCATCGGCGACGGAGCCATCAAGCCGGACGTCACCGCCCCCGGCGTGGACATCACGGCCGCCTCGGCGAAGGGCAACGAGATCGCCAAGGAGGTCGGCGAGAAGCCGGCCGGCTACATGACGATCTCCGGCACGTCGATGGCCACCCCGCACGTCGCGGGCGCCGCGGCGATCCTGAAGCAGCAGCACCCCGAGTGGACCTCGGCGGAGCTGAAGGGCGCGCTCACCGGCTCCACCAAGGGCGGCACGTACACCCCCTTCGAGCAGGGTTCGGGCCGCATCCAGGTGGACAAGGCGATCACGCAGACCGTGATCGCCGAGCCGGTGTCGCTGAGCTTCGGTGTGCAGCAGTGGCCGCACACCGACGACAAGCCGGTCACCCGTCAGGTCACCTACCGCAACGTCGGCACCGAGGACGTCACGCTGAAGCTGACGTCCACCGCCACCGACCCCAGGGGCAAGGCCGCACCGGCCGGGTTCTTCACCCTCGGCGCGACCACCGTGACCGTCCCGGCGGGCGGCACGGCCTCCGTCGACGTCATCGCCGACACCCGGCTCGGCGGTACCGTCGACGGCGCCTACTCGGCGTACGTGGTCGCCACCGGCGGCGGCCAGAGCGTGCGCACCGCGGCCGCGGTGGAGCGTGAGGTCGAGTCGTACGACCTCACGCTGAAGTTCCTCGACCGCGCGGGCAAGCCGGCCTCGAACTACACGACGTTCCTGGCGGGCCTGTCGGGTCTGGCCGAGGGCCGCGGCTACATGCCGTACGAGGCCGACGGCGCGGTCACCGTCCGCGTGCCCCGGGGCGGTTACGTCCTGGACGCCGCCGTCCTCGTCGGTTCCGACCCGGAGAAGTGGCGGGGCGCCGACTGGATCGCCCAGCCGAAGCTGGACGTCACGAAGAACACCACCGTCACGGTGGACGCCCGCAAGGCCAAACCGGTCAAGGTCACCCTGCCGGTCAAGGGCGCCCGGGCCGAGTTCGCCTCGGCCGAGTACAGCCTGCGGACCGATGACGGCTCGTCCGGGTTCGGCTGGTGGCTGGACTCGTTCGCCGGCTTCCGCTCCGCCCACCTCGGCCCGCAGATCACCGACGGCACGCTGCTCCAGCAGTGGGACGCCCACTACAGCAAGGGCGGCAAGGAGCAGTACAGCACCGTCACCGGCGGCAGGGTGAAGAAGCTGGCCACCGGCTTCACCAAGAACTACCAGGCGAAGGACTTCGCCACGGTGAAGGTCGCCATGGGCGCGGCGGCGAAGGGCAAGGACGGCTCCGTCAGCGCGTTCGGCCGGCTGCCCGGCAGCGAGAGCGCGTCCGGCTTCGGCCAGGCGCAGAAGCTGCCCGCCACCCGCACCCTGCACCTGTCCACGGTGAACGGCGTCAGGTGGGACCTCGACTTCGAACAGCAGGGCGGCTACGACGCGGACGGCTGGCCCGTCTACGACGCCGGATACCAGATCGGCGCGAGCAAGGCCTACAAGGGTGGCACGACCTACAAGGAGACCGTCAACACGGCCGTCTTCGGTCCCCGTCTCGCCGCCGGCTACGGCGTTTTCCGTGAGGGCGACACCCTCTACGGCATGATCCCGCTGTTCGCCGACGGCAAGGGCCACGTGGGTTCGACGGACTTCACGTCCGCCACCACCACCCTCTACCGCAACGGCAAGAAGGTCGGATCGCTCAAGGACCCGCTGTCCGGCTACGAGAGCTTCAAGGTCCCCTCCGGTGACGCCGCGTACCGGCTGACCGCCTCGGTCAAGCGCAGCGCCAAGCTCGCCGCCGTGTCCACCCGCGTCGACGCGAGCTGGACCTTCCGCTCCAAGAAGGTCTCCGGCACCAGGCAACTGCCCGTCTCCTCCGCCCGCTTCGTCGCGGCCACGGGGCTGGACAGCAAGGTCGCGGCCGGCAAGAAGGCCACCTTCCCGGTCGTCGTGGAGGGCGCCGCCAAGGGCAGGAACCTCAAGTCCCTCGCGGTGTACGTCTCCTACAACGGCGGCAAGAGCTGGAAGAAGACCACGGTCACGAAGGGGAAGATCACCGTCAAGAACCCCTCGAAGGGCAAGGCGATCTCCTTCCGCGCCAGGATCACGGACAAGAAGGGCAACGCGTCCACGATCACGGTCCACAACGCCTACTTCGGCAAGTAGGCCCTGAACCCGGCGCCCGACATGGCGTACGGGTCACTGGCGGCCCGCGGGATGTGAGGTGGTCCCGGCCGGCCCGCGGGAAGCGACGCGCTTCCCGCGGGCCGTTCCCGTCTCTCAGCCGGCCGCCGTCCGCCTCTCCGACGGCGGCGCGTCCGCGTTCCAGCTGCCCAGCAGGCGCAGTGCCTCGGCCGACGCCGACCCGGCCTCCGCGAAGTACGTGACCAGCGACTGCTCCCCCTCGCCGGCCGGGCGGAACGACTCCCACAGCAGCGTCAGCTCACCGACCAGGGGGTGCCGCAGGCGCTTGACGCCGTGACTCTTCTCCTTGACGTCGTGCCGGGCCCACAGCCTGCGGAACTCCTCGCTCTTCACCGACAGTTCGCCGACCAGCGAGGACAGCAGGGGGTCGTCGGGCCGCCGGCCCGCGTCCATGCGCAGGTAGGCGACCATGTCGCAGGCCTTCTGGTCCCACTCCACGAACAGATCCCGGTAGCCCGGGTCGAGGAAGACCAGCCGGGCCCAGTTCCGCTCCTGCGCCGGCAGCCGGCCCCAGTCCCCGAAGAGCGCGGCGGCCATCCGGTTCCAGGCGAGGATCTCCGAGCGCCGCCCCACCACGTACGCCGGAACCGTCTCCATGGCGTCCAGCAGCTGCCGCAGCGCCGGGCGGGCCTGCCGGCTGCGGGGCGCCGGCCGCCTGCGGTGCCGGCCGGGCCGCGCGAGGTTCGTCAGGTGCGCCTGCTCGGCGTCGCTCAGCCGCAGCGCACGGGCGATCGCGTCGAGCACCTCCACCGAGACGTTCCGTCCGTTGCCCTGCTCCAGGCGCGTGTAGTACGCGACGGACACCCCGGCGAGCTGGGCCAGCTCCTCCCGGCGCAGGCCCGGCACCCTGCGGTGCCGCCCGACGTCCGGCAGGCCCACGTCCTCCGGCTTCAGGCGGGCCCGGCGGGTGCGCAGGAACTCGCTCAGCTCGGCACGCGGGTCCAGGCCGCCGCCCGGGGCGCCGGCCGGTTCGCCGGTCTGCTCGTCCATGTATCCATGGTGCCCGTTCGTACGCACGTCAGCCTGTCCCCGCCAGTGGTACGCACAGCGTGCGTACGAAACCAGGAAGTCTGGGTACGCGCCGTCCGTTGTCCCAGGCTGGACCCTGTGCGGACCCGGACGGAGCAGGAACCGGGCGCACGACCCCTTGAGGAGGAGAAACTTCGTATGACCACTGTCGCCGCGTACGCCGCGCCCGCCGCGAAGGCGCCCCTGGAGCGCACGACCATCGAACGGCGCGCGGTGCGCGAGCACGACGTGCTGATCGACATCAAGTTCGCCGGGATCTGCCACTCCGACATCCACCAGGTCCGCGAGGGCTGGGGCGAGGCGATCTTCCCGATGGTGCCCGGCCATGAGATAGCGGGCGTCGTGTCCGAGGTCGGCCCCGGCGTGACCCGGTTCAAGGTCGGCGACCGGGTGGGCGTCGGCTGCATGGTCGACTCCTGCCGCGAGTGCGAGATGTGCCTGGCCGGCAAGGAGCAGTACTGCGCCCAGGGCCAGACCCCGACGTACAACGGAGTCGGCCGGGACGGCGAGCCCACCTACGGCGGCTACTCCGAGAAGGTCGTCGTCGACGAGAACTTCGTCGTGCGCATCCCGGACGGCCTCTCCCTCGACGTCGCCGCGCCGCTGCTGTGCGCCGGGATCACCCTGTACTCCCCGCTGAAGCGCTTCGGCGCCGGGCCGGGCCGCAAGGTCGCGATCGTCGGCATGGGCGGCCTGGGCCACATGGGCGTCAAGCTCGCGCACGCGATGGGCGCCGAGGTGACGGTGCTGTCGCAGTCCCTGCGCAAGAAGGACGACGGGCTGCGGCTGGGCGCCGACCACTACTACGCCACCAGCGACCCGAAGACCTTCGAGGAGCTGCGGGGCTCCTTCGACCTGATCGTGTCGACCGTGTCGGCCCCGCTGGACTTCGGCGCGTACCTGTCGCTGCTCAAGCCCGAGGGCACCCTGGCGAACGTCGGCGCCCCCGAGGAGCCGGTGTCCCTCAACCTGTTCTCGCTGATCGGCGGCGGCCGGTCGCTGGCCGGCTCGATGATCGGCGGCATCCCCGAGACCCAGGAGACGCTGGACTTCTGCGCCGAGCACGGCATCGGCGCGGAGATCGAACTGATCGCCGCGTCCGAGATCAACGAGGCCTACGAGCGGGTCGAGAACAGCGACGTCCGCTACCGCTTCGTGATCGACACGGCGACGATCTGAGCGGTGCGCCGCCGCCAGGCGGCCTGACGCGGCGGTCCGCCCCACGTTTGACGCGCGGGGCGGACCGCCGTCGCGGTTCCCCTTGGCGTCGGCGGACCGGGTGGCGGCGCTGTACGGCCGTCCCACGCCACGGATGACGGAGGCGGTCGGCCTCCCCGGCCTCCTGTGCGCCGACTCGACGTCGCCCGGGTCGGGGCGCGCGTCGATGTGACGGTGCTGCCTGCCTGCCGGGCTGCTGTCGCGAGGCGGGTGTCGTGCGGTGCCGGCGTAGGGCGTGCGTCGATGTGACGGTGCTGCTCGCCGGGCTGCCGGCGCGGGGCGGGTGTCGTGTGTGCCGGCGCGGGTGCGTCCGTGCGCGGCCCGGCGCCGTGGGGTACGGGCCCGCGGGCCGTGGCGGGCGAGGCGCCCAGGGACGCCTCGCCCGGCCCCGGGGTCAGGCGGGGTCGTCGTACTCGACGTAGAGGGGGCTGGCGACGAGCAGGCCCGGGCCGTCGGTGGCGGTGAACCCGGTGGTGACGCGGGCGTAGCCCCGCATCGAAGCCGCCATCTCCGGATGCGTCTGCGCGTCGATGCGGGCCAGCAGGCCGCGCAGCGCGGTGACGAGTGAGGGGCGCCGTCCGTCCGGTCCGGCGCCGAGGTCGTCGGAAAGGGCGGCGAGCAGCGCCCCGGGCGCGCTGGCGTCGGAGCCGAGGAGGTCGCGCACCAGGGCGCCCGACTCCATGGTCTTGTCGGTGACGCGCGGCAGCGGTCCCGCGATCAGGTGCTCGCGGGAGCCGTGCAGCAGCAGCCGGACGGGCCGGTCCGCCGCGGGGGCGTCCGCGAAGAACACCATGGACGGGTCCGCGCCCTCGAGTACGAAGTAGTTGAGCGGGGCCTCGAAGGCGATCCACTGCCCCGGCCGCGTCCCCGACTCCGTGTACCAGCGCGCCGACTCCTGTACCCGGCGCACCACCCGCTGCAGATGCCTGCCCCACAAATCGGACGCGGGACCGGGCGACGGGTCGACCTCCACCCCGCCGAACGGTGTGGAGACGCTGACCCGCTGCCGGGGCCAGGCGGACCGCAGTCCGGGCAGAAACTGCGAGAGTTTCCGGTCGGACAGGTAGATGACTTCCTGCACTCTTGCTCCGTTCGTCGGAAGCCGACGGGGGGTGTTACGTCGTGGGCGTCGCGGCGGGATGCCGCCACGCAGAGGTCACGGCGGGCCGTGTCACACGTCTTGCAGGCCGAGGAACTCGAAGGCCGCCGGCGGCAGCAGCTCCGACGGCCGGTACATCCCGTCCGGGCCCGGTTCCATGTCCCGCGCGAGACGGTCCAGCAGCTCGTCCAGCTCCGGGCGCCCGGCGGGGTCCCGGCGCAGGCACGGCGCGACGACGTCCACGAACGCCTCCGGTACGCCGCTGAGGTCGGGCGCCTCGGTCTGCATGCGGATCATCGTGCGGACGGGGTCACCGCCCGGGTAGGGGCTGTGCCCGGACGCGGCGAAGACCAGCACGGCGCCCAGCGCGTACACGTCGCTGGCGGGCGTCACCTTCCGCGCGTCCAACGCCTGCTCGGGCGACATGTAGGCGGGGGTGCCGAGGGTGGCGTGGGCGACCGTCAGCTTGCTGGCCGCGGCGGCGGCCGCCAAGGCCAGCCCGAAGTCGATCACGCGCAGGCCGTCGACGCCCACCAGCACGTTGGACGGTTTGAGGTCCCGGTGCACGATCGCCGCGGCGTGCACCGACCGGAGCGCCTCGACCAGCTGGGCGCCCGCCCAGCGCAGCGCCTTCAGGGGCAGCGGCCCGCACGCGTCCACGAGGTCCCTCAGGGAGGGCGCCGAGACGTACGCCGTGGCCAGCCAGGGGATGTCCCCGCCGGTGTCCGCGTCCACGACGGGGGGCGCGTAGAAACCGTTCACGCCCCGCGCCGCGGCGACCTCCCGCTGGAAGCGCCGGCGGAACTCCAGGTCGTCGGCCAGCTCCTCCTTGACGACCTTGACGGCGAGCAGCCGTCCGGCCGGGGACTGGCCGAGGAACACCCTGCCCATCGAGCCGCTGCCGATCCGCCGCAGCACCGTGTACGGCCCCACCCGGCGCGGGTCGAAGGGCTGCAGCGGCTTCCAGCGGGACGTGGGGTCCCACTCGTGGTGCTGCGGGCGCAGCACCGAACCGGCCGGCGGCGGTCCCGGACATGACCGGGGCTCCGACGCGCGCTGCTCCGGCATGCGCTCGTGCACGGCACCGAGCGCGTCGATCAGCTCCCGCACCAGAGGCGCCTCGACCGTGGCCGACGCCGACCGCACGAAGTGGCCCAGTTCGGTCATCTTGTCCAGGACGACCTTGCTGTCGACCCCTACCTTCTTGGCCAGTTCGTAGACCCGTACGTTCGCCACATCCGACTCCTCGACCCGAGGCCGGCGCCGACCTCGCAGGGGTCAAGAATATGGGCACGGACGGGGCAATATCCGGACAAACGCCGGGGCGTCGCGCGGGTGTTGACGTCAGTGCGGCAGTGTGGCCGGGCTGCCGCCGTTCGCCTCGTAGCCGGCGACGGCCAGCGCGCGGTGGACCGCGAACTCGGCCGCGGGGTCGGCGGAGAGGGTCCAGGGCAGGGCGCCCACATGGCCGTCGACGTGTATGAGCTGGTTCATCGCCTCGGCCCAGCGCTCGGCGCGGACCAGGAAGAACACCAGCATGTGGCGCACGTGCGCCAGCATCGGGTCGTCGGGGCGGGCCGAGTGCACCGCGTGCAGCGCGCCGTGGATCGCCCTGGTGACGACCTCGCTCTGGTAGAACCCGGAGACGAGATTCACCTCCGGGAGGTGCTCGAACACCGCGAACAGCGGCATGGCGGCCAGCAGGGACCCCTGCGGCGCCCGCGCCGCCGCGGCCTCCGCGAACGCGTACGCCTCGTCCCGCGAGCCGTGCCACTTCTCGCACCAGTAGTGCAGCGCCGCCAGGTGCGCGCCCATGTGCGCCGGGGCGCGGTCCAGGATCTTCAGCCAGACCTGCTCGAACTCCTGCCGCGGATACCCGAGCCCGCGGGCCACCGACAGCTCCACGATGTACGGCACCGGGTCACCGGGGGCCAGCAGCGCCGCCTCGCCGCACGCCGCCTTCGCCTCCTCCATGATGATCCGGAACTCGTCCGTGCCGGGCGCCGCCGTGCGCCACGCCTGCTGCACCAGGAACTCGGCGTGCACCGCGGCGCCGCCCGCGTCCTTCGGGGCCTCCGTGCGCCACACCCGCAGCCACTGGCCGCCGGGCGCCTCGGAGACACCGCCGGGCCGCTGCGTCAGCTCCAGGGACGCGGCACCCGCGAAGGCCTGGACCCGCTGCCAGCGCGCCTCGCCGTCCGCCGCCGTGCCGGCCAGCAGCTGCCGCGCCGCGCGGTAGTCCTGGGTGCGCTGCACCACGTCCAGCACGTCCAGCAGGTCCTGGTCGGGTCCGGGCATGCGGACGTCCAGCTCCTCCTGGAGCGCGAAACCGTAGTTCGCCGGGTCCGCCGCGTCCGGGTGGCCGGGCGGGACCAGGCCCACCGCGCCGCGCCGACGCCTGAGGAACGGCGTCACCACGGCGAACAGCATGACGAGCGCGATCAGCACCCACAGAATCTCCATGCCACAAGCGAACCAGACCACGCCGTCCGATGGCCAACCCGGTGCCCGAACTTGTGGAAAAACCCCGGCATCCGCCCTCCGGGGCGCCCCGCCGCCCCGCCCGGCAGGCCGCGGACGTCATCACCCCGCCGCGCGCACTACCCTCGGGCCCATGAGCGACAGGCACATCAGTCAGCACTTCGAGACGCTCGCGATCCACGCGGGCAACACCGCCGACCCCCTGACGGGCGCGGTCGTCCCGCCGATCTACCAGGTGTCCACCTACAAGCAGGACGGCGTCGGCGGCCTGCGCGGCGGCTACGAGTACAGCCGCAGCGCCAACCCGACCAGGACCGCGCTGGAGGAGAACCTGGCCGCCCTCGAGGGCGGACGCCGCGGGCTCGCGTTCGCGTCCGGGCTGGCGGCCGAGGACTGCCTGCTGCGCACGCTGCTCGCCCCCGGTGACCACGTGGTCATCCCGAACGACGCGTACGGCGGCACGTTCCGCCTGTTCGCCAAGGTCGTCGCCCGCTGGGGCGTGGAGTGGTCGGTCGCCGACACCTCCGACCCGGCCGCGGTGCGGGCCGCGATCACCCCGAAGACCAAGGTCGTCTGGGTGGAGACCCCCTCCAACCCGCTGCTCGGCATCACCGACATCGCCGCCGTCGCCCAGGTGGCCCGGGACGCCGGCGTGCGGCTGGTCGTCGACAACACCTTCGCCACGCCGTACCTGCAGCAGCCGCTCGCACTCGGCGCGGACGTCGTCGTGCACTCCCTGACCAAGTACATGGGCGGCCACTCGGACGTCGTCGGCGGCGCCCTGATCACCGCCGACGCCGAGCTGGGCGAGGAGCTGGCGTTCCACCAGAACGCGATGGGCGCGGTCGCCGGCCCCTTCGACTCGTGGCTGGTGCTGCGCGGCACCAAGACGCTCTCGGTGCGCATGGACCGGCACAGTGAGAACGCCACGCGCGTGGCCGACATGCTCAGCCGTCACGCGCGCGTGACGAGCGTGCTGTACCCGGGCCTGCCCGAGCACCCCGGTCACGAGGTCGCCGCCAAGCAGATGCGCGCCTTCGGCGGCATGATCTCCTTCCGCGTCGAGGGCGGCGAGGAGGCGGCGGTCGAGGTCTGCAACCGCGCCAAGGTCTTCACCCTCGGTGAGTCGCTGGGCGGCGTCGAGTCGCTGATCGAGCACCCCGGGCGGATGACGCACGCGTCCGTCGCCGGTTCGCAGCTCGAGGTGCCGGCCGACCTGGTGCGCCTGTCCGTCGGCATCGAGAACGTCGACGACCTCCTGGAGGACCTCCAGCAGGCGCTCGGGCGCTAGCCGGTCTCACCAGCCGGTCAGGGGTGGGGTCGTCTCGGACGGCGGCTCCACCCACGGCCGGACCGTGAGCGCCCACACCACGAACGCCACCGTCGCCGCGCACAGCAGCAGCCACAGGGCGCGGCGGGCGAGGGTGCGGCGCCGCTCCCTGCGGGCTCCGCGCCGCACGGCGTCCAGGGCGAGGTCGGACGGCACGACCGGTGGTACCTGCTCCATCAGCCGCCGTACGCGCGCCTCGCGGTCCGCGCGGTTCATCCCGCGTCCCCGGTCATGACGGCACCGTGTCGACGCGCACCGGTGCGGGGGCGGGGCGTGGCGGCGGACGCAGCACGGCCGCCATCGCGCGGTCGTGCACGGCCCGTACGCGCTCGAGGGGCAGCCCCAGCATCGCCGCGGTCTGCTCCTCGGCGATGCCCTCGTGCAGCCGCAGCACCAGGACCAGACGCTCCTGCGGGTTCAGCACGGCCAGCGGGCCGCCGGGGCGGGGCCGCGGACGGAGCGCGCCGTGCCGGTGCCAGGCACTCAGCGCGAACCGCGTCACCAGATAGCGGCGGGTGTGGTCGTACGGGTCCTCGCCGTGCAGCCCGTCCCAGCAGGCGTACGTACGGGCCAGGGCCAGGGTCAGCAGGCGCCGCGCCCGCGGGTTGGCGTCCGGGGGTTCGGCGGTGAGCAGGGTCGCGGTCTGCAGCAGCCGTCCGCCCGCGCCTGCCACGTACGCCCGGAACTCCTGGGCGCGGACGTCGTCGAGCGCATGCCGTGCTCGCACCCGCACCTCCCGTAGCCCCGGAGAGAGCCGGTCCCCTACCGCGCCGCGGACAAGGACCCCCTCCACATATCAGGCCAGGGCGTGCCTCCCGGTCAAGAGGCGCGCACGGGTCAAGGCGGGCCCTCCGCCACGGCCGGCGCGCTTCCGCGCGGCCGGAGAGGCCCGGTCACGGCTCCCGGTGGATCAGGAGTCGCCCCGGTCCTGGGCGGACATCCGGGAGGACAGCGCGCCGTTGAACCGGGTGAGGAGCGTGCAGAACGCCTCGCGCTCCTCGGGCGCCCAGTCGCCGGTCAGCTCGGCCATCAACTGGCGTCGTGACGCGCGCACCTCCTCCAGGCGAGCCTGTCCGCCCGGGGACAGCTGGAGCACGACCGCGCGCCCGTCCTCGGGGTGCGAGGTGCGCGTGACCAGGCCGGTGTCGACGAGCGGCGCCACCTGCCGGGTGACCGTCGAGGAGTCGATCCCCATGCTGGCCGCGAGCGCCTTGACGCCCATCGGCCCTTCCTTGTCGAGACGGTTGAGCAGCAGGTAGGCGGCGCGGTCCATGGAGTTGCGCACCTGGCCGACCCCACCGAGCCGGGTCTGTTCCGCGCGGCGGGCGAAGAGCGCCACCTCGTGCTGCAGAGTGTCGAGAAGACCGGTGTCACCGACCGCCGTCAGATCGGTCGTCATGTCCATCGACATTTCAGGTGTTGTGGGCATGGCGGGGGGCTCACTTCGTGATGGGCTGCTGATGGGACGACAGGGTACGCGGCCGGGGCGCGGACCGTACCGGGGCTGTGCAAAGCGGTCGTCCGCGGGTTGGTCACACCGGCCGTCGCGCCCGGCGAACTGCGATGCTGGAGGCATGAGCTACAGCACGGCCGACCGGCTGCGCACCGTCACTCTCGACGACGTGCGCGGCGCTCACAAGATGCTCTCCGGCGTGGCCCGTACGACCGCGCTGGAAGGCAGCCGGCACCTCTCCCGGCAGGTGGGCGCTCCGGTGCTGCTGAAGTGCGAGAACCTCCAGCGGACCGGGTCGTTCAAGCTGCGCGGCGCGTACGTGCGGATCGCCGGGCTGCTCCCCGAGGAGCGGGCCGCGGGCGTCGTCGCGGCGAGCGCCGGCAACCACGCGCAGGGCGTGGCCCTGGCGTCGTCGCTGCTCGGGGTGCGCTCCACGGTGTTCATGCCCAAGGGCGCCCCGCTGCCGAAGATCAGCGCGACCCGGGAGTACGGCGCCGAGGTGCGCCTGCACGGCCAGGTGGTCGACGAGTCGCTGGCCGCGGCCCAGGAGTACGCGCGTGAGACGGGCGCGGTGTTCATCCACCCCTTCGACCACCCGGACGTCATCGCCGGCCAGGGCACGGTGGGGCTGGAGATCCTGGAGCAGTGCCCCGAGGTGCGCACGATCGTCGTCGGGGTCGGCGGGGGCGGGCTGGCCGCCGGGATCGCGGTCGCGGTGAAGTCGCTGCGGCCCGACGTGCGGATCGTGGGGGTGCAGGCGGAGGGCGCGGCGGCGTATCCGCCGTCGCTGGCCGCCGGGCGCCCGGTGACCCTCCGCCACCCGGTGACGATGGCCGACGGGATCAAGGTGGGGCGGCCGGGCGACGTGCCGTTCGAGCTGGTCGGCGAGCTGGTGGACGAGGTCCGCACGGTCACCGAGGACGAACTGTCGGCCGCGCTGCTGCTGTGTCTGGAGCGGGCCAAGATGGTCGTCGAACCGGCCGGGGCGAGCCCGGTCGCGGCGCTGCTGAGCCGCCCGGACGCCTTCGAGGGCCCGGTCGTCGCGGTGCTGTCCGGCGGCAACGTGGACCCGGTGCTGATGGAGCGGGTGCTGCGGCACGGCATGGCGGCGCAGGGCCGCTACCTGGCCGTACGGCTGCGGCTGACCGACCGGCCGGGCGCCCTAGCCTCACTCCTCGGGGCACTGTCAGTGGTCGACGTCAACGTTCTCGACGTGAGCCATGTACGGACCGACCCGCGACTCGGGCTTACCGAGGCGGAGGTCGAGCTGCACCTGGAGACGAAGGGCCCGGCGCACTGCGCCGAGGTCGAACAGGCCCTGCGCGAGGCGGGTTACACGGTGACGGGCTGACCCCGGAAGTGGCTTCACTCCTTCGGGTTATCCCATTGAGAGACGCGATACATCGCGTTATGGTGTGTCGCGTGCCGTGGCCCGGCCGCTGACGCTCCACTGCCGTGCCGGGGCGGAAAACTCCAGCGGAGACCGGCGCACCGACCTAGGCTTTTCCGAAGAATCACGATGACGTGGAGATTCATATGCCAGGCGCCATTTATGCCGAAGGTCTGGTGAAGACCTTCGGCGACGTAAGGGCACTGGACGGGGTGGACCTCGAGGTCCCCGAGGGCACCGTCCTGGGGCTGCTCGGGCCGAACGGCGCGGGCAAGACCACCACCGTCCGCTGTCTCACCACCCTCCTGCGGCCCGACAGCGGAAAGGCCGTCGTCGCCGGCCTCGACGTGCTGAAGCAGCCCGACGCCGTACGCCGCTCGATCGGCCTGTCCGGCCAGTTCGCCGCCGTCGACGAGTACCTGACCGGCCGGGAGAACCTCCAGATGGTCGGGCAGCTCTACCAGATGAAGGCGAAGGCGGCCCGGGCCCGCGCGGACGAACTGCTGGAGCAGTTCCACCTCGCGGACGCGGCCGACCGCACCGCGAAGACCTACTCCGGCGGCATGCGCCGCCGCCTCGACCTCGCCGCCGCCCTGGTCGTCTCCCCGCCCGTGATGTTCATGGACGAACCGACGACCGGCCTCGACCCGCGCAACCGCCAGCAGCTGTGGGAGGTGATCAAGCAGCTCGTCTCCGGCGGGACGACCCTGCTGCTCACCACGCAGTACCTGGAGGAGGCCGACCACCTCGCGCACGACATCGCGGTCGTCGACCGCGGCCGGGTCATCGCCCAGGGCACCTCCGACCAGCTCAAGGCCCGCACCGGCGGCGAGCGCGTCGAGGTCGTGGTGCACGAGCGCGAGCACATCCGCGCCGCGGCCGCCCTGCTCGACAAGTACAGCCTGCGCGGGCTCGGTCAGGGCGACACCACCGTCGAGGAACACATGCGCAAGATCACCACGCCGGTCTCCGGCGGCGCGAAACTCCTCGCCGAGATCATCCGCGAACTCGACGCCGACGGCATCGAGATCGACGACATCGGACTGCGCCGCCCCACCCTCGACGACGTCTTCCTCTCGCTCACCGGCCATGCCGCCGAGAGCGGTGACGGCGAGGACGGCGACGCGCCGCGCACCGGCGCGGGCTCCACCGAGGCCGAGGCCGACGGGGCCAAAGGAGCCAGAGGGGCCAAGGGAGCCAGAGGGGCCAAGGGACGCAAGGGACGCGGACAGCGCCAGGACGAGGAGGCCGCGAAGTGAGTGCCGTCACCGACGCCGTGCGGGTCGCGGCCCCCGGCAACGCCATCGGTCAGTCGATCCGCGACTCGCTGGTCGTCGCCAAGCGCAATCTGATCCGTATGATGCGCATCCCCGAGGTGGTCATCTTCGGGCTGATCCAGCCGATCATGTTCGTGGTGCTCTTCTCGTACGTGTTCGGCGGTTCCCTGGACATCGGCGGCAGCACCAGCCCGCAGGTCTACCGCGAGTTCCTGATGGCCGGCATCTTCGCCCAGACCGTCACCTTCGCCACCGCGGGGGCCGGCGCGGGCATCGCCGAGGACATGCACAAGGGGCTCATCGACCGCTTCCGCTCCCTGCCGATGGCGCGCGGCGCGGTGCTCACCGGCCGCACCCTCGCCGACCTGGTGCAGACGGCGCTCACGCTGCTCGTGCTCGCCGTCGTCGCCCTGCTGGTCGGGTGGCGCACCCACACCAGCATCGGTGAGGTCATCGGCGCGTTCGGACTGCTGCTCCTCACCGGGTACGCGTTCACGTGGATCGGCGCGGTCATCGGCCTGTCGGTGCGCACCCCCGAGGCGGCCACCTCCGGCGGACTGGTCTGGCTCTTCCCGGTCACGTTCGTGTCGAACGCGTTCGTGGACTCCAGCAACATGACGCCCTGGCTGCGGCACATCGCGGACTGGAACCCGTTCAGCGCCACCGTCCAGGCCTGCCGCGAGCTGTTCGGCAACCCGGGTGTCTCCACCTCGGACGCCTGGCCCATGCAGTACCCGGTGTGGGCGTCGGTGATCTACTCGATCCTGATCATCGCGGTCTTCCGCACGCTGGCCGTCCGTAAGTACCGCTCGGCCGCCGCATGACGAAACCCCCGGCGCCGATGGCGCCGGGGGCTCGTGGGGACTCGCGTGAGGCGGGTCAGCCGCTGTAGGGCTCGGCCTTCAGGATCTTCACCGCAGCCTTCTTGCCGTTGGGCAGCTCGTACTCCGCGTCCTCACCGACCTTGTGGCCCATCACGCCGGAGCCCAGCGGGGACTGCGGCGAGTAGGTCTCGATGTCGGAACTCGCGTACTCGCGGGAGGCGAGCAGGAAGGTCAGCGTGTCGTCCTCGTCACCGTCGAAGGCGATCGTCACGACCATGCCCGGCGCCACCGCGCCGTCGGCCGCGGGGGCCTCGCCGACCTTGGCGTTCTCGAGGAGCTGGGTGAGCTGGCGCACACGGAGCTCCTGCTTGCCCTGCTCCTCCTTGGCGGCGTGGTACCCGCCGTTCTCACGCAGGTCGCCCTCCTCGCGCGCGGCGGCGATCTTGGCGGCGATCTCCGAGCGCGCGGGACCAGTAAGGTACTCAAGCTCGTCCTTGAGCTTGTTGTACGCCTCCTGGGTCAGCCAGGTGACGTTCTCGCTGGTCTGGGTCACAGGTGCTCCTCGTAGGTACTGGGAATACAAAGCATCGCCCTACCCAGAAGGATGGACCCCCGGGGACGGGCGAAACCACGAGCCTAACAATTGAGTGCCCGCAGGGGGAGGACATAAGCGCACGAATTCCCGTCGGCGCAGGTCAGTGGTCGGGTATTCCCCACCACGTCACTCGGCGTGACAGCCGATGAGCTCGGCGCTGGTGCCGCGGGAGGTCGTGCGCAGTGTGACGACCTGGTCGACGCGGGTGGCGTCCTCGCCGAAGCGGAAGTCGGCACGGCCGACCTCGGCGCCGTCCTCGGCCTGCGAGCGCACGGTGCAGTAGCCGACGACGCCCGCGTCCTTGTGCACCTCCAGGTGCACCTTGACCGCGTCCTCGCCGACCTCGAAGCCGATCAGCTCGCCGCTGATCTCGTTCTGGGCGACGTAGTGGTAGCCGAACCAGCCGATCAGGGCGACGAAGAGGACGGCGAGCACCCCGCCGACGACCTTGAGGGTGCGGTCGGCACGCTGGTCCGAGGAGCGGCCGTAACGGCCCTCGGGCAGCCGCGTGCTCGACGTACTCATGATCGTCTCCTCGGCAGGAAGGGACCGGCGTCCCCGGACCGTCCCCGGGAGCGGCGCTCCGGAATTTTTCGCCCCCCGGTTCCGTCACTATAGAAGCCTGCGACTGCGCCGCCGTACCCAGGGCGGCCCACGACTTGAGGATTGAGTCTTGACTGACCAGCTGCGACTGATGGCCGTGCACGCCCACCCCGACGACGAGTCGAGCAAGGGCGCGGCCACCATGGCGAAGTACGTGTCCGAGGGGGTGGACGTGCTGGTCGTGACCTGCACGGGCGGGGAGCGAGGCTCCATCCTCAACCCCAAGCTTCAGGGGGACCCGTACATCGAGGAGCACATCCACGAAGTGCGCAAGAAGGAGATGGACGAGGCCCGCGAGATCCTCGGTGTGAAGCAGGAGTGGCTGGGCTTCGTCGACTCGGGTCTGCCCGAGGGCGACCCGCTGCCGCCGCTGCCGGAGGGCTGCTTCGCCCTGGAGGACGTCGACAAGGCGGCGGGTGAGCTGGTCCGCAAGATCCGCTCCTTCCGGCCGCAGGTGATCACCACCTACGACGAGAACGGCGGCTACCCGCACCCCGACCACATCATGACCCACAAGATCACGATGGTGGCGTTCGAGGGGGCGGCGGACACCGGGAAGTACCCGGAGGACGAGTTCGGCCCGGCCTACCAGCCGCTGAAGGTCTACTACAACCAGGGCTTCAACCGCCCCCGCACCGAGGCGCTGCACCAGGCCATGCTGGATCGCGGCCTGGAGTCGCCGTACGGGGACTGGCTGAAGCGGTGGGACGAGTCCGAGCGCAAGGAGCGCACGCTCACCACGCACGTGCCGTGCGCCGACTTCTTCGAGATCCGGGACAAGGCGCTGATCGCGCACGCCACGCAGATCGACCCCGACGGGGGCTGGTTCCGGGTGCCGCTGGACCTCCAGAAGAAGGTCTGGCCCACCGAGGAGTACGAGCTCGCGAAGTCGCTCGTGGACACCTCCCTCCCCGAGGACGACCTCTTCGCGGGCATCCGGGACAATGACTGACATGAGCGCAAGCGCAAGCCTGGCAATGACCCACCTGGTCCCCCTCGCCGCGGAATTCGACGAGGACAAGGTCACCCCCGGTGTCCTCGGCTTCATCGTGTTCGCGGTGATGGCCCTGGCGGTCTGGGGGCTGATGAAGTCGATGAGCCGGCACATGGGGCGGGTGAACTTCACGGAGCCCGACGGCAAGGCCGCGACGGACGCCGCCGTGCCCGAAGCCGACAAGTCGACGGCCTGACACCGAGCCGCGCATGACGGCACCCGGCGACCCGCCGGGTGCCGCAGCCGTGCGCCCGCGGGCGGCCCCGACGGCGCCACGGGACCCCCGGTGCTGCGCTCGCCCGCCTCGCGCGACCTCGCCCCTGGCCGATCAGGCAAACGGTGCACCTGCCCGGAAGCGGTGCACCACCATGGGGGAGTGATCTCGACGAACGGCAGTGAGCGCACGGCGGGCATCAGTCTGTCCAAGGTGCAGGAGAAGGCGCCCGACCTGGTCAGCCTGTACAAGGCGGCCGGTGCCGGCGTGCGCCGGCACGGGCTGGAGGGCGTGCGGGCCGCGGTGTATCTCGTGCTGGACCGCTCCGGGTCGATGCGGCCCTACTACCGGGACGGCACCATGCAGCACCTGGCCGAGCAGGTCCTGTCGCTGTCGGCCCACTTCGACGACGGCGTCGTTCCCGTGGTGTTCTTCTCCACCGACGTCGACGGCTCCGCCGAGCTGACGCTCGGCGGGCACCGCGGCCGGATCGACAAGCTGCACGAGAACCTCGGTCACATGGGACGCACCAACTACCACTGGGCCATGGACGAGGTCGTCGACCACTACCTGGCATCCGCCAGCCGGTGCCCCGCCCTGGTCGTCTTCCAGACCGACGGCGGTCCCACCAGCAAGTTCGCTGCCGAACGCTACCTGTGCAGGGCCGCCCGCCTTCCTCTGTTCTGGCAGTTCATCGGCTTCGGCGACCCCGACGACAACGAGTTCGCGTTCCTGCGCAAGCTGGACACTCTCGCCGTCCCGGCGCGCCGCATCGTCGACAACGCGGGCTTCTTCCACGCCGGCCGCACCCCGAGAGCCGTCCCGGACGACGACCTCTTCGATCAGCTCCTGCAGGAGTTCCCCGACTGGCTGGCCGCCGTCCGCACCGCCGGCATCACGCAGTGAGACCTCCAGGTGCCGGCCCCTGCGGGGACCCTCACGCGTCCAGCGGCACAGCCACTCCCATCACCTCCCGGGCGTGGCGGGTGGGGACCAGGCCGAGGTTCCAGGCCTGCCAGCCGGCCTCCAGGGTGACGCCCCGCTCCAGCAGGAGCTGGTACGCCTCGACGCAGTCGGTGAGCTTGGGGTCGCGGGCCGGGTGGCCGGCGCGGCCCAGCTCCGTGAGCTCCTGCTGCGCCACCGCCGTACCGACCTCCGTGCCGCCCGGTGCCGCGTACGGCAGCAGCGTGCAGCGCAGGAAGCGTGCCCAGTCCTCGCCCCGCCGGTCGCCGTAGGACGCGAACAGCGTCACCGCCTCGTCGCACAGCGCCAGCGCCTGCGGGGTGCGCGCGTTGCCCGCGTCGACGACCGCCAGCTCCAGGCACGTCCACCCCTCGCCGTGCGCCACCCCGATCCGCTGGAAGTCGGCGCGCGCGTCGACCAGCAGCTGACGGGCGAAGCCGGAGTTGCGCAGGCTGCCCGTCTGCGCCGCCCGCTGGTCCCGGGTCACCCGCGCCGAGTGGTGCCGGGCGCAGGCCAGGCCGTAGACGTCCCGCATGCGGGAGAACATCGTGCGGGCGCGTTCCAGCTCGCGCACCGCCCGGTCCAGGTCACCGGTCTCCTCCAGGGCCTGGCCGAGGTAGTACAGGGTCCACGCCTCGCCGCGCGCGTCCTCGTTCTCCCGGTGCCGTCCGGCGGCCCGGCGCAGCTCCTCCACCGCGGGACCCGCGTCCCCGTCCACCAGCCGGGCCCGCGCCAGCTCGGTCAGCGCCCACGCCTCGCCACGCGCGTCGCGGGTGCGGCCGTACAGGTCGAGGGCGGTGCGCAGCTCGCCCTCCGCCCGCGGCACGTCGCCCCGGCGCAGATGCAGCTGACCCAGCTGGAAGTGCGCCCACGCCTGCCCGTGCACGGACTCGCCCGCCCGGTGCAGCACCAACGACTCCCTGAGCAGCTGAAGCGCCTCGGCCAGCCCGGCCCGGTCCCGCTCCACCGCCGCCAGCGCGTGCATCGTCCAGGCGCGGTCCGTGGCCAGCGCTTCGGACGCCTGCAGCTCCAGCGCCTCCCGCAGCCGCGCCGACGCCTCCTTCAGATTGCCCTGATGGTGCAGCGTGATGCCGAGCGAGGTGAGCGCCCGCGCCGCCCCCGCCTCGTGCTGCGCCTCCCGGTACAGGTCCACCACCGACGTGAGGGTGGTCCGCGCCTTGTCCAGCTCGCCCAGCTGACGTGCCGCGATGCCGGTGCGCCACTGCACCGAGCGGACCAGCAGCCCCTCGTCCACGGCCTGCGCCAGCTCGTTGATCTCGCCCAGCCGGTAGAGGTCGCCGCGCAGCAGGCAGTAGTCGCACAGGGCGCCGAGCAGGTTCAGCACCGCGCCCCGGTTCACGCCTTCCGCGTGCCGCAGCGCCGCCGTGATGAAGCTGGACTCGTCGTCCAGCCAGCGCAGCGCCTCGTCCAGCGAGGTGAAGCCGTACGAGCCGAACCGGTCGGAGCGGGTCGACATGTTGCCGTCGACCAGCCGCAGCACCGAGTCGGCGAGCTCGGCGTAGTTCACGATCAGCCGCTCCTGCGCGGCCGTGCGCTCGTCCGGGTCCTCCTCGTCCAGCAGCCGGGCCAGCGCGAACGCGCGCACCAGGTCGTGCAGCCGGTACCGGCTGTGCCGTACGCGGTCGACGAGTCCGGCCCGGTGCAGCGCCGCCAGGTGCCGGGTCGCCTCCGCCTCGTCGGTGGAGAGCAGCGCGGCGGCCGCGGCGGCACCGAGCGAGGCGCGTCCGGCCAGGGCCAGCCTGCGCAGCAGCCGCCGTACGGTCTCCGGCTGGTCGGTGTAGCGCAGCCACAGGGCGCGCTCGACCGGCTCGACGGGCCCGTAGGCGCCGAGGTCGGTGGCGAGCGCGAGGGGCGAGCGCGGCCCCAGGGCGGCACCGGCCAGCCGCAGCGCCAGCGGCAGCCCCCCGCACAGCTCCCGTACCCGGTCGGTGGCCTCGGCGTCGTACGGGCCGGCGTCGTCCTGCGCGGCGGCGGCCAGCAGCTCCTCCGCGCCCGCCGGGTCCAGCGGCTCCACCGGCAGCTGGTGCACCGTCGCGGGCAGGTCCTCCGGCAGCCCCAGTGGGGCGCGGGAGGTGACCAGGACCAGGCTGTCGGAACGCTCCGGTATCAGCGTGCGGACCTGCTGCGGGTCGGACGCGTCGTCCAGCACGATGGTGACCGGCGTCCCGGTCAGATGCTGGTGGTACAGCTCGCTCAGCCGCTTGACCTGCTGGTCCGGGGAGGACCGCTCCCGGAACAGCAGCTGCTCACGCGGCGCCCCGAGCCGGTTCAGCAGGTGCAGCAGCGCGTCCCGGGTGGACAGCGGGGGCTCGCCGGAGCTGTCACCGCGCAGATCGACGACGCAGGCCCCGCGGAAGTGGTCCCTCAGGTCGTGCGCCGCCCGCACCGCCAGCGTCGTCCGGCCGCTCCCGGACACCCCGTGCAGCACCACCACCGTGGGCCGGGTCTCCGTGCTCGCGCGGGCCGCCCGCACCCACTGCCGGATCCGCGCCATCTCCTGCCGCCGCCCCGCGAACGCGCCGAGCGGCTCCGGCAGCTGCCCGAACGACTGCTCCAGGACACTGCGCCCCCGGGCCGCGGCGCTCTTGTCGGCGCCGCGCAGCCGTGGCCCGTTCTTCTTCGGCGCCGTGGACGCGGTCAGGACCCGCTGCTGATCCAGGAACGGCCGGATGCCGCGCACCTCCAGCGCCGTCAGCCACTGCAGGCGCAGCTGGTCGGGCCCGCCCGGCTGGCCGGCCGCACCGGCCCGGTGGTGGGCGGCGGGCACGTGCGCCCCGGCCACCTTCACCACCGTCGCCGCCGCGCCGACCACGCCGACGGCCACCCCGGCGCCGAGCGCGGTCCCGGTGCCCGTCCCCAGCGCCATGTCGGCGGCCACGGCCGCGAGGCCCGCCACCCCGGCCACCAGCAGCGGCGTCCCGGCGCCCTCGCGCGCGTAGCGCTGCCGGAAGGTGAGCCGGCCGGCCTCCGTCTCGTCCAGGGCGCGGGTGTACGCCTCGTACTCCTCGGCCGCCGTGTGCGCCATCGCGTCCAGCGCCCCGCGCGCCCGTGAGAGCAGCACCTTCCCGTCGGTGCGCCCGCCCGTCCGGCGCACCTCCTCCTCCACGGCGCGTGCCAACAGCCGCTCGGCTTCCGTCCGATGGCCGTCCCGCATGTCACGTCCCCCTCCGGCGGCGACTTCGTCGCCTACGAGTGTGCTGCGGCCGGGCCCCCGGCGCGAGGGTGCGACGATCAACGGCCGTGCCGTCACGATCCCTTCACACGGCCGAGGCCCCGCGCCCGCCGTGCCGCCGTGGGGCCCGGGACCCTCCGGGTGCCGTACGACGGGCCGGGGCGGCGTCCGTCCCGCGGCGGGTGGCCGGCGTGCGCGAGGATGGAGACATGGCGAACCGACTTGCGCAGGCCACGTCCCCCTACCTCCTCCAGCACGCCGACAACCCCGTGGACTGGTGGACCTGGTCCGAGGAGGCCTTCGCCGAGGCGCGGCGGCGCGATGTGCCGGTGCTGCTGAGCGTCGGCTACTCCAGCTGCCACTGGTGTCACGTGATGGCCCACGAGTCCTTCGAGGACCAGGCCACCGCCGACGACATGAACGCGCACTTCGTCAGCATCAAGGTGGACCGCGAGGAGCGCCCGGACGTCGACGCCGTGTACATGGAGGCGGTGCAGGCGGCCACCGGGCACGGCGGCTGGCCGATGACGGTGTTCCTCACGCCGGACGCCGAGCCCTTCTACTTCGGTACGTACTTCCCGCCCGCCCCCCGGCACGGAATACCGTCGTTCCGGCAGGTGCTGGAGGGGGTCCGGCAGGCATGGGAGGAGCGGCGCGACGAGGTCGGCGACGTCGCCGGGAAGATCACGCGGGACCTGGCCGGCCGGGAGCTGGCCTACGGCGACGACCAGGTGCCCGGCGAGCAGGAGCTGGCGCAGGCGCTGCTCGGCCTGACCCGGGAGTACGACCCGCAGCGCGGCGGGTTCGGCGGGGCGCCGAAGTTCCCGCCGTCCATGGTCATCGAGTTCCTGCTGCGCCACCACGCCCGCACCGGCGCGGAGGGCGCGCTGCAGATGGCGGCGGACACCTGCGAGCGGATGGCGCGCGGCGGCATCTACGACCAGCTCGGCGGCGGCTTCGCCCGCTACTCCGTGGACCGCGACTGGGTGGTGCCGCACTTCGAGAAGATGCTCTACGACAACGCCCTGCTCTGCCGGGTCTACGCCCACCTGTGGCGGACCACCGGCTCCGAGCTGGCGCGCCGGGTGGCGCTGGAGACGGCCGACTTCATGGTCCGCGAACTGCGCACCCCCGAGGGCGGGTTCGCGTCCGCTCTGGACGCGGACAGCGAAGAGGCGGTGTCGCCCGAAGGGCGTCATGAAAAGGGTGGTGGCGGCACCGGACGGCACGTCGAAGGCGCCTACTACGTGTGGACGCCCGCGGAACTGCGCGAGGTGCTCGGCGACGACGACGCGGAGCTGGCCGCCCGGTACTTCGGGGTGACCGAGGAGGGCACCTTCGAGGAGGGCGCGTCGGTGCTGCAACTGCCGCAGCGCGACGAGATGTTCGACGCGGCCCGGATCGACGGCGTACGGGAGCGGCTGCTCGCGGCGCGCGACCGGCGCCCCGCTCCCGGCCGGGACGACAAGGTGGTCGCGGCCTGGAACGGCCTGGCGATCGCCGCGCTCGCCGAGACCGGCGCCTACTTCGACCGGCCGGACCTGGTGGAGGCCGCGGTCGCCGCCGGTGACCTGCTGGTGCGGGTGCACCTGGACGAGCACGCCCGTATCGCCCGGACCAGCAAGGACGGGCAGGTGGGCGCCAACGCGGGGGTGCTGGAGGACTACGCCGACGTCGCCGAGGGCTTCCTGGCGCTGGCGTCGGTGACCGGTGAGGGCGTGTGGCTGGACTTCACCGGCCTGCTCGTCGACCACGTCCTGACCCGCTTCCTGGACACGGAGTCCGGCGCCCTCTACGACACGGCGTCGGACGCGGAGCGGCTGATCCGGCGCCCGCAGGACCCCACCGACAACGCCACCCCGTCCGGCTGGACCGCCGCCGCCGGCGCCCTGCTGGGCTACGCGGCGCACACCGGCTCCGAGGCGCACCGCACCGCGGCCGAGCGGGCCCTGGGCGTGGTGAAGGCGCTCGGCCCGCGCGTGCCCCGCTTCATCGGCTGGGGCCTCGCGGTCGCCGAGGCCGTGCTGGACGGTCCCCGGGAGATCGCGGTGGTCGGACAGGGCCCGGACGACCCGGCGACGACGACCCTGCACCGCACGGCGCTTCTGGGCAACGCGCCCGGCGCGGTGGTCGCCGTGGGGCGCCCGGGGAGCGACGAGTTCCCGCTGCTCGCCGACCGCCCCCTCGTCGACGGCGCCCCGGCCGCCTACGTCTGCCGCGACTTCACCTGCGACGCCCCGACGACCGACCCGGACCGCCTGCGGACGGCCCTCGGAGGCTGAGCGGGGCGGGGGCAGCCCCTTGTGGTGGGCAGCCCCAAGTGGTGCGGGGAGCAGCCCTTCGCGGTGCCGGGGAGGAGCCCCTTGGGGCGCGGACGTCACCCGGGAGCGCCGGCCGCGCCGTCCGTCCGGGTCGGCCCGCGGCACCGGCGAGCTCCAGGGGGCCCGTCAGAGGTCGGCTCGTGCCAGGGCCTCGGTTCTCCGGGGGCGGGTACCGGCCGCGCGGCGGATCGTCCGGCGCAGGACGCGCGGGGCGACGAGGAAGCCCGTCAGGGCCCAGGCACCGTTGATCGCGTAGACCTTGGACAGCTCCCGCATGGCGGACGTCTCCGCGCCGAGCGCCGAGCACCGCGGGTGCGCCGCCGTGGGTACGGCCGGGCGGTACCGACAGGTCGCCGCATTCTGGCCCGGGGAGTCGCGGGTCAGCGGCGGCCGGAGCGGTCCGCGACCGCACGCTCGACGATCGCCTCCAGCTGTTCGTGGTGCGCGCCCTTCCAGTAGGCGCGTCCGCAGTCGGCGCACTGGGCGAACACGTCGTACGTGCGGTGCGTGCCCTCCTCGAGCTGGTCGGCGACGTCCTCCTTGCCGGCCGCCCGGAGCAGGCCGTTGCAGGCGGTGCACCGGGTCCAGGGCCGCAGCTCGGGGTCGAAGCGGTCGAGGACGTACGTCAGCTGCTCCTCGGGCCGGGTGCTGTAGACGAAGGCGCCCGCCCACAGCTCGCGGCGCCGCAGCAGGCCCCGGTCGCGGCTGAGCATGACCCGCTTCTCGGCGGCCGAGCGGGCGGCCAGAGCGGGGTCGCCGATGTCGGTCGACTCGTACGCGGTGTCCACGCCCAGCAGCCGCAGCCGGCGGGCCAGAGTCCCGAGGTGCACGTCGAGCAGGAACCGCAGGGGAGCGCCGGGCACCCCCTGCGGGTGCGGGTGCGGGCGGACGGTCACCGACTCGCCGGCGGCCGGGACGTGTCCGATGGGCACCTCGCGGCCGTCCACCAGCAGTGCGCCCACCTCGGTCAGCGGGACGCCGAGGGACTCGACGACGTGGCCGAGGCTGGAGAAGCCGTCGGTGGCCGTCCTGAGGCCGCCCGTGGCGCGGGCCCGCGCCACGAAGACCAGCAGTTCGGGGGCGAACTCGACGTGGATCTCGGGACCGTTCACCCGGTCAGGATGCCATGTGCGGCGTGCGCCGCCTCAGGATGTGCCGGCGGGCAGGCCGTGCGTGATCACGTCGACGGCCCGGTCGGCGAGGTCGGCGTAGTCGTCCCGGTGGCCGTGCTCGGCCCAGTACCGGGTGACCTCCAGCAGGCCGCCCACCAGCGACATGGCGTGCACCCGCACCTCCAGGCCGTCCGGGTCGAGTCCGGTGCGGCCGGCGATCGCCTCGGTGAGCAGCCGTCCGGTCTCCGACAGGCTCTCCGCCATCCGTGAGCGCACCGCCGGGACCTCCAGCATCAGGCGGGAGCGCAGCACGGTGACGTCCGGCTGCTCGGCCACGGCGAGCTGGATCGCCTTGCGGATCACGTACCTGACGGAGTCCGCCCAGGGTTCGTCGGCGGGCCGTGCGGCGAGTTCGGCGAGCAGCGGCTCGTCGTACTCGTCGGTGACGACGATGTCCTCCTTGGTGGGGAAGTAGCGGAAGACGGTCGACGGGGACACCTCCGCCCGCTCGGCGATCTGCTCGATCGTCGTCTCGTCGTACCCCTGCCGCTCGACCAGCGCGTAGGTGGCCGTGCGGATGGCCTCCCTCGTCTTGATCTTCTTCCGTTCGCGCAGTCCGGGGCGCGGCGGGGCGTCGGGAGTGAGGGAGGGTCGTGCGGCCGTCATGGTGGTCATTGTCGTGCATCGGCCTCCGGGGCGGCCATGTCCCGATCACCGGCCTCCCCCGCGGGGGCGGTGCGGCCGTCGGGCGGGAACGCGGCCACCAGCAGGTCGGTGACCGGCGCGGAGGCGCGGGGCGGACCACCGGCGTCGGCGCGACGCCGCGGCCACGGAAAAGGCCGCGGCGTCGCGCCGCGGCCTGTGTGCGGGGTGGCGGGGTGCCCCCCCCGGAGCCTCCTAGGCGTGCTGGTACGCCACCAGCGAGATCCCCACGTAGTGGGCGATGAAGGCGGCCAGGGTGAGGGTGTGGAACACCTCGTGGAAGCCGAACCAGCGGGGGGAGGGGTTGGGTTTCTTGATGCCGTAGACGATGCCGCCCGCGCTGTAGAGCACGCCGCCCACGACGACCAGGACGAGCACGGCGACGCCGCCGGTGTGCAGGAAGTCCGGGAGGAAGAACACCGCGGCCCAGCCCATCGCGATGTAGCAGGGCGTGTAGAGCCAGCGCGGGGCGCCGACCCAGAAGACGCGGAAGATTATCCCGGCGGCCGCCGCCGCCCAGATGCCCCACAGCAGCCAGCGTCCCTGGGAGTGCGGCAGCAGCAGGATCGTCAGCGGGGTGTAGGTGCCCGCGATGATCAGGAAGATGTTGGCGTGGTCGAGACGGCGCAGGACGCCGTCCATGCGCGGGCTCCAGTCGCCCCGGTGGTACAGCGCGCTCACGCCGAACAGC
Organism: Streptomyces sp. CNH189; assembly: GCF_000527195.1. NCBI lineage: Bacteria > Bacillati > Actinomycetota > Actinomycetes > Kitasatosporales > Streptomycetaceae > Streptomyces > Streptomyces sp. CNH189. The sequence continues at coordinate 38,363 of NZ_AZUS01000017.1, forward strand.
AGGCAGGCGGTCAGCGCGTACACGCCGCAGGCGAGGCGACCGCGAGGGGAGTCGGCGAAGGCGGTGAGCGCCAGTCCGGCGACCAGGGCGGCGGGGAACATGCCGAGGTGGAGCCAGCCGCGGAGCTTGGGTTTGACGGGATGAGGCAGAGAGGTCGCCACCGGGCCCCGGCCGTCGGCCTGAGGGTCCTTGGGCGTGTCGGGGGCGAACGCAGTCATGTCTCGCATCGTACCTACGGAACCGTAAGTTACACCTGGCGGCCATCTGTTGAGTCCCCGCAGTGGCCATCGTCTCACGTCGGCGCCTCGGGCTGTCACGCAAAGAATTGGTTTCGTTCACTCAACGTGCGTGTAAAGCCGCACGACAGCCGTGGTCAGCGTCACGTTGCTCACCTGTGCGGCCCTCTGGACAGATGGGCGCGTGCGTCGGATGATCAAATGAGTGCGGTCGACACCGGATGAGCGCCAAAGTCACCACTTCCAGCATCCGGGTCGCAGCCCCCACGGGGCCTCCAACCAAAAACCCCTCATTTAGGAGCACACGTGGCGCGCGACATCGCGGAACCCGGCGTCCCCACCACCCACCAGGGACTGATCTCCTGGGTCAACGAGATCGCAGAGCTGACACAGCCGGACAACGTGGTCTGGTGCGACGGCTCGGAAGCCGAGTACGAGCGCCTGTGCGAGGAGCTCGTCGAGAAGGGCACGTTCAGGAAGCTCGACCCGATCAAGCGCCCCAACTCCTACTACGCCGCCTCCGACCCGACCGACGTCGCGCGGGTCGAGGACCGGACGTTCATCTGCTCCGAGAAGGAGGAGGACGCCGGCCCGACCAACCACTGGAAGGCCCCCGCCGAGATGCGGGACATCTTCCAGGGCGAGAAGGGCGTCTTCCGCGGCTCCATGCGCGGCCGCACCATGTACGTCGTCCCCTTCTGCATGGGCCCCCTCGGCTCGCCGCTGTCCGCCCTCGGCGTGGAGATCACCGACTCCGCGTACGTCGCCGTGTCCATGCGCACCATGACCCGCATGGGGCAGGCCGTCCTCGACGAGCTCGGCGACGACGGCTTCTTCGTCAAGGCCGTGCACTCCGTCGGCGCCCCGCTGGAGCCCGGCCAGGCGGACGTCCCCTGGCCCTGCAACTCCACCAAGTACATCTCGCACTTCCCCGAGGACCGCGAGATCTGGTCGTACGGCTCCGGCTACGGCGGCAACGCCCTGCTCGGCAAGAAGTGCTACGCCCTGCGCATCGCCTCCGTCATGGCCCGCGACGAGGGCTGGCTCGCCGAGCACATGCTGATCCTCAAGCTCACCCCGCCGCAGGGCGAGAGCAAGTACGTCGCCGCCGCCTTCCCGTCCGCCTGCGGCAAGACCAACCTCGCCATGCTGGAGCCGACCATCTCCGGCTGGACGGTCGAGACCATCGGCGACGACATCGCCTGGATGCGCTTCGGCGAGGACGGCCGCCTCTACGCCATCAACCCCGAGGCCGGCTTCTTCGGCGTCGCCCCCGGCACCGGCGAGCACACCAACGCCAACGCCATGAAGACCCTGTGGGGCAACTCCGTCTTCACCAACGTCGCCCTCACCGACGACGGCGACGTGTGGTGGGAGGGCATGACCGAGGAGACCCCGGCCCACCTCACCGACTGGAAGGGCAACGACTGGACGCCCGAGTCCGGCACGCCCGCCGCCCACCCCAACGCCCGCTTCACCACGCCGGCGTCCCAGTGCCCGATCATCGCGCCCGAGTGGGAGGACCCCAAGGGCGTGCCGATCTCCGCGATCCTCTTCGGCGGGCGCCGCGCCAGCGCCGTACCGCTGGTGACGGAGTCCTTCGACTGGAACCACGGCGTCTTCCTCGGCGCCAACGTGGCCTCCGAGAAGACCGCCGCCGCCGAGGGAAAGGTCGGCGAGCTGCGCCGCGACCCGTTCGCCATGCTGCCGTTCTGCGGCTACAACATGGGCGACTACATGGCGCACTGGATCGACGTGGCGAAGGACAAGGACCAGTCCAAGCTGCCGAAGATCTACTACGTCAACTGGTTCCGCAAGGACGACGACGGCCGTTTCGTCTGGCCCGGCTTCGGTGAGAACAGCCGCGTCCTGAAGTGGATCGTGCAGCGCCTGGAAGGCACGGCCGAGGGCGTCGAGACGCCGATCGGCGTGCTGCCGGCCAAGGGCGCCCTCGACACCGACGGGCTCGGCCTCTCCGACGGCGACCTGGAGTTCCTGCTCACCGTGGACAAGGAGGTGTGGCGCGAGGAGGCCTCCCTGGTCCCCGAGCACCTCAACACCTTCGGCGACCACACGCCCAAGGAGCTGTGGGACCAGTACCACGCGCTGGTGAAGCGCCTGGGCTGACGCCCGCACAGACCCCGCGGCCGGCCGGTACTCGGTTTGAGGATGCCCTGACCAGCGATCGTCACGCCACGGCCGGCCGCGGAACACACCGGCGGGGCCCCGCACAACGGCGTGCGGGGTACCGGTCCCGGAGCCGCCCCACCCGTCCGCCCCGACGGGAACCGGCGGCACCGGGCCCACGCCCGCCCCCTTCGGCACGGCCCCGCCCAGGGGCTCACGAACGTGCCGAGACCCGACGGACGCCCCGGCCCGCACCGACGCGGACCGGGGCGCCCGGCTGTCCGCCGTCGGGCGCGGTCAGATCACGCGGAAGAGGTCTGCCGTCGTGTGGACGTCGGTCAGGTCGTCGACCGTGCGGAGGTTGTCGCAGAGGGACTCCAGGACCGAGCCGGAGGCGGTGGCCGTGTTCGGGGTGGCGACGGCGATGCCGAAGAGGCGGAAGTCCAGACGGCGTTTGATGTCGTTCCACAGGCGGGTCCAGTTCTCCGAGACCTCGCAGGCGTCGTCCGTGATCAGGACGATGTCACCGCGCGCGCGGGCCGTGGAGTCGAACTCCTCCTCCAGGATCTTGGCGGCCGTGCCCAGCGGGCGCTGGAAGTCGGTGCCGCCGCCGAGGAACGTCTCCGCGAAGTCCAGGACGTCGGCGACCGGGGAGGGGCGGTCGACCGGGAAGCGGAAGACCCGCAGCTTGTCGGAGCCGGAGAAGAGGATGCCGACGAAGTCCCGGCCGGAGTGGCGGGCCTGGTCCAGCAGGGCCAGCGCGCACGCCTTCGACCACGCCTCCCGGGTGATGCCGCCGGGACCTTCCGCGTACATGGAGTGCGAGGTGTCCACGCACGCGATCACCGCGCCCTTGCCGGTGGCCTGCTCGCCCCGGCTGTCGTACAGCATCAGCTCCCCGGCGGCGTACCGCGCGGCGAACACCGCGCGCAGTTCCGGCACGCCGAGGACCGCCAGCTCGGAGGGGATGACACGGGAGAGGTCGTCGCCGAGGGTGACGCCGACCAGCTCGCCGGGTGTGTGCTCCACCTTGCGGGCGCGCTCGCCGGCGTCGTCCCGCTCGCAGAAGCGGTCCGACAGCTCTCGCAGACCGCCCGCAGCCGCCCGGCCGTGTCGTCGGCGTCCCCCGCCATGCCGTGTCCCCTCCCGCCCCGCCCGAGGGCGTCCTCGGTCACCCGCGCCCCCGACGCTACCTACGCCCCGGCCGGTCCGGGCGCGGGAACCACGGGGACGGCGTGGACGCCTGCGTCTAGGCTCGGGCCGACTACGTTCACCTAAGGGGGAGTCGGGCCATGGGCGGCAGCGTGACGGCGGTCAGCAGCAACGGGGAGTACTCGTTCACCAAGCCGAACCGGGAGAGCGTACGCCTGCTCGCCGGGCTCGGGGTGGAGGGGGACGTGCACGCCGGGGTGACGGTCAAGCACCGGTCGCGCGTCGCGCAGGACCCCACCCAGCCGAACCTGCGGCAGGTCCACCTCATCCACGAGGAACTGTTCGCCGAGCTCGCCGAGGAGGGCTTCACCGTGACGCCCGGCCGGCTCGGCGAGAACATCACCACACGCGGCATCGACCTGCTGGGCCTGCCGGTCGGCACGTTGCTGCGCCTCGGGGAGGACGCGGTGGTGGAGGTCACGGGGCTGCGCAACCCCTGCGTGCAGATCGACCGCTTCCAGGACGGGCTGTTGAAGCGGGTCGTCGGCCGTGACGCGGAGGGCAACCTGGTGCGCAAGGCCGGGATCATGGGCGTCGTGAAGGAGGGCGGGGTGGTGCGCCCCGGCGACCCGGTCGAGGTGAGCCTGCCGAGCGGTCCTCACCGTCCGCTGGACCGGGTCTGACAGATCACGGAGTGAGGTCCAGGCGGGCCGCCGGGGGAAGCGGTCTGGCTGCCTCCGGTGCGCGGAGCGCCTCGATGACGTGGGCCGCGTAGCGGCGGAAGGCGTGGCTCACAGGTCAATGGACGGGATGCCAGTGTTCCAGCGCATCGTCCAGCGAAGGCGCCTCGGGGTCGTCCCAGACCAGGCAGCCCCACACCAGCCCTGGCACATCCGAACCCATGGCATCGCCCGGCCCTTCGGTGAGCGTGCGGTGCACCGCGTCGAGATAGGCGGCGATCGACGGGAAGTCCGGCTTGTCGCAGGCCAGGTTGTCCGGCAGCGACCAGCGGCCGACGCCGTCCGCCCCCGCGTAGTGCCCGGACTCCGGCCCCGCTTCGTCGCCCGTCAGCCACGGCACCACAGCGGCACCGCCCCACGCATCCCCGCGCCCGGTCTCAGGCAGTCGCGCCCTGAGCGCGTCCGCCGGACCGAGCAGCATCCCGCCGGGCAGGAACGCCCCCGAGCCGACCTCACCCTCGTCCTCGTTGGCCTCGATGTACCGGTGCTCCACACCGCCGCACAGGCGCCAGAGAGCGGCCAGCTCCGCGGGAAGACCGAACCCGAGGTGCTGTCTCAGTCGCGCATCGGCGGCCTCAACGGTGTGCTCCGGGGCCGGCGGCAGCAGGGAGGTACGGGAAACCGGCGCATTCGCCTCCAGCCAGTCCATGAGTCGACGCCAGGCCAACTCCAGGTGCCGTTGCTCACTCATCCCGCCAACCTACTGAGTCCTCGGACGGGGTGACGGTGAAACCGGCCCGGTAAGAGGCCGGTTGCGCCGACGGCAGGCACGTACCGTCGGCGCCACGGACGCAGAACCAGGCGCGGGCACGGTGGCGGTGACCACCTCGTCCGCGGAGCGGGGCGCACGGCTGCGGGAGCTGGGGGCGACCCGTGTCCTGGACCGGTCCCTCAAGAGCGACCACCCGGACGCGCCCACCGGCTTCGACGTCGTGATCGACGTGGTCGGCGGGTCCGGGCTGCCGGGCGTCCTGGACGCGCTGCACGCCGACGGGCGGTACGTGCTGGCCGGCGTCGTCGGCGGGCAGCCGCCGGAGGACTTCGGTGTGCGGCTGATGCACGGCTTCCGCAAGTCGCTGTCGTTCGCCACCTTCAGCGCCGACACCGTGCCCGCCTCCGACCGTCAGGCCGTACGGGCGGCCCGGTTCGCCGAGGCCGCGCGGGGGGAGCTGCGTACCGTCGTGCACGACGTGCTGCCCCTGGACCGGGCGGCGGACGCCCACCGCGCGACGGACGCGGGGGAGGTGTTCGGCCGGGTGGTGCTCACTCCCTGAGCCGAGTGGTGCTCATACCCGGGACGGGACGTGATGTGGCACCCGGTCCGCGCGTCGCTGCGGGTTGCGCGCGGACCGGGGCCGTAGGAGGGAGCCCCCGGAAGGGCTCAGTGGGCGGAGGACGCGAGGGGGCGCGGCTGCTGAGCCGCGGTGTGCGCGTCCATCCGCTCGGCGGCGAGGATCGCCGCCGCCGTGTCCGCCCGGGACGCGGCGACGACCAGGGCGCGTCCGGCGAGCGCGTGCGCCCGCCGGTGCAGGGCCGCGGTGCCGGGCTCGCGGCCCGGTCCGGTCGCCGACGCACGGGCCGGCGTACGTCCTCCCCGCAGGCGGGTGATCTCCTGGGTGAGCCGCTCGGCCGCGGTCTCCAGGTCGGCCGAGGGCTCCGCCGCGCGCAGCTCGTCGGTGACGGCGAGCAGGGCGGCGAGGTGACCCGCGAGCTGGATGTCCAGCTCCTCCTCGCGGGACCTGTGGGGGAAGTCGTCAGGGCCGGCCATCGTGCTGTGGACCGACTTGGAGCGGATCGGTTCGTACATGGATGGCCTCCTGGGTGCTGGCAGGAAGCCATCCTAGCTTGGAATCAGTCTAAAGTTAAAGCGATGCTGGATTTGATCAGTCTCAGCGCTGGCTGTAGCCGTCCAGGAAGCGGCCGATACGGCCCACCGCGTCCCGCAGATCGGTCACCGAGGGCAGGGTGACCACCCGGAAGTGGTCCGGCTCCGGCCAGTTGAAGCCGGTGCCCTGCACGACCATGATCTTTTCGCGGCGCAGCAGGTCCAGGGCCATCCGCCGGTCGTCCTGGATCTTGAAGACGTCCGGGTCGAGGCGCGGGAAGAGGTAGAGCGCGCCCTTCGGCTTCACGCAGCTCACGCCCGGGATCTGGGTCAGCAGCTCGTACGCCACGTCCCGCTGTTCGCGCAGCCGCCCGCCCGGCAGCACCAGGTCGTTGATCGTCTGGCGGCCGCTGAGCGCGGCGACCACGCCGTGCTGACCCGGCATGTTCGCGCACAGGCGCATGTTCGCCAGGATCGTCAGGCCCTCGATGTAGGAGTCGGCGTGGGCGCGCGGGCCGGAGATCGACATCCAGCCCACCCGGTAGCCGGCCACCCGGTACGCCTTCGACATGCCGTTGAAGGTGAGGGTGAGCAGGTCGGGGGCGACCTTCGCGGTCGGCACGTGCTCCGCGTCGTCGTAGAGGATCTTGTCGTAGATCTCGTCCGAGCAGACCAGCAGGTTGTGGCGGCGGGCGATGTCGGTGAGGCCCTTGATGACGGCTTCGTCGTAGACCGCGCCGGTCGGGTTGTTCGGGTTGATGATGACGATGGCCTTGGTGCGGTCGGTGACCTTGCGCTCCACGTCGGCGAGGTCCGGCATCCAGTCGGACTGCTCGTCGCAGCGGTAGTGCACCGCCGTGCCGCCGGACAGTGAGACGGCCGCCGTCCACAGCGGGTAGTCCGGCGCGGGGACCAGCACCTCGTCGCCGTCGTCGAGCAGGCCCTGCATCGCCATCACGATCAGCTCGGACACGCCGTTGCCGATGAAGACGTGCTCGACGTCGGTCTCGATGCCGAGCGTCTGGTTGTGCATCACGACGGCGCGGCGCGCGGCCAGCAGGCCCTTGGCGTCGCCGTAGCCGTGCGCCGACGACACGTTGCGCAGTATGTCCTCGAGAATCTCCGGCGGGCACTCGAAGCCGAACGCCGCCGGATTGCCCGTGTTCAGCTTGAGGATGCGATGGCCGGCAGCTTCCAGCCGCATCGCCTCCTCGAGCACCGGGCCCCGGATCTCGTAACAGACGTTGGCGAGCTTGGTCGACTGGATCACCTGCATGCTGGGAGCTTACGGCCCGGTATGGCCCTTCGGGCCGTGTTTTCCGCCACGTGAGACGCGTCGGTTCGGGTGGTTTTGCCCCCAGGGTGACGGTCGTGGGTGCGCGCCTCCATCACCTCCACACCGGGCCTCCCCGCACCCGGCCCCTCTTTCCGCAGGTCCAGGGGTGACCCTGTAGGCCGTCCCGCGCCCGGCCGCCGGGAGGGTGCGTCGTGCCCGCCGGCCGGGGGACGCGCGCTGCCCGGCAGCCGGGGTGCGTGCCGCCCGGTCGTCACCGGGGAAAACGCGTCCTTGCCCGCCCGGCGTTCCCGTGCTGACAATGCGCATGACAACTTGTGGGCGGCCGGAGCGATCCGGCCGCCCGACGCCGCATTGAGGGGACCCCACATGAGAAAACCTCTCGTCGTCGCGCTCTGTGCCCTGGCCCTCGCCGGGGCGGGCGCGACCCCCGCGGTCGCCGCCGCGCCTTCCCCCACGGGCGCGGACACGACCACGGGCACGGCCCCGGCCACGTCGCTGACGGACGTCGTCAACGACACGGTCGGGGCCGTCGCGGACACCCTGTCCGGGCTCACCGCGCCGAAGGCCGCCGCGGTGAACTTCGCGGGCACCGTCTCGCTGAGCAACTGCTCCGGCTCTGTGGTCCGCATGCCGAACTCGGCCGCCTCCGATCCCGCGCTGGTGCTCACCAACGGCCACTGCCTGGAGAGCGGCTTCCCCTCGCCCGGGCAGGTCCTCACCGACCGCGCGTCCAGCCGCACCTTCGGCCTGCTGAACGCCTCCGGCTCCAAGGTCGCCACCCTGCGCGCCAACCGGCTGGTCTACGCGACCATGACCGACACGGACGCCGCGATCTACCGCCTGAGCAGCACGTACGCGCAGATCAAGAGCGCCTACGGGATCGACCCGCTGACCCTCTCCAGCACCCGCCCGGCGGCCGGCACGGCCATCAGCGTGGTCTCCGGCTACTGGAAGCGGATCTACAGCTGCTCCGTGGACGGCTTCGCCTACCGGCTGAAGGAGGGCGACTGGACCTGGAAGGACTCGGTCCGCTACACCTCCGCCTGCGACACCATCGGCGGCACCTCCGGCTCCCCGGTGGTCGACGACGCCACCGGCAAGGTGGTCGCCGTCAACAACACCGGCAACGAGGACGGCGGCCGCTGCACGGTCAACAACCCGTGCGAGGTCGACGCGAACGGTGGCGTCACGGTCCGCCAGGGCATCAACTACGCCCAGCAGACCTACCCCTTCACCGCCTGCTTCACCACCGGCAACCGCCTCGACCTGAGCGCGAGCGGCTGCACCGTCCCCAAGCCCTGACGGGCCCCGGCGGGGCGGGCGGTCAGCGCGGATTCCTGCGCACCGCCCGCCCCGCCAGCACGTCCGTGCGCCGCCCGTCCTCGATCACGAACCGCCCGTCGACCAGCACGTACGGAATGCCTGTGGGCAGCGTGCGCGGCTCGGCGAAGGTCGACCCGGCGTCCACCGTGCGCGGGTCGAACAGCACCAGGTCCGCCTTGTAGCCCTCGCGCACCAGCCCCCGGTCCGCCAGCCGCAGCCGCGCGGCCGGGCGCGAGGTCAGGTGCGCCACGCACTCCTCCAGTGACAGCACCCCCAGCTCCCGCACGTAGTGGCCGAGGTAGCGGGGGAACGTCCCGTACGCCCGCGGATGCGGCTTCGCGCCCTGCAGGATGCCGTCCGAGCCGCCCGTGTGCACCCGGTGGCGCATGATCGCCCGTACGTTCTCCTCGTGGCCCACGTGCTGGAGGATCGTCGGGGCCAGCCTGTCCTTCAGCAGCAGCTCCCGCGCCACCGTCCAGGGGGCCTCCCCGCGCGCCCGCGCGGCCTGAAGGACCGTACGGCCCACGTACTCGTCCAGCGCCGGGTCGCCGACCCCGGAGATCTCGATGGTCTCCCACTCCACCGGCACCCCGTGGCAGCCGTCGGAGCCGGTGACTTCCAGGTCGTGGCGGATCCGCTCCGCCGTCGCCTCGTCCGCGAGCCGCCGCAGGATCGCCTCCGGACCGCCCTCGCTCGCCCAGCTGGGCAGCAGCGCCACGAGGGTCGTGCAGCCGGGGGTGTACGGGTACGTGTCGAGGGTGATGTCGGCGCCCGCGTCCAGCGCGTCGTCGAGGAGCGTCAGCAGCTCGGGCGCCCGGCCCTTGTTCACGCCGAAGTTCATGGTGGCGTGGGCCAGATGCAGCGGGCAGTCCGCCTCCCGGGTCAGCGCCACCATCTCCGCGTACGCCTCCAGCGCGCCGGCGCCGTAGGACCGGTGGTGCGGGCAGTAGTAGCCGCCGTACGACGCCACCACCCGGCACAGCTCGGTCAGTTCGGCGTCCGGGGCGTACATGCCGGGGGTGTACGTCAGCCCCGACGACATGCCGACCGCGCCCTGCTCCATGCCCTCCGCAACCAACTGCCGCATACGGTCCAGCTCTTCGGGCGTGGCCTCCCGGTCCTCCCAGCCGACGGCGAGCGCCCGCACCGTGCCCTGCGGGATCAGGTACGCCGCGTTCACCGCGACGCCCCGGTCCAGTCGGTCCAGGTACTCGCCCACCGACCGCCAGTCGACGTCCACGTCGTCACCCGGGCCGTTCCACCCGGCGATCGCCCGCCGCACCTCGCCCAGCGTCCGGTCGTCCACCGGGGCGTACGACAGCCCGTCCTGGCCGAGCACTTCGAGGGTGACGCCCTGCGCGGCCTTCGCGCTGTGGTCGGGGTCCCGCAGCAGCGCGAGGTCGCTGTGCGCGTGCATGTCGATGAAGCCGGGGGCCAGCACCAGCCCCTCCGCGTCCAGCTCGCGTCGCGCCTTCGGACGCTGGCAGCCCGCGTCCGCCGCCTCCTTCACGATGGAGACGATGCGTCCGCCGTCCACCACCACGTCCGCGCGGTAGGAGTAATCACCGGAGCCGTCGACGACGTCCGCGTCCCGGATGACGAGCTCTTCCACGGTCCTGCCTCCTAGAAGAAGGTACGGATGTAGTCGACGACCGTGCCGTCCGCCTCCGCCACGGGGATCAGCGCCCACTTGTCGAAGGACGTGCAGGGGTGGGACAGTCCGAGCCCCACCCAGTCTCCCACCTCCAGATCCGCCTCCGAAGAGGTGCGCAGCCACGCGTGCTGGTCGGACAGACCGGTCACCTCGATCCCCCTGGCCGGCCGCTCCACCCCGTCCCGGCGCACCACCCGGGCCACCGGCAGATCGAGGTCGTACGCGGCGTCCCGCTTGCCCGCGTTGGTGAACGCCTGCTCCGCCGACGGCCGCGACACCACCTGCGTCCACAGCCGGAACGCCGGCTCCAGACCGCCCTCGCCCGGCACCCGGTTGAACGGCGTCAGCCGCTGGTAGTGCCCGTCGTCGTGCGACACGTACGCCCCGGACCGCAGCAGCTTGAGCACCGGCGCCGACAGCTCCGGGACCTCCGCGAAGACGTCCGCCACCGCGTCGAACCAGGCGCTGCCGCCCGCGCTCACCACGATCTCGTCCAGCCCCGCGAACCGCCCCGCCTTGTCGAAGTCCACGGCCAGCGCCACCAGCCGCCGCAGCCAGGCCCGCACCCGCTCCGGATCGGCCTGCGGCACCTCGCCCTCGTACCCGGCGACTCCGACCAGCCGCAGCGCCCGCGCGGCGGCCACGGCGTCGGCGACGGCCGCGCACTCCGCCTCCGTGCGCACCCCGGTGCGCGCACCCTCACCGGCGGCCAGCTCGACCACCACGTCCACCGGCCGGGACGCCCCGTCCAGCGCCGCGTCCATCAGCTCGACGCCGCGCACGGAGTCGACGTAGCAGACGAAACGGAAACCGGGGTCGGCGTCCACCTCGGCGGCGACCCAGCGCAGGGCCGCCGCGTCCACCAGCTCGTTCGCCAGGAAGACCCGCTCGATCCCGAACTCGCGTGCCACCCGCACCTGATGGGGCACCGCCAGCGTGATGCCCCACGCGCCGCGCTCGATCTGGCGGTGGAACAGTTGCGGTGCCATGGAGGTCTTGCCGTGCGGCGCGAACGCCAGCCCGTGCCGCTCGGCGAACGTCTCCAGGGCCGCCAGGTTGTGCTCAAGACGCTCGGCGGACAGGGCGAGCACGGGCGTGGTGAAGCCGTCGGTGAAGAGGTTCCGGCGCTGCGCGGCCAGCCCTCCGACGGTCAGCCCCTCGGCGTCCGGCGGAAGGCCCTTGAAGCGGTGGCCGACCCGTTCCTCGGCGAGGCGGGCGAGAGCATCGAGGACCATCAAAGCCTCCCTGATCAGCAGTGTTGCACTGACTGCAACACCCATTGCGTATAACGCTCACCGCTGTCTAACATCTCCGCCACACGCGGTCAACGGACACCGCGTCCCCCGCCCCGACGAGGAGCCCCGCCATCGTGACCGTCACCGGAACCGGAAACGCCCCCGACGTCGTGGACGTCGTCGCGCTCGGCGAGTCCATGGTGACGTTCCTGCCGACCCGGCCCGGCCGCCTCGCCGACGTCCCCTCCTTCGACCGGGCGATCGGCGGTGCCGAGTCCAACGTGGCGTGCGTGCTCGCGGCGGCCGGGCACTCCACCCGGTGGGTCAGCAGGGTCGGCGCCGACGGCTTCGGCGACCACCTGGCCGAGGCGATCGGCGCGTACGGCGTCGACGTCTCGTACGTCCCCCGCGACCCGGACCGTCCCACCGGCGTCTACTTCCGCACGGCGGGCGACCGAGCGGACGACACCCACGAGGTCGCCTACTACCGGGCGGGCTCGGCGGCGTCGGCGATGTCGCCGGCCGGCGTGGACCTGGACGCGGTGCGTGCAGGACGCGTCCTGCACCTCTCGGGCATCACGGCGGCGCTCTCGCCGGACTGCCTGGCCCTGATGCGCGAGCTGACGGCCCCCCGGCCGGGGCGCCCTCTTGTCTCCTTCGACGTGAACCACCGCCCGGGCCTGTGGGGCGAGGGCCAGAATCCGGACGTCCTGCTGGAGCTGGCCCGCAGGGCGGACATCGTCTTCGTGGGAGAGGACGAGGCGCGCCAGGCATGGGGGCTGCACGGCGCCCGTGCGGTGCGGGAGGCCGTTCCCGAACCTGGGATCGTGGTCGTCAAGCAGGGCAAGGGCGGAGCGGTCGCCTTCGACAAGGACACCGACGGCCTCCTGTGTGAGGACGCCGACGGCACCGCGACGTTCGTACGCGCCCTGCACGTCGACGTCGTCGCGGCAGTCGGCGCCGGCGACGCCTTCGCCGCCGGCTTCCTCTCGGCGACCCTCCGGGGTCTGCCCGTGCGGGACCGTCTACGCCACGGCCACCTCACCGCCGCCGCCACCCTCACCGCCCCCGGTGACCTCGCCCCACCCCCGCCCCGCCCCCTCGCCGACCGCCTCGCCGCCCTCGACGCCCCCGCGTGGGGGAGACTGCGACTCGGCCCCGGCTGGACAGACGCCGACGCAGAGGCCGCAGAGGAGGCACGCACCCGATGAGCCAGACCGTAGACCGCGCCCTGAGCATCCTTCCGCTGCTCGCGGAGGGCCCCGCCGACCTCGGCCAGGTCGCCGACCGCCTCGGCGTGCACAAGTCCACGGCCCTGCGCCTGCTGCGCACCCTGCACGAGCACGGCCTGGTCTACCGCCAGTCCGACCAGCGCTACCGCCTCGGCGCCCGCCTCTTCGCGCTCGCCCAGGAGGCGATGGAGACCCTCGACGTCCGCGAGATCGCCCACGCCCATCTCGTACGCCTCAACGAGAGCTGCGGACACACCGTCCACCTCGCCGTGTACGAGGAGAACGAGGTCCTCTACATCGACAAGGTGGAGAGCCGCTATCCGGTGCGGATGTACTCCCGCATCGGCAAGCCCGTCGCCATCACCGTCGCCGCCGTGGCCAAGCTGCTCCTCGCCGACCTGCCCGAACACGAGCGCCGCGCCCTCGCGGAGAAGCTCGACTACCCCATGTACACACCCCGTTCGACGCCCCACGCGGCCGCGTTCCTCCAGGAGCTGGCCAAGGTGCGCGAACAGGGCTGGGCCACCGACCTCGGCGGCCACGAGGAGTCCATCAACTGTGTCGCCGCGCCGATCCGAGGCGCCGACGGCCGGGTGGTCGCCGCGATGTCGGTCTCCGCGCCGAACGTCGTCGTCACCGCCGACGAACTCCTCACCCTGCTCCCGCTGGTGCGCCGTACGGCGGACGCCATCAGCGGCGAGTACTCCGGCCGGACCCCGGCAGAACCGAAGTAAGGACATCCCCCGCATGACCGAGAAAGTCGCGCTGACCCCGAAGACCCACACCACCCCGCCCGCGAAGTTCTCGCACGGCGTCCGCAAGGGCAACATCCTCCAGGTCGCCGGACAGGTGGGCTTCCTCCCGCACGAGGAGGGCAAGGCCCCCACCCCCGCCGGTCCGACCTTGCGCGAGCAGACCCTCCAGACCCTCGCCAACGTCAAGGCGATCCTCGAGGAGGGCGGCGCGAGCTGGGACGACGTGATGATGATCCGCGTCTACCTCACCGACGTCGACCACTTCGCCGAGATGAACGAGCTCTACAACGCCTACTTCGAGGAGCAGGGCCTCACCCAGCCCCCGGCCGCCCGCACGACCGTCTACGTCGGTCTGCCCGCCGGCCTCCTCATCGAGATCGACGCCCTCGCCGTCCTCGGCTGATCTCCCTTTCTCCCCACCGCACACCGCACGTCGTCACGGCACGGCGTCCCGCACCCCGGGACGCCGTGCCGCGATCCCCCCTGCCCGAAAGCCCCATGCCCTTACCCAGAGGACCCCCGATGTCCCATCCGTCCCTCCCGCTCGCCGCCTCCGCGCCCGCCGAGACACCACCGCACACCGGAGGGTTCCTCCTCCTCGTCGACGGCACCGCGGGCCTGCTCACCGTCGCCGCCATCGGTATCGCGCTACTGCTCTTCCTGATCATCAAGGTGCGGCTCCAGCCGTTCGTCGCGCTGCTCGCCGTCTCCATAGCCGTCGGCCTGCTGGCGGGCCTGTCGGTCACCGAACTCTTCGGCACGGTCCAGCGCTCGGACGCGGTGTCCACCATCGAGTCCGGGATGGGCGGCATCCTCGGCCATGTCGCGATCATCATCGGCCTGGGCACCATGCTCGGCGCGATCCTCGAAGTCAGCGGCGGCGCCGAGGTGCTGGCGAGCCGGCTGCTCGGACTGTTCGGCGAGAAGCGGGCGCCCCTCGCGATGGGCCTGACCGGCCTCATCTTCGGCATCCCGGTCTTCTTCGACGTCGGCATCTTCGTCCTCGCCCCGATCGTCTACGCGGCGGCCAAGCGCTCCGGCAGGTCGATCCTGCTCTACTGCCTCCCCCTCCTCGCCGGGCTCTCCGTCACCCACGCCTTCCTGCCTCCGCACCCGGGACCGGTGGCCGCCGCCGGACTGCTCCACGTCGACCTCGGCTGGGTCATCCTCATGGGTGTCGTCTGCGGTCTGCCGGCCGTCGCCGCCGCGTGGGTCTACTCCGCCTGGATCGGCAAGCGCATCTTCGTCGCCGTGCCGCAGGACATGGTGGAGGCCGCGCAGGAGGCCAAGGACGCCGTCGCCGCCGAACAGCGCGCGTCGGGCGTCCAGCCGCGCGAGACCCCGGTGCCGCTCGGCACGGTCCTCGGCATCATCGGTACGCCGCTGGTGCTGATCCTCGCGGCGACCTTCTCCTCCATCGCGCTGGACGAGTCCACCCTGCGCTCGGTGATCGAGTTCTTCGGCCACCCGTTCGTGGCCCTCACCCTCGCGTTGTTCCTCGCGTACTACCTGCTGGGCATCCGGCGCGGCTGGTCCCGCAAGTCCCTGGAGACCGTGTCCACCTCGTCCCTCAAGCCGGTCGGCAACATCCTGCTGGTGGTCGGCGCGGGCGGCGTCTTCGGCGCGGTCCTCAAGGGCAGCGGGGTCGCGCAGGCGCTGTCGGACACCTTCAACGACGTCGGCCTGCCGGTGATCGTGCTGTCGTACCTGATCTCCGTGGTGCTGCGGGTCGCGCAGGGGTCGGCGACGGTGGCGATCGTGACGACGGCCGGCATCGTGGCGCCGCTGCTGTCCGAGGGCGACCACTCGCAGGCGTTCGTGGCGCTCGTCATCATGGCCATCTCGGCCGGCTCCATCTTCGCCTCGCACGTCAACGACGGCGGGTTCTGGATGGTCGCCAAGTACTTCGGCATCAGCGAGCGCGACACGCTCAAGACGTGGACGGTGCTGGAAAGCGTCCTGTCCGTCGCCGGGTTCGTGGTCGCGGCGGCGCTGAGCCTGGTGGTGTGACCCCGGCGGGCCCGGTGAGCCGTGGTGCCCGTGTAGGCGTCTGATAACGAAGTCGGGGCTGGCTGTGACGCGCACAGGATTGTCGACCATACTCCTGCGGTGTGGAGCAGCGCATAGGTTCGAGCAGCCAGCCCCTGGAAGGCGCCGGGTTCGACCCGGCATTCATCCCCGGGCTCACCTCGCCCGCGACCGGCCGCGAGGAGGACGTGGACGAGGCCGCGGATGCGGCCCCGAAGGCCGAAGAGGCCGAAGAGGCCGTGGAGAGTGAGGAGTCCGTGGCCGCCCCGGCGTCCGAGGACACCGGGGACGAGCCGGAGCCCGTCCCCGACGGCCCCGTCTTCGAGGCGTCCGACCGCCGTGCCGCCATCGTCGCCGACCACCGCGGCGTGCGGCTGAAGCTGGACGACCAGGAGTGCGAGTTCCGCTGGGACGAGATCGGCGCGGTGGAGACGGAGACGGCCCGCTTCGGCAAGCGGTACACCGTCACCGTCCACACCCCCGACCGGCGTTGGTACCCCCTCGAGATCGACGCCGACTCCCGGAGCCGGTTCGCCGAGTGGGACACCTCCCTGGACGCCGTCCTCGACCGGTACTTCGACGACGGCGCCGAGGAGCCGGCCGGGTCCGACGAGCAGGCGGGGTCCGAGGAAACCACCACGGGCGAACCGGAGACGGCGGACCGCGCCTGACGGCAGTACCGGCGCCCCCTGCCGGTCACCGACGGACGGGGAGCGGTCCGGTGCCGCGGCGAGCGGCGTGACCGGGCGAGCGAGGGGGCGTCGGCCGCGGGGGGCATCCGGTGAAGATCCCGGCACGCCCTCTTGCCGGACCGGCACCCGTCCGCTTACTTGACCCCATGGCGGACACCACGGGAAACACCCAGGACACCGGGGACGCGACCGCGCCCGGCCCCCACCCGCGCACGTCCAGTTGGCGTCACATCGGCCCCGGCATCGTCGTCGCCGCGACCGGCGTGGGCGCCGGCGACCTCGTGGCCACCCTCATCGCCGGCAGCAACTTCGGCTACACCCTGCTGTGGGCCGCGGTCGTCGGCTGCCTGGTGAAGATCTCCCTCGCGGAGGCCTGCGGACGGTGGCACCTGTCCACCGGACGCACCCTGTTCGACGGCTGGGCCAGCCTCGGCCCCTGGACCACCTGGTTCTTCGCCGTCTACGCCGTCATCTGGGGCTTCGTCTACGGCGCCGCCGCCATGTCCTCCAGCGCCCTGCCGCTCCAGGCGCTGTTCCCGGACGTGATGGACCTCGAGTACTGGGGCATCGCCTGCGGACTGGTCGGCCTGGTCTTCGTCTGGTTCAACAAGTACGCGGTGTTCGAGAAGGTCATGACGGTCCTGGTGGGCGTCATGTTCGTGGTGACCGTCTACCTGGCCTTCCGGGTCACGCCCAACCTGGGCGACGCCTTCGCCGGCCTCCTCCCGGTCCTGCCCGACGAGAAGGACTCCGTCCTCAACACCCTCGGCCTGATCGGCGGCGTCGGCGGCACCATCACGCTGGCCGCCTACGGCTACTGGGTCAACGCCAAGGGCTGGACCGGCACCGGCTGGATGAAGGTCATGCGGCTCGACAACCGGGTCGCCTACATCACCACCGGCGTCTTCGTCGTGGCGATGCTCTTCGTCGGCGCGGAGCTGCTGCACTCGGCGAACATCGCCATCTCCGGCGGCGACCAGGGCCTGATCCAGCTCGGCGACGTCCTGGAGGACCGGTACGGAGCGACCACCGGCACGCTGTTCCTGGTCGGCTTCTTCGCCGCCTCCTTCACCTCCCTGATCGGCGTCTGGCACGGCGTCAGCCTCATGTTCGCCGACTTCCTGGCCCGGCAGCGCGGCGAGCGGCAGGCGCGCGTCGACGAGCTGGCCTCCGGACGCCGGGAACGCTCCTGGACGTTCCGCGCGTACCTGCTGTGGCTCACCTTCCCGCCCATGATCCTGCTGTTCCAGGAGGAGCCGTTCCGCCTGATCATCATCTACGGCGTGCTGGGCGCGGCCTTCATGCCGTTCCTCGCCCTCACCCTGATCTGGCTTCTCAACTCCGCCCGCACCCCGCGCGAATGGCGCAACGGCGCCCTGAGCAACGGCATGCTGGCGGTCGCGGGCCTGCTCTTCCTGGTCCTGGCGGTCAAGCAGATCTGGGACCAGCCGTGGTCGGAGTTCTTCTGACAGCCGGAGTTCTCTCGACAGCCGGAGTTCTCCCGACGGTCGGAGGCCGTCCGACGGGACGGCCTCCCACCCGCCTCACGCCCCCGCGTCCCACTGCGTGGACAACGCGACCTTCCGCAGCTGCGCGAGGGTCAGCGCGGGGGTGTCGCGGGTGGCGGCCTCGTGCTGGGCGGGCGTGTTGAAGGCGCTGATCACGACGCGCAGCCCGTCGGGGCGCAGGGTGTCGACGGTCCACATGACGACCCCGTCCCCGCCCTTCTCCCCGGGCTGCTTCCGGGCGGTGACGAGGGTGCCGTCGGCGAGAACCTCGGCGCCCCCGAAGATCTCCCGGGCCAGGTCGCCACTGCCGGGCTGCACGTTCACCTGGACGAGGCTTCCGCCCTTGCCGTCGTCGACGACGAGGTAGCCGTACCCGCTGCCCTGGCCGCCCTCGCTGATCACCTTGAGCCCGTCGGGCAGCAGACCGGCGAGCGTGTCGGCGATCTTCTTGCCCGGCATCCCGGCCGGGGGCGCCTCGTGGGTGGCGGACGGCTTCGGGCTCTCCGGCATGGCGTCCACGACCCGTCGCCACACGTCGGCGGTGACGACCTCCTTCAGCTTCTCCACGGACAGCGGAGGCTGCGGCCGGGACACCGGGGCGTCCTTCTGCGCGGGCGCGTTCCACTCGCCCAGCGACACGTGCTGTCCCTCAGGGGTGACCAGTTCGGCGTTCCACCACTTGGTCTCCACCCGGCGGTCCGGGTACTCGTAGCCCTGGAACAGCATGAGCAGGGAGCCGTCGGGCAGCCGGTCGGAGGTGCAGGCGTCGTGGTCGACCTGCGTCTTGTCCGGGCAGGTCGTCACCTGGCGGGCCTGCTCGCTGCCGGGTTCCACGCGGCCGAGACTCAGGCCGATGGCCGCCGCGCCCTTGCCGTCGTCGAACACCACGTACGCGTTCGGGGGCATCGGCGAATCCGTGCCGTGCGCGGCCTCCTCGCTGAAGGTTCCCTCCGGGAGCAGTGCCTTGAGCGAACGCAGGATGTCGTCGCCCGAGAAGGTCCCCTCGCCCGAGGCGGACCCCGCGGACGAGGAGGACGGGGTGCCGGCGGACGAGGAGCCCGGGGACGGGGAGCTCGCCGCCGCGGAGGTCTGCCGGGGGTCGGACGAGCCGCCCGGCAGGAGCAGCGCACCGCCCACCCCGACCAGGGCGACACCGGCCGCTCCCCCCAGCACGGCGGTCCGCCGCAGCAGCTGGGCCCGGCGTCCGCGCACCCGGCCCCCGGTGACGAGGGCGGCCGGGTCGTCGGTGTGGATGCTGTGGCCGGTGTCGCGCAGCGCGGCGGCGAACCGGTCCTCGAAGGGGTCCTGCTGCATGTTCTCGGGCATGACGAACCACCCTTTCCGCGGGGTGTGAGAAGTATGAGGTCGAAGAAGGGGACGGAGGCGGGCGTCAGGGGCGGGAGTACTCCTGGATGTCCTCGCCGAGCAGCTCCCGCAGCCGGCCGAGCGCGCGCACGCACCGTGTCCGCACAGCGGCCGAGCTGACGTTCAGTACGTCGGCGGTCTGCTCCACCGAGCGGTCCTCCCAGTAGCGCAGGACGACGACGGCGCGGTCCTTGGCGGGCAGCCGGGCGAGCGCGGCCATCAGCGTCAGCCGCAGCGGCGCGTCCCCGTCGGCGGCGCCCGGCCGGTCGGGGAACGTGTCGGTCGCCCGCTCACGGCTGCTGCGCAGTCTCCGGTGGGCGAGGAAGGTCCGGGTGAGCACGGTCTGCGCGTACGCGGCCGGGTTCTCCGCCCGCGACACGCGCCCCCAGCGGACGTACAGCCGGCCGAAGGTCTCCTGCACGAGGTCCTCGGCCAGGTGCGTGTCCCCGGCGGTGAGCAGGCACGCGGACCGGTACAGGTGTCCCGCCCGCGCGGAGGCGAACTCCGCGTAGTCCGCGCTGCGCTGCTGTCTCATTCCGTCCCCCGTCGTACTCCCCGAACCGCTCTCACCTCATTGATGCGGTGGACCCGGAGAAATGTTTCATGTGGCGGCGGACACAGCGCGCGCGGTCCGTTGTCAGTGGCCGCTGCCAGGATGACCGCGTCATCGGCGCACACGAGCGCCGGCCGTCGACCTGTGGGGGAGCCACCGTGGGCATGATCGGGGAGTACGCGCGCCTGACGGCCGCCGAGTTCGAGCGCGCGGTCGGCGACCCGGACTGGGCGTACGAGCGTGTTCAGGAGTTGGGCGAGCAGGAGTGGGACGCGGGGCTGCCGGGGGACCAGGCGCGCTGCTACGACACCGACAAGATGTGGCACGCCCTGCATTTCCTGCTGGGCCGCGTCGGCTTCCCCGTGGACGTCGTCTTCGGCGAGGAGGAGATACCCGGGGCGGACGACTGGAGCTACGGGCCGCCCCGCTGCCTCACCCCGGACCAGGTCCGCACCGCCGCCGAGGCCTTCGCCGCCACGCCCCCCGCCCGGCTCACCGAGGGCGTCACCCCGGCCGACCTGGCCGCGGCGGGCGTCTACCCGACGATCGTCTGGGAGCGCGGTGAGCCGCTGGACGAGGTGACCGCCCACTACGAGGCCCTGATGCCGTACTTCGGCGCGGCAGCCCGTGACGGGGACGGCGTCCTGCTCTGGATCAGCTGATCCGGAGCAGGACGCCGTGGCTGGGGAGAGGGACGTGACGGTTACGGCAGCGCGTGGACGTGCGGGCCGACCGCGTTGGACCAGGCGTTGCCCGCCGTGGCGTCCCAGTTGGTCGACCACGTCATGGCGCCGCGCAGGCCCGGGTAGGTCTTCGACGGCTTGAAGGAGCCGCATCCGGTGCCGCGGGTCAGGCAGTCCAGGGCGGCGTTCACCACGGACGGGGCGACGTAGCCGCTGCCCGCGCCCCGGGTGGAGGCCGGCAGGCCCAGGCCCACCTGGGACGGGTCGAGGCCGTTCTCCAGCTGGATGCAGGCGAGCGCGGTCAGGAAGTCCACCGTGCCCTGGCTGTAGACCTTGCCGTCACAGCCCAGCATGGAACCGCTGTTGTAGTACTGCATGTTGACGACCGTGAGGATGTCCTTCACGTTCAGCGCCGTCCGGAAGTACGAGCCGGACGTCGACTGCATGTCGATGGTCTGCGGCGCCATCGTCAGGATCATCGACGGGCCGGCCTTCGCGGACAGCGCCCGCAGCGCCTGCGTCATGTAGGTCGGGTTGAGGCCGTTCTCCAGGTCGATGTCGACGCCGTCGAAGCCGTACTCCTGCATCACGGCGTACACCGAGTTCGCGAAGTTCGTCGCGGAGGCCGGGTCGTTCACCGCGACGGTGCCCTTCTCGCCGCCCACCGAGATGATGACCTTCTTGCCGGCCGCCTGCTTGGCCCGTACGTCCGCCTTGAACTGGTCCACGGTGTAGCCGTTCAGGCCGGCCGAGTCCAGGTTGAAGGTGACGGCGCCCGGGGTGCCGGTGGCGTCGGCGAAGGCGACCGCGATGATGTCGTACTGCGACGGCACGTCGGAGATCTTCTGCACGGCCGCGCCGTTGTCGAAGTTCTGCCAGTAGCCGGTGACCGCGTGCCGGGGCAGGTCACCGCCCCCGCCCCCGCCGTTCTCCCGGGTGCGTACGCTCATCGCCGCCGACTTCGCCGACTCGCCCGCCGCGTTGGCCGCCGCCACCTGGAAGGAGTACGACGTGGAGGCCGTGAGTCCGGTCACGGTCGCCGATGTGCCGGACACGGCCGTCACCCGGGTGCCGTCGCGGTAGACGGTGTAACCGGTCGCCCCCGACACCGCGTTCCACGCCAGGGTCACCGAGGTCGCCGTCGTGCCGGAGACGGTCAGCCCGCCCGGCGTGCCCGGCACGGTCGGCTCCGGGTCGCCCCCGCCGCCCCCGTCGGGGCCGAGCACGGACACGTCGTCGGCGTAGTAGGGCTGCTGGCCGTACCAGCCGTGGGTGTAGACCGTCACGGAGGTGGTGTTCGCGCCCGTGGAGAAGCTGGTGGACAGTTGCTTCCAGCTGCCCGAGTCCGGGGTCCAGGTGGACACGTCGGTGGTGCCGGTGCCGGTCACGCCCAGGTAGGCGTACCCGCCCCGCACCCATCCGGTCAGCCGGTACGTCGAGCCCGGTCGCACCGCGACCGTCTGGGAGCAGCGGGCGTTGTCCTGCCCGGCGGGTGTGGCCTTCAGCGCGGCCGAGCCGCCGTGCACCGGGGAGGGGACGACGCTGCCGCTGTTCGCCGAACAGGTCCAGTTGCTCAGGCCCGACTCGAAGCCTGCGTTCTTCGCGTTGTTGACGTCCGCCGCGGACGCCTGGCCGGCGCCGGCCAGGGGGAGGACGAGGGACAGGGCGGAGACGAGGGCTGCCGCCCAGGCGCGTCTGCCGCGGCCGGGCGTGCGTGGTGCGCGGTCCACTTGGGGCCTCCGGTGGGGGAGTTGGGGAGGAGGAAGCGACGGTGGCCACCGTTGATGTGCACACCGTGGTCCAGACCAATCCCCTTGTCAATAGGTCCAGACCGGAAACGGCGGCGCCCGCACGGGAGTAGGGCGGAGGACGGGTGGGAAGCGTGGCCCGGAGGACTCGGGGCGGGTCCCGCGTCAAGCCGGTGCACAGGACCCACACCGTCGGTGCCGGATCGAGACCGGCGAGATGATCGACCTGCCCCGTTTTGACGCACCTTGTGTGCCAGGAGTTGCTGTTCGGCTGCTCAAAGGCTGTTCTCCGGTCACGAACCCGTGGATACAGTGCTGAGGTAGTCACGCAGTGAAGTCACGAGGGTGCACCGGAGTAACGCCCGGTGGGCCGACGGGCATGGGGAGAACGGGGAGCCGCGCGTGCCAACTGCCATTGCCGTGACCAGTGCCGACATGGCGCTGCCGGCGCAGGACGAACGGACCCTGCCCGCCGTGGTGCTGCGGGACGTCGACACCCGCCCGCTCGACCAGGTGCTGACCGAGCTGCAGCTGACCGTCGAGCAGTACGGCCATGTCGTCGTCGTGTGCTCCAAGGCCACCCCGACCGCCGTCCTGCGGCGGCTGCACACCCTGCGCTCCCTGCTGGAGAGCGACCGGATAGCCCTCTTCCGTCCCGACCTGCCGCCGCTCGCCGTGGCGGTGCTGGCCCGCCAGTTACGCCAGCTCGCCTCCTGCGACATCGGACCCGGCGTGCTGGCCTCGGCCGGCCGCCTGCTCACCCACTACCTCCACGCCGGGGCGCTGCTCGGCTCCGTCGCCCGCCTCGACCGGGTGCCCGTCGACCTGAAGCAGCACGCCAAGTCCTGGATGCCCGGCAGCCAGTTCGCCGTCCTCGCTCATCCACAGCCGCACCTCGTCCGGCTCGGCCCCGACACCACACTGGACGGCCCCGAGTTCGGCACCTGGATGCTCGTCGCCCGCGGTCAGCTCCAGTCCGACTGGGTCACCACCACCCTGGCGCCCGCTTGGCGGGTGCAGGGCCTGCGCGAGGCGCCGCTGCCCGCGGAGTCGGGCGACTGGTGGGGCACCGGCAAGCTCGTCGAGTTCTGCACCTACCTGCCCGACCTGTCCGTGCTCTACCAACTGGTCACGTCCGTGCGGCGCGGCACCTGCCACTGGTGCGGCATCGACGTCATCGGCGACCGCTGCGTGTTCTGTTCGGCCACTCCGCCCGCCCCCGAGGCAGGACCGGCCCTCACCCGGGGCTCCTGACCCGTACACCACCACCGCACGAGACCGCCCGATCCCGCTCGACCGCTACCCCCCAACGAGGTTGCACGGTTCATGAACTCCCGTCAGCGCCGCGGCGTGATACTCCTGCTCCTGTCGGTCCTGTGCGCCCTCGGCGCCTTCGCCGGCGTGCTCTCCGTCATCAACGACGTGCGCTCCAAGGTCGGCCCCGAGGTCCCGGCGTACCGTCTGAAGGCGGACATCCCGCCCTACACCACGCTCAACGCCGACCAGTTCGAGCGGATCGAGATGCCCGAGCGGTGGCTGTCGGACAACGCCGTCACCGACCTCGACGACCTCCGCGGCAAGATCGCCGTGACCACCCTGCGCGAGGGCTCCCTGCTGCAGAGCGACATGATCGTGGACCGGCCCGCCCTGCAACCGGGGCAGCAGGAGGTCGCCATCATGATCGACGCGGCGACCGGCGTGGCCGGCAAGATCACCCCGGGCTCCACGGTCAACGTCTACGCCACCTTCGAAGGGCAGCGGGAGGGCGACCCCGACCAGTCGAAGATCATCGTCACCGGCGCCAAGGTCCTCGACGTGGGCCGGCTCACCGCCCTCCAGCCGGACGAGAGCGACCGCGGCCGGCAGCCCACCGACGCCGTCCCGATCACCTTCGCGCTGTCCACGCTCGACGCCCAGCGCATCACCTACGCCGAGTCCTTCGCCCAGCGGGTCCGCCTCGCGCTGGTCGCCCCCGGGGGCGACGCCGCCGTCCCCGAGAAGGACCGGACGTACGAACTCGCGCAGGACAAGTGAGAGGCCCGCATGTCCACCAGGATCCTCCCGGCAGTCGGTGACGCGGACGCGGTCCGGTCCCTCACCACCCTGCTCAGCCAGCTCCCCGACGCGGAGCCGCTCGCCCCGGTCACCGACTCCACGCAGCTCGTCGACGCCCTCTCCCGGCTGGCCGCCGAGTCCCTCGACGAACTGCCCGAGGTGGTCGTCGTCCACGAACGCATGGGCCCCGTCCCGGCACTGGAGCTGATCCGCGAGGTCGCCCTGCGCTTCCCCGCCGTGGGCGTCGTCCTCGTCACCTCCGACGCGAGCCCCGGCCTCTTCCAGGCCGCCATGGACCACGGCGCCCGCGGCCTGGTCGCCCTCCCCGTCGGCTACGAGGAACTCGCCGTCCGGGTCGCGGCGGTCGCCCAGTGGTCGGCCGGCGTACGGCGCCACCTGGGCGCCGGAAGCGACCTGCTCCCCGGCGCGGGCGGCACCGTCGTCACCGTCAGCGGGGCCAAGGGCGGAGTCGGCGCCACCCTGACCGCCGTCCAGCTGGCGCTCGCCGCCCAGACGTCCGGACGGACCACCGCCCTGGTCGACATGGACCTGCAGACCGGCGACGTCGCCTCCTACCTCGACGTCCAGTTCCGCCGGTCGGTCGTCGACCTGGCCGCGATCAACGACATCTCCCCGCGCGTCCTGGCCGACGCCGTCTTCCGCCACGACAGCGGCCTCGCCCTGCTGCTCGCCCCCGGCGAGGGCGAACGGGGCGAGGAGGTCACCGACCGCGCCGCCCGCCACATCGTCGGTGCCCTGCGCTCCCGCTACGAGGTCGTCGTCGTCGACTGCGGCGCGCAGCTCGGCGGGGCCGGCGCGGCGGCGGTCGAGATGGCCGACCGGGCCCTGCTGGTCACCACCCCCGACGTCATCGCCGTACGCGGTGCCAAGCGGGCGGTGCGGATGTGGGACCGGCTGCAGATCCGCAAGGCGGAGGAGACCACCGTCGTCGTCAACCGGCACAACCGGTCCACGGAGATCCAGCCGCCCCTCATCGCCCGGATCACCGGCACCCCTGTCGCCGCCACCACGATCCCCGCCCACTTCAAGGAGCTCCAGGGCGTGGTGGACGCCGGACGCGTCCACGAGCTGGAGGCCAAGAGCACCGTGAAGCAGGCGATGTGGGCGCTGGCCGGCGAACTCGACCTGGTCCGCGCGGCGGAGGGCGGCCACAAGGGCGGCCGGCTGCGCGGCGACCGGGGCGCGGTGAGCTTCCGGCGACGTCGGGACGGTACGGGATGAGCGGCGAGCGGACGGCAAGGGCGGCGGGGCCCGGGCGTCGGCGGGCGGCCACCGGCCCGAGGCGGTCGTACGGCGTCCCGAGGCGGTCGTGCGACTACGGCGTCCCGAAGCGGTCGTGTGATTACGGCGTTTCCAGGCGGTCGTGCGGCCACGGCGACCCGATGCGGTCGCGCGGCCACGGCGTCCGCAGGAGGCCGTCCGGCGACCGGGGGCAGGTCACCGTCGAGTTCCTCGGCATGACCCCGACGATCCTGGTGACGCTGATCGTGCTGTGGCAGCTCGTGCTGGTCGGCTACACCTTCACGCTCGCCGGGAACGCCGCCGACGAGGCGGCGCGGGCCGGCACCGCCGCGTCCCCCGGCGCACGCCAGGGCGCCTGCCAGGAGGCCGGGCAGGACAAGCTGTCGGGGGCCTGGGGGAGCGGCGCGACGGTGACCTGCGCGACCGGCGGCGGCATGGTCACCGCCGACGTGAGGATCAGGGTGCCGATCCTCTTCCCCGGCACCGTGTCGTTCCCGTTCGACGTGACCGGTCACGCGGGCGCGGTCGAGGAGGAGACGGACTGAGATGCCTGAGGTGCCTGAGGTGCCGTACCGACGCTCGGACGGCCGCCGCCGCGACCGGGGACAGGTGGCGCTCGAATACCTGGGCTTCCTGCCCGTCCTGATCCTCGTGGCGATGGCCGGCGTCCAGCTCGGGCTGATCGCCTACACCGCCCAGCAGGCGGGCACCGCCGCCCGCGCGGGCGCCCGCAGCGCCTCCCTGGACCAGGGCGCCCAGGCCGCCTGCGCGGCGGCCGTCAGCTCCTGGCTGGCCGGCGGCACCTCCTGCGGCACGTCGGGGGGCGGCGACGAGGTCACCGTCACCGCCCGGATCGACATCCCGTCGATCGTGCCCGGCTGGGACTTCGGGACGGCGGGGAGGAGCGCCACGATGCCCGTCGACCACTGACCCCACCACCGGGCCGGCACGGCCCACGACGAGGACCGGTGAGCGGACGAGGACCGGACGAGGACGAGGAGCGAGCCACTCATGAGCCTGCGGGCACGTATCAACTCCCCCGAGGAGAGGACCGGGCGGGGCGAGGACGGCCACCTCGTCGCGTCCTACCGCGCCAAACTCCTGGAGGAGATCGACCTCGCGGAGATGAGCGCGCTCGCCCCCGCGGAGCGCCGGGCCCGGCTGGAACGCGTCCTCGGCCACATCATCAGCCGCGAGGGCCCCGTCCTGTCGACGGTCGAACGCTCCCAGCTGATCCGCCGCGTCGTCGACGAAGCCCTCGGCCTCGGCATCCTGGAGCCGCTGCTGGAGGACCCGTCCGTCACCGAGATCATGGTCAACGGCCCGGACGCCATCTTCGTCGAGCGCGGCGGCCGGGTGGAGCAACTGCCGCTGCGGTTCGCCTCCGACGACCAGCTGATGCAGACCATCGAGCGTATCGTCTCCACCGTCAACCGGCGCGTGGACGAGTCCAACCCGATGGTCGACGCCCGGCTGCCGTCCGGCGAGCGCGTCAACGTCATCATCCCGCCGCTGTCCCTGACCGGGGCGGTCCTCACCATCCGCCGCTTCCCGCGCTCCTTCACCCTCCACGAGCTGATCGGCCTCGGCTCGCTCGACGAGCCCATGCTGTACCTGCTGGCCGGACTCGTGCAGGCCCGCTTCAACGTCATCGTCTCCGGAGCAACCGGCACCGGAAAGACCACCCTCCTCAACGCCCTGTCCGGACTGATCCCCGAGGGCGAACGCATCATCACCATCGAGGACTCCGCCGAACTCCAGCTCCAGCAGCCGCACGTCATCCGTCTGGAGTCCCGGCCGCCCAACGTCGAGGGCAAGGGCCGGGTCACCATCCGCGACCTGGTGCGCAACTCCCTGCGCATGCGGCCCGACCGCATCGTCGTCGGCGAGGTCCGCGGCGGGGAGTCCCTGGACATGCTCCAGGCGATGTCGACCGGCCACGACGGCTCCCTCGCCACCGTCCACGCCAACAGCGCCGAGGACGCCCTGACCCGGCTGCAGACCCTCGCCTCCATGTCCGACGTGGAGATCCCCTTCGTCGCCCTGCACGACCAGATCAACAGCGCCGTCGACGTCATCGTCCAGCTCACCCGGTTCGCCGACGGCGCCCGCCGCATCACCGAGATCGCCCTGCTGGAGAGCCACGGCGGGGAGCCGTACCGGCTGGCGACGGCCGCCCGCTTCGACGCGCTGCCGATGACCCACGACGGCCGCGTCCACGGCTCCTTCGTCCACCACCCCCTGCCCCGGCGGACCGCCGACCGCCTGTACATGGCCGGCCAGCCCGTCCCGCAGGCGTTCGGCATCGCCCACACCGCCGACCAGCTCGCCACCCGAGAAGCCAGGTAGGTACCGCCCCCATGGAGCTGCAGAACCTCATCACGCTGACCACCGGTGTCGCCCTGCTGACCTGCGTCCTCGGAGTCGTCGGGGTGCACTCCTACGCGGCCGGCCGGGCGCAGCGGCAGGCCCTGGTGGACCGGCTGACGGCCACCGGGCAGCTGCCGGACGCCGGACGCCGGCGCCGCTTCCCCACGCTGGACCGCCGCCTGCGCCGCACCCGCCTCGGCCGCAAGCTGGAGCTGCGCCTGGTGGCCACCGGCCTCGACGTCACCCCCGGCGAGTTCTTCGTCGCGATGCTCGTCACCGTCGCCGGACTGTGGCTGGTCGGGCAGGCCGCCCTCGCCCCCTTCTTCGGCCCGATCGCCGGGCTCCTCGGTGTGTGGGCGGCCGTGCAGTTCCTCAACTGGACGCGGCAGAAGCGCATCGAGAAGTTCATCAACCAGCTCCCCGAGCTCGCCCGCATCCTGGCCAACGCCACCCAGGCGGGCCTGGCCCTGCGCACCGCCGTCGGCATCGCGGCGGAGGAACTGGACGCCCCGGCCGGCGAGGAACTCGGCAAGGTGGCCAACCAGCTGGCGATGGGCGCCTCCATGGACGACGCCCTCGGCGAGCTCGCCGACCGCCTGCCCTCCCGCGAGCTGGTCGTCCTCGTCACCACGCTGGTGCTGGCCAACCGGGCGGGCGGCCAGGTGGTGGGCGCGCTGCGCAACCTCACCGAGACGCTGGAGGAGCGCAAGGAGACCCGGCGCGAGATCCGCACCCAGCTCTCCCAGGTCAGCATGACCTCGTACGCTGTGCCGGTCCTCGGCGTCGGCTCGCTGTTCCTGATGAACGGCGTGAAGGACGGCGCCCTGGACCGCATGACCGGCTCCCCGGCCGGCCAGATCGCGGTCCTCGTCGCCTTCGGCCTGTACGCCGTCGGCTTCCTCCTCATCCGCCGCCTGTCCCGCATCGACGTCTGAGCCGGAGAGGAGACGACGACATGGCACTCGCGCTCGCCGCACTGATGGCCCTCGCCGTGTGCGGCATCTTCGCCGGCGTCCGCATGTACCGGGCGGAGGCGAAACTCCCCGGCGACCTGATGCTGGCCCTGGAGGTCGGCTCCACCCGCACCGGCGCCGTCGACTCCCTGGTCGACCGCATGGGCATGCGCTACGCCCCCGCCGTACTGCGCCTCATGGGGCCCAAGCAGGTCGCCAGGTACCGCCGCAAGATCGACCTCGCGGGCAACCCCGGCGGCCTCACCATCCACCGCTACGCCGCCCGCCGCGCCGTCTACGGCGCCCTCGGCGGCACCGGCTTCCTGGTGTTCCTGATGCGCGGCCAGCTCCTGGTGGCGCTGCTGCTCCTCGCGTTCGGCGCGTTCTGGACGGAGGTCGGCATCTGGTCGGCGATCCGCATCCGCAAGGACGTCATCGAACGGACCCTGCCCGACTTCCTCGACGTGCTCGCGGTCGTGGTCGGCGCCGGTCTCGGCTTCCGGCAGGCCCTGGACCGCGTCTCGTCCCGGTACGAGGGTCCCTGGGCGGACGAACTGCGCATCACCCTACGCCAGATGGACCTGGGGATGAGCCGCAGGCAGGCCTTCGCGGAGCTGCGCCGCCGCAACGACTCCGAGCAGGTGGCCATGTTCGTCACGGCGCTGCAGCAAGGGGAGGAGCTGGGCGCGCCGATCGTGGACACGCTGGTCGCGCTCGCCAAGGACATGCGCCGTACGGACGCGCAGAACGCCCGCCGCAAGGCGGCCCGTGCCGTCCCCAAGGCCACCATGATGATCACGACCTTCATGGTTCCGGCCACCATGATCCTGCTCGGAGCGGGCCTCATCCTCGGCTCCGGCACCGACTTCGGCTCCCTCACGGGCGAGTGACGGGGAGGGACGCGATGACGACGATCAGGCACCACACGTGGCGACGCCGTCGCCCGGCCGGGCGACGGGCGGCGGCGGTCTCGGCCTGCGCCCGTTCCCCGCAGGGCCCCACGGCCGCTCCGGCCCGGGCCGAGAACGAGGGCGGCGAGGACCGTACGGAGGCCGAGGGACGTACGGCCGCTGAGGACCTCTCGGCGGCTGAGGGGCTCATGGCGGCTGGGGACCCCACGGCGACAGCCCCGGCCCCGCGGGAGCCGGACACCCAGCTCCAGGTGAACGCCCTGCAGGCCCTGTGCCGGCAGGCGTTCGGCTTCCGGCTGGCGATGATCGCCGTCGCCGCACCCTCCGCCCTCCTCAACGCGGGCCCCGGCTGGGGCACCCGCCTGGTCGGCATCGCGGTCGTCGTCACCTTCATGGTGTCGTACGCCCTCTTCCGCGACTGGGAACGCTTCGGCCCCCTCCTCCTGCGCCACCCCACCCTCCTCGCGGCGGACACCCTCTTCGGCGCCCTGCTGCTGATCTCGGCCGGCCCCGACACCACCCTCGCCTACGTCAGCGTCTGCACGCCCCTGCTCGCGGGCCTCATCTACGGCTGGCGCGGCGCCGCCGTCTTCTCCTCGCTGCAGGCGCTGATCCTGCTGCTCGTCCACGCGGCGCTGGACAAGCCGCACACGGAGCCCGCGGAAGTCCTGATCCTGCCCGGCCTGTGCGTGATCGCGGGCGCCGTCGGCTCCAGCCTGCGCAAGCTGATGCTCCACCTCGGCGAGGCGACCCGCGCCCTGACCGCGGTCCGCGCCCGCCTCGCCGTCACCGAGGCCGTCGACGCCGAACGGGCGCGCCTGGCCCGGGAGATGCACGACTCCGTGGCCAAGACGCTGCACGGGGTGGCCCTGGCGGCGGACGGCCTGGCCTGCTCGGCGGGCGCCGCCCGGATGGACCCGGCCCTGGTCAGACGCCAGGCGGAACTGGTGGCCCGGTCCGCCCGCAGGGCCGCAGCCGAGTCCCGGGAGCTGCTGACGGACCTGCGGAGGGAGGGGGAACCGGGGCGGACGGTGGATGTACTGGGTGAACTGGCCTGTACGGTCCGGCTCTTCATGTCGCGCGGTGAGGTGCCGGTGACGTACACGAGGACGGGCGAGGCACCCGCCCCGCCTGTCCCCCCGGCGGTCGCCCGCCAACTCCTCTCCATCACCTCGGAGGCCCTGGAGAACGCCCACCGCCATGCCCGGCCGACCAGGGTCGACGTCCACGCCGGCGTCCACACCGGCGTCCACGGCGACGTGCTGCGCGTCAGCGTCCGCGACGACGGCACGGGCCTGCCGGCCGGCACCGATCTCGCGGACCTGCGCCGCTCCGGCCACTTCGGCCTGGTGGGGATGGCCGAACGGGCCGCATCGGTAGGCGCCCGCATCCATTTCGGACGGGGCGAGGGCGCCCGAGGCACGGAGGTCCGCCTGGAGCTGCCGCTCGCGGCGGTGACGACGACGAGTCCGACGGAGGTCCACCATGACCGGTGAGCCGAACCCCTTCGGGGAGGCGCCGCCCCCGGACCCCCTCCGCGTGGTCGTGGCCGACGACAACCCCGTGGTCCGCGCGGGCCTGACCGCCCTCCTCGACGGACGCGAGGACCTCACGGTGGTGGCGCAGGCGGCGGACGGCAAGGAGGCGTACGAGGCCGCCCGCGCCCACCGCCCCGACGTGGTCCTGCTGGACGTCCGCATGCCGGGCGTCGACGGCATCGCGGCCCTCCCGCACCTGGTGCCGCTCACCGCGGTGCTGATGCTGACGTACAGCGGGGAGACGGAGATCGTCCAGGAGGCTCTGCGCCGGGGCGCCAACGGCTACCTGGTGCACGGCGAGTTCACGGCGGACGAACTGGTGACGGCGGTGCGGGACACCAAGCGGGGGAGACCGCATGTCACGCCGACGGCGGCGGGGGCATTGCTCGCGCAATTGCGGGAGGGGGGCCGCGGACGTAAGGTCTCCGGTCCTGCCCCTGAGGGGCGTTGGCGTACGGAAGGGCCTACTTCTACGGAAAACCTTTCGCAACTGCAACCAGATGTGGCACAGTCGGTGTCTGACAGGTCGACATACGGGCTGAGCGGGAGGGAGGTGGAGATCATGGACCTCATCGCGTCCGGCATGAACAACCATCAGATCGCCGCCACCTGCTTCATCAGCGAGAAGACGGTGAAGAACCACATCAACCGCATCTTCGCCAAGCTGCACAGCACGAGCCGTTCCGAGGCCACGGCGAAGTGGCTGGGCACGGCACCGGAATCCGGCCGGGAGTGGGGTGACCTGTGACGACCACGCGTTGGGCCCGGAATTGGGCCCGGAATTGGGTCCCGGGACCCTTCGGCACCCCGGCCGACGGCGCGTACGGTGCCGACGTCGACGGCGGCCTCTTGACCCGGGCCGCCACCGCGTCCGCCGGAGGGGAACACCATGGGCAACTGGATCAACACGACGGTCAGGCACCTCCAGTCCCGCACGGCCCGTCGCGACGACCGGGGCCAGACGGCGGTGGAGTACCTGGGCATCATCGCGGTGGTGGTGGCCATCGTGCTGGCGATCACGGGGACGAGCATCGGGCAGACGATTTACGACGCCATCGTGAACAAGGTCGACGAACTGGTCGGCTGACCTGTCGATTTCTTCCCGCCGACTCAGGGCAGGCGTTCCCCATCTACATCATGGTGGTGGGGGGCCTGCTCTTCCTCGCGTTCGCCTATCTCGCAGTCGGCCAAGCCGCGGCGAACAGAAACGGCGCCCAGACCGCGGCCGACGCGGCGGCACTCGCTGCTGCCCAGGAGAGGCGTGACCAGCTCTCCGGAGCGTGGGTAAAGCACCTTCTGGAGCCCGAGACGTGGCAGGAAATCTTCGACGGCATGGCGGAAGGGCTCACTCCGGCCTGCTGGCGTGCCGAGCAACTGGCGGCCAACAACGATGCCATGGTGCTGAGCTGCAGCACGGATGGGCTCCTCGGCCACACGGTTGAAGTGCAGACGAACAAAACGGTTGGGGACTCCATCGTGCCTGGCACCGAGACGAAGAAGTCACGGGCGACGGCCACCGCCGTGATCGAGCCGCGGTGCGGTTTCCAGCTCCCCGGTGCGGACGAGGACGCAGACATCGAGGATGCGCTCCCCACGCTCAACTGCCAAGGCGGGGTGAACTGGGAACTGGACCCGGAGACGCCTGAGGATTTGCTGCCCAAGCCCGAAGATCTCTTCGACGTGCACCTGGCCGACTGACAAGCGAACGACGAGTGACTGAGGATGCAGGGTATGAATGTTCGGTTCACAGCGAGGGCCCGGACGGGCGCCGTCGCGCTGGTTGTTGCGGCCGGACTGGCCCTCGGCGTCGCCGGATGCAGCGGAAGCGGCGACGGTGAGGACGGAAAGCCGAAGACGTCGGCCTCTGCCTCGAATGGCAACGGCGGCTCCGACCCGAGCACTCAGGAAGGGGCCGATGAGGTTCTGGCGGAACTCCGAGGTGAGGCAGGTCTGATTCTCAAGATCACGTCGGCGGCCAGGGATGCGGGTGGCTTCGTCACGTTGAACGGGGAGTTGAAGAATGACAGTGCCCACCCCGCGCGTGTGTCGCTCCGGGCCGCAGGGGTCGAGACTGAAATCCTTAGGCACGGGCCGTCGCTCGGCGGCGCCACGCTCGTCGACAGCGTGAGCAAGAAGCGGTACTACGTTCTGCGGGACACCGAAGGGCGTCCGTTGACCACCACGAACATGCCGCGGCTCAAGGCCGGCGAGTCGATTCCCGTGTTCATGCAGTTCCCGGCTCCACCGGCGGACACGTCCGAGGTCACCTTCCAGTTGCCGTCGTTCGCCAGCGGCACCATCCAGATCTCTGGGTGAGGCAGAGGATGACACCCACGCGCCTCCTCCTCATCGGCACACTCGCCACGCTCCTGGCCACAGGCTCGGCCGTGGCCCACGCGGACGACGGCCCGAGCGTTCCACCCGGCACGGAAGCCAGCGCCTCCGCCCCCGTGGAACTGGACGCGAACGACCCGGACCTGAAGCTCCCGGACGGGGCCACGCTCGCCGAACCCAAGGTCCTGGACATCAAGTCCGTCGTGGAGGACCAGAGCGGTGACGAACGCCGCGAGGACACCAACACGGACGTGAAGTTCGCCCTTCAGGCGGAGGTCCTCTTCGGCAAGGACAGCGCCAAGATCGGCGCACGGGCGAGGGCTCGCATCGCCGACATCGCGGAGGAGATCAAGGTCCAGAACGCGACCCGCATCCGCGTCTTCGGCTTCACGGACAACCTCGGCTCGTCCGCCCACGGCGACGTCCTCTCCCGCAAGCGGGCCAACGCCGTCCACGGCATCCTCGTCCAGGAGCTGAGCGACGCGAACCTCACGTACGAGGTGCGCGGTTACGGAGAGGACTACCCGATCGCCGACAACTCGACGGAGGCCGGCCGCAAGAAGAACCGAAGGGTGGAAATCTCCTTCCCGCGAGGAGAGAACTGAAGGTCAGTCCTCTCCTCGCACCACTTCCACCACCGATCCGATCTTGAGCCCCCACCCCTCCATGGCCCCCGCCTCGGCCTCGATCACATGGCGCGCCCGGACACGTGGCCGCCCCAGCCGTCCGGGGGGCATGGTGCGCACGGAGACGACCCGGAGCCGCCGGTCCAGATAGGCGACGTCGATGGGCATGCGCATACGGAAGGTGTGGATGCTGTTGGCGGGGGAGAGCAACAGGGCGCCGTCCAGGGAGTCCCGTCCGAGCAGCCCTCGGGTCCGCGCCCGATAGGAGGCCGCGATCTCCAACGGCACGCGCGCGCTCACGGCTCCGTTCAAGCCCCGCACGAGCAACTCCCCACGCCCGTCCCGCCAACGCACGATCGTGCCTCCCCTCACCCCGGCGAACGAACTTACCCCCCACTGGATAACGTGATCCCCCAAAGCGACGCCTCGCCCCACCGGGAGCTTCCTTGAACCGCCGTTCTGCCTTCCTCACGACCCTTGCCGTGACCACAGCTCTGTCCTTGACCGGGTGCGGCGGCGAGGAAAGCGACGCTACGGCGAAGGGCGGCGACAAGTCGTCAGACAAGGAGTCGGCGTCCCCGACCCCGGCCCCAACCGAGTCGGACACGAGCGGGCGCCCGACCATCACGTTTCCGTCCGACGCGAAGAACGTCTTCGAGTACGAGAAGACCGGGAATGCGGCGAAGGACGCGGTGCTGCGCGACAGCACGCTGAGCGTGAGTTCCGTGGACGAGGCCATCTTCAAGGGTTCGACCGATACCGAGGCCCTGGGCTACTACCACGCTGACCGTGCGCTGAGCAGCTCGATCGACTTCGTACTCCGGTACGTCAAGGCGAATGACACGTGGGTCGGTGAGACCCGGTACTTCGACTACGCGGTGGAACTTTCCGGCGACAACAAGGCATACGTCACCTATTGCTCGGACGAGAGCAAGTCGTTCCTGAAGAACAAGAAGACCGGCAAAGTGGACAACAATCCGAGCACGGCCAAGAGTTACGTGCTCTACCGCACCGCCCTCGCCAGGAACGCGGAGGGCGTCTGGCAGACGACGGACGTCGCGTCCGACCGAGGCAGCCAGAAGTGCCAGCCGTAGGTTCGCTCACAGAAATCAAGGCCGTGGACCAGGCGATCGTCAACCAGGACGCCCTCGACAAGGCGTACCTCTACTACTACGAGGGCGAAGCCGTTGCCGCCACGCAGAAGTTCGTGCAGAACTATGTGGACCACGAGGCCGGCATCACCGGCTCGTACCGCTTCTACGCACCTCAAGTCAGCGTGGAGGCGGACGGCACAGCGTCACTCAGCTACTGCGAGGACCAGGGCAAGGCGTATGTGAAGTACCTCGGTACGAACAAGATCGAGAAGACCGAGGTCACTGCCAAGAGCTACGTGATCTACCACACGTCGTTGAGGAAAAGCGAAGAAAAGGGCGCGTGGGTGATCCACAAGATCCTGTCGCAGGCCGGAAGCACCAAGTGCCGGCCGTGACGTAGAGGCCTGCGTCCCAATTCGGTATTAGCTGTGTTGCAGTTGCCCCATCCGCTCTGGTGCCGCACCGGGCGCGATGGATAGCGTTGGCACGCTGATGTGACGCCTCGCCCCACCGGGAGCCGACTGTGAACCGCCGTCCCACCCTGCTCGCAGCGCTCGCGCTGACCGCCACCGCGGCGTTGACGCTGTCCGCGTGCGGAAGCGACGACGACAGCCCGTCCAAGGACAGCGACGCGATCGCCGGCGCCGACACCGGCGGCAAGAAGTCCGCGTCGCCGACCACGTCGGCCCCTGCTTCGGCGGAACGCCCGAAAGTGCAGCTGCCTTCGGACGTGACCTACAAGTTCGAGTGGCCGAAGACCGGCGACAAGGACAAGGACGCCGTCCTTGGCGACTCGGAGCAGCGGATCAAAGCCGTCGACATGGCCATCGCGGAGCAAGACCCTCTCCACGAGGCCTACCGCTTCTACACCGAGGGAACGGCTGCCGCCGCCACCGAGAAGTGGATCCAGGAGTTCGTCGACCACAAAGCCCGAACCACGGGCGTCACGCGTTTCTACGACGCGAACGTGACGGTCAACAAGGACGGAACGGCCGCACTGGTGTACTGCGAGGACCAGGGCAAGGCGTACAACAAGTTCCTCAAGACCGGCAAGGTCGACGTGACACCCGTCTCGAAGACCTCCTACGTCATCTATGCAGCCACGCTGCGCAAGAACGAGAACGGTGTCTGGGTAACTGAGCGTCTGACGTCACAGAGGGGGAGCGTCAAGTGCCAGCCGTGATCAAGGGCAAGCATCTGCTGACAGCCGTGGGACTCGCGGCTGCGATGCTCACCGCCACCACGCCCGCGTATGCCGAGACGGGCTTCGGCGGGGACACGATCGGCAAAGACCAAAGCGCCGACCTCGACGGTGACGGGAACCTCTCCGTCACCGCCGGCGGTGTCGTCTTCGATCACTCGAAGAACGGCAAGGGCGGCAAGGTCGGCGGCCTCACCTCGACCACCTCGTGGTCGCCGCCCCCCTGCTGGTACGCCCCCAAGTACACCCCGGAGCAGCTGCAGAACTACCTGGAGCCGATCTGGGAGGCCGGGTCGACGGGTCACGAGTGGGACGCCGAGCAGCGCAAGAAGTACACGAACCCGGACGACCCCGAGAAGGACTTCAACAAGCACAAGTCCGGCGAGGGCTACTGGTGGGACGCCTACGTCGACAGGAGCTACCCGCCCGGCTGGGACTCCTGCGACGAGGACTACTTCTGGGTGGACGAGGGTGACGCCCCGCCCGCGAACATCGAGAACGCCGTCACCCCGGAAATCCTCGCGCAGCTCGCCTACGCGGAGGTCCGCGTCCCCGGCACCGAGGTGACGCTCGCTCCCGCCCAGGCGACCAAGGTGAACCTGCCGACCTGGTCGTGGCTGGACGGCGCTCAGTTCCAGCCGGTCTCGGTGACCGCGTCCGTACCGGCGATCGGCATCAACGCGACCGCCACGGCCGAACCGGTCTCGCTGAAGATCGAACCGGGCACCCCGGACGCCGAGACGTACCCCGCCTCCGGTGTCTGCGAGATCAACAACGGCCGTATCGGCGAGCCCTATGCGAAGGGCAAGGCGAACCGGACGCCGCCGTGCGGCGTGAAGTACCTCCGTTCCTCCGGCGACGGCACCTTCCCGCTGCAGGCGACGGTCACGTGGGAGATCCACTGGACCGGCTCCGGCGGCGCGGGCGGCGACCTGCCCGACGGTGAGTTCGGAGCGACGCAGGACGTCGTCGTCCAGGAGATCCAGGCCGTCAACCGTTAGAGCGCCGCACCCGTTCGCCCCGGCAAGGGTTTGCCGGGGTGGACGCGTGTGGGTAGGTACAGCCGCATGACGACACTCGGCGCTGTGTTCCGGCCCCAGCTCGCCCCCGAGCGGCTCCGCTCCGTCGTGCGGGCGGCCGACGCGGCCGGGCTCGAGGAGCTCTGGCTGTGGGAGGACTGTTTCCGCGAGGGCGGCATCTCCACCGGTGCCGCCGCCCTCGCGTGGAGCGAACGCGTCCAGGTCGGCATCGGGCTGCTTCCCGTGCCCCTGCGGAACGTCGCCGTCACCGCCATGGAGGCCGCCTCCCTGCACCGGATGTTCCCCGGACGCGTGATCCTCGGCGTCGGGCACGGCGTGCAGGACTGGATGGGACAGGTCGGGGCGCGGGCCGAGTCGCCCCTCACCCTGCTCCGTGAGCATCTCCTCGCGCTGCGCGCCCTGTTGGCCGGGGAAAGGGTCACCACCAAGGGCCGGTACGTCACCCTCGACGACGTCGCCCTCGACTGGCCCCCGCCCGGCCCCGTCGACGTCCTGGCCGGCGGCATGGGGCCCCGGACCGTACGGCTGACCGGTGAGGCCGCCGACGGCACCATCCTCACCGCCGACACCTCGGCCGACGGTGTGCGGCAGGCGCGCCGGCTCATCGAGGAGGGGCGTGTCGCGGCGGGGCGTGACGGCGCGGACCACCGGGTCGTCGTCTATCTGCTGACCGCGACCGGGGACGGCGCGCGCGAGCGGCTGCGCGCCGAGCTGGTCGCCGAGGGCCATGGCCCGGACGACGACCTCGGGGTCGCCGGGGACGCCCGCGCCGTCGCCGAGGCAGTCCGGCGGCTGGCCGAGGCCGGCGCCGACGCGGTCGTCCTCCAGCCCACCGGCGACGAGCCCGACCCGGAGGGCTTCGTCCGCTTCGCCGGTGAGGAGGTACGGCCCCTCCTCGGGTGAACCCACGACCCCCGACCGCCATGCATGAACGGCCACCCAGCCCGCCCGACTCCACGACCGCCGACCGCGCATGACTCCACGGCTGCCTGAGGGAGCCCGACTCCACGGCCGCCCAGCGGGCGTGACCCCACGGCCGCCGGGCGGAAAACCCCGCGACGGACCGACCAACGCTCGGGCATCCTCGCCGCATGACCCGTCCCCGCCCCCAGGCACCTCGCCGGCCCCAGCCCCCGAGCCGCGCCTTCGACGAACTCCTCGCCGAGGGCGCCTCCGTGCCCACCGAGGGATGGGACTTCTCGTGGTTCGAGGGGCGCGCCACCGAGGCCCGGCCCTCCTGGGGGTACGCCACCCTGAAGGCCGGCCGGCTGGGCGCGGCGGACGGGCCCGTGCTCGACGTCCAGACCGGGGGAGGGGAGGTCCTCGACTTCGCCCTCGCCCGGGCACCCCGCCGGCCCTCGCTCGTCGTCGCCACCGAGGGCTGGCCGCCCAACGTCCGCAAGGCCGCCGCCCTGCTGCGCCCCCGCGGCGCCACCGTCGTCGCGGCGGCCGAGAACGCGCCGCTGCCATTCGCCGACGGGTCCTTCGCTCTTGTCTTCAGCCGGCACCCCGTGAAGCCGCACTGGAGTGAGATCGCCCGTGTCCTCAGGTCCGGCGGCACCTACTTCGCCCAGCACGTCGGGCCCGACAGCGCCTATGAGGTCGTCGAGTACTTCCTCGGACCGCAGCCGGCGGAACGACGGCACGCGCGCCACCCCGACCGTGAGCGGCGGGCGGCCGAGGCGGCCGGGCTGGAGATCGTCGACCTGCGGGCCGAGCGGCGGCGCATGGAGTTCCACGACATCGCCGCGGTGGTCCACTTCCTGCGCAAGGTGATCTGGATGGTCCCCGGCTTCACCGTCGAGGCCCACCGGCCCCGGCTGCGGGCGCTGCACGAGCGGATCGAGGCCGAGGGGCCCTTCGTCGCCCACAGCACGCGGCACCTCGTCGAGGCCCGACGGCCCGGTTCCGCCGTCCACACCCCACGCCGGTAGTTTCCGCATCGTTATGGGGCGAGCCTGGCCTCCATGGCAGCGGATCACTTAGGTTCGGACCAAGTTGATTCGCGCGAGCAAAGCTGCGCGGCAGGGTCACCGCGCAGTGGAGGGGGCTGCGCGGTGCCCATCGACCCCCTCGGCCGGGTCGGCCGGTCAAGCCTGAGCCACCCCCGGGGTCACCCGTCGGGGGGACGGCCGGAAGAGTGGCCGGAATGGTGCAGGGTTGGT
The DNA here is from genome assembly GCF_000527195.1 of Streptomyces sp. CNH189. NCBI lineage: Bacteria > Bacillati > Actinomycetota > Actinomycetes > Kitasatosporales > Streptomycetaceae > Streptomyces > Streptomyces sp. CNH189. Next base: position 78,066 of record NZ_AZUS01000017.1, read on the forward strand.
GTCACATCATGCACAGAGTCCCCTCAACGCACGGTTTTCGCGCGATTTCGCTGTGTTCCGGCCATTGAAAGCCGGTGAACCGGCCCCTCCGGGGCCTTCCGGGCGTCGCCGGACGGTTTCGGAGAGTAGTTGTGCCGCGCCGATGCACGCAGCATCACTTACGAAGGGTTATGGTGGAAACCCCCCCTCGGGCCGGTCCGTCTCCCCCCCACGGACCGGCCCGTTTTTTTGTGCCCGCGGTTCCGCGCCGGTCCGCCCCCGTCCCTGACGCCCCCCCCCAAAACCCCCTCCGGGTCCCTCCCGGGGACCCCGCTCCGGGCCTCCCCTCGCACCGCTTCCCGCGCGGCCCCCGCCTCCCTGCAGATCCTGTTCGCGCTCGGCGGGGCGGCGCGGGGCGTCCCGCTCGGCATCCTGCCGCTCGCCGCCGGGGCCGCCGTCCTGGTGCTGCTCTGCCAGAACACCGCGGAGCAGCGGTTCCGACGGCACTCCCCAAACGGCGTGCCGCCGCAGTACAGCCGACAAAACCGGGTCACCCCGGACGTTGGGGACCCCCGCCCCGGCGGGGGTACGCTTCGCCTTCGGGGACCGCCATCCGGGCAGGGACCGCCCGCGGCCGAGACCGGGCCGCTTGCCGCGCGACGCGGCGGGGTGCCGCGCCTGTCCGATCCGCACGGAGGGGCTGACGATCACGTGAACCTGCGCGACAAGCTGCGGAGCCTGCTGGTCAGGCTGTACGCACGCCGGGTGGAAGGCCACCTGGACACCGCTCAGGTGCCCAAGCACATCGGCGTCATCATGGATGGCAACCGCCGCTGGGCGAAGGCCGCGGGTTCCAGCACCGTGCACGGACACCGGGCCGGCGCCGACAAGATCGGGGAGTTCCTCGGCTGGTGCTCCGAGACGGACGTCGAAGTGGTCACCCTGTGGCTGCTGTCGACGGACAACTTCGACCGGCCCAAGGACGAGCTCGTCCCGCTCTTCGGCATCATCGAGGACGTGGTGGGCACCCTCGCCGCCGACGGACGCTGGCGGGTCCACCACGTCGGCACCCTCGACCTGCTGCCCTCCGGGATGCAGACGGTCCTGAAGGAGGCCGAGGCGGCCACCGCGCACGTCGACGGCATAGTGGTCAACGTGGCCATCGGGTACGGCGGCCGCCAGGAGATCGCCGACGCCGTGCGCTCCATGCTGCTGGACGCCCACGACCAGGGCGTCGCGATGGACGAGCTCGCCGAGTCCGTGGACGTCGACATGATCGGACGTCACCTCTACACCAAGGCCCAGCCCGACCCGGACCTCGTCATCCGCACCAGCGGTGAGCAGCGGCTGTCCGGATTCATGCTGTGGCAGACCGCCCACTCGGAGTACTACTTCTGCGACGTCTTCTGGCCGGCCTTCCGCAAGGTGGACTTCCTGCGCGCGCTGCGTGACTACGCCGCCCGCCACCGGCGCTACGGCGGCTGAACACGGGCGTCCGACCCCCACACCACCCCCGCTCCACCCCTGCGTCACCGCGTGTCACGCGTCGTTCACCGGCGCGCCGTGACGGTCCGTGGCATGGCCGCGCTTGTTCGAGGGCATAACTGAGTCAGGCCGACGCCCGAACCACGGGTGTCGGATCTCAGCGGACGGCATGGGAGCCGTCCGCCCGGGAGGCCCTTTGCACCAGCCCGCCCGTGCGGTCACGGCACGGAAGAAGCGGCGGAGGGCCGGTTCTCGGCCCGCCGTGCAAGGCGGCCGTCGACCGGTCCAGCTCCGCCTCGTCGCTCCCCGACCTCATCCGAGGGGGTTCGTCCTTCCGTGGTGACCAGCGCAAAGCGCCACAAGCCCGACCGGCGCACCTACGTTCTCGACACCAGCGTCCTGCTGGCCGACCCTCATGCCCCGAGCCGCTTCGACGAGCACGAGGTCGTGCTCCCCGTCGTCGTGGTGACGGAGCTGGAGGCCAAGCGGAACCATCCCGAGCTCGGCTACTTCGCCCGGCAGGCACTGCGCCTGCTGGACGACTACCGGGTGCGGTACGGCCGCCTCGACGCCCCGATCCCGACCGGGGACCTCGGCGGAACCCTGCGGGTCGAGCTCAACCACTCGGACCCCAGCGTGCTGCCCAGCGGCTACCGCCTGGGGGACAACGACTCCCGCATCCTCGCGGTCGCCCGCAACCTGCAGGCCGAGGGGTTCGACGTCACCGTCGTGTCGAAGGACCTCCCGCTCAGGATCAAGGCGTCCTCCGTCGGTCTCCTCGCCGAGGAGTACCGCGCGGAGCTCGCCATCACGGACACCTCCGGCTGGACCGGGATGTCCGAACTGACCCTGCCCGGCGAGCAGGTGGACGTCCTCTTCGAGGAAGGACACGTGTACGTGCCCGAGGCGGCCGAGCTGCCCGTGCACACCGGCCTGACCATCCAGTCCGAGCGCGGCAAGGCGCTCGGCCGGGTCACCGCCGAGGGCAACGTCCGTCTGGTGCGCGGCGACCGGGAGGCGTTCGGCGTCAAGGGCCGCAGCGCCGAACAGCGGATCGCGCTCGACCTGCTGCTCGACCCGGACGTCGGGATCGTGTCCATGGGCGGCCGGGCCGGCACCGGCAAGTCCGCGCTCGCGCTGTGCGCGGGCCTGGAGGCCGTGCTCGAGCGCCGGCAGCACCAGAAGGTGATGGTCTTCCGTCCGCTGTACGCGGTGGGCGGGCAGGAGCTCGGATATCTGCCCGGTTCCGAGGCGGAGAAGATGAGCCCCTGGGCCCAGGCCGTGTTCGACACGCTGTCGGCGGTCACCAGCCGGGAGGTCATCGAGGAGGTCACCGCGCGCGGCATGCTGGAGGTCCTGCCGCTCACCCACATCCGGGGCCGCTCGCTGCACGACGCGTTCGTCATCGTGGACGAGGCGCAGTCCCTCGAGCGGAACGTCCTGTTGACCGTTCTGTCGCGGATCGGGGCCAATTCCCGGGTCGTCCTGACGCACGACGTGGCGCAGCGGGACAATCTGAGGGTCGGCCGGTACGACGGTGTGGTCGCCGTCGTGGAGAAGTTGAAGGGGCATCCGCTCTTCGCCCACGTGACCCTGAACCGGTCCGAGAGGTCCCAGATCGCGGCCCTTGTGACCGAAATGCTCGAAGACGGTCACATCTGACCTTCGCGTCCCAACGTGAACCGGTTACGCAGTAGTTGGCGCCGTCCGGAAAAGGCCACGAGCCTAGCCGGGCGGCGTCGGCGCGTGTGCGGCTTTCCGGGAATCCTCAGGGGCAAACAGCATGTGAGCTTTCACACGCGACAGAGAATTGCCTTGCGCCGCCCGGTTGCGGCAGAGTCTCACTCCTGTCAGGCCCCGCATACGACACAGCTGCACCCCCAGCGGTGCAGAACCACACGAGAACACCGTTCCAACTCCATAGCGTCGTCGTATGCCGCCCGAGCACCACGCGGCACTCCTGTCCAGGGAGTTGCCCACCGGGCCCGTGCCTCCCGTGACCCGTAGTTGGGGAGGCCAGTGTCAGGGGCACGATTGCGTCCGCGAGGGTCACCGAAGCGGGCGATGCTGGAAGGAAACCGTGTGAGCCGGATCTCGGTCCGGGGATTCGCAGTGGCCTCGGCCACGGCGGTCACCGCCGTCGGAAGCGTCGTCGGCGTTGCCTCGGGCAGCACCGCAGCGCAGAACAACGACGCCGAAGCGACGGCAGCCGGCACCACGCTGCTCGCGGACATCCCCGCAGGGCAGCAGGCGCAGGTGCAGACCGCGTCGCTGACGCAGCAGGCCGAAACGATGGCCATCGCCGCGGACGCGACCGCCAAGAAGGACGCGGAGGAGGCTGCCCGCAAGGCAGCCGCCAAGACCGCGATCGCGAAGAAGAAGGAAGCCGAGAGGGCCGAGCGCGAGGCCAAGGAGCGCGAGGAGGCCGAGAAGGTCGCCAGCCGTTCCGCGTCCCGGGACGCGTCCGCCTTCGTGGTCCAGGCCTCCTACTCGGTCTCCGACGTCCAGGCCATCGCCCGCCAGATGGTGCCGGCCGACCAGTTCCAGTGCTTCAGCAACATCGTGGACCACGAGTCCAGCTGGAACTACACGGCCTCCAACCCGTCCTCCGGCGCCTACGGCCTGGTGCAGGCACTGCCGGGCTCCAAGATGGCCTCCGCCGGCGCCGACTGGCAGACCAACCCGGCCACCCAGATCAAGTGGGGCCTCAACTACATGGACAGCCGCTACGGCAGCCCTTGCGGCGCCTGGGAGTTCTGGCAGGCCAACCACTGGTACTAGGCCCGCGGACCCGCCCCGTCACCGACGGGCGCGCGTGACCTCGGCAAAGCCCCGCACCGTCCTACGGTGCGGGGCTTTCGCCATGTACCGTCTGAGCGACGGCTCCAGGGGTGACTGGTGGGCGGAAACGGGGGAAGAGGACGGATCATGTCGCAACTGCCAGGGTGGCTCGGCCGGGTCGGAGCCGGACTGACGAAGGTCGGCAAGAAGCTCGAGGAGCGCCGCGCCGAAGTGCAGGGCGAGCAGGGGCCGGACGACGGCCCCGGGCGCCACACCACCGACCCCGACCGGCCGCCCGCGCCCCCCGAGTACACCCAGGTCGTCCTCCCCGCGCGCCCCGACCCGGCGCAGGCCGTTCCGTGGGGCGTACGGGTGGCCGCCGAGGCCGGCTGGCGCCTGCTGGTGCTGGCGGGCACCGTCTGGGTGCTGATGCGCATCATCAGCGCCGTCCAGCTGGTGGTGCTGGCGTTCGTCGCCTCGCTGCTGATCACCGCGCTGCTCCAGCCCACGGTGTCGCGGCTGACGCGGCTCGGGGTGCCGCGCGGACCGGCCACCGTGCTGACGGCGCTGTTCGGCTTCGTCGTCATGGGACTCATCGGCTGGTTCGTGACCTGGCAGGTCATGGAGAACATCGACACCCTCGCCGACCAGATCCAGGACGGCATCGACGAGCTGCGCAACTGGCTGCTCAACAGCCCCTTCCATGTCACCGACAAGCAGATCAACGAGATCGCCAAGAATCTGCGGGAGGCGGTCGGCGCCAACACCGAGCAGATCACCTCGGCGGGCCTGGAGGGCGTGACGGTCGTCGTCGAGGCGCTCACCGGCATCCTGCTGGCGGTCTTCTCGACGCTGTTCCTGCTCTACGACGGCAAGCGCATCTGGCGCTGGTCGCTCAAGCTGGTCCCGGCCGCCGCCCGTCCGGGCGTCGCCGGTGCCGGCCCGGTCGCCTGGCGCACGCTGACCGCGTACGTGCGCGGCACGGTGGTGGTGGCGCTGATCGACGCCATCTTCATCGGCCTCGGCATCTACTTCCTCGACGTGCCGCTTGCGGTGCCGCTCGCCGTCTTCATCTTCCTGTTCTCGTTCATCCCGCTCGTCGGCGCGGTGGTGTCGGGCGCGCTGGCCGTGGTCGTCGGCCTCGTCACCCAGGGCGTGTTCACCGGTGTGATGGTGCTCGTGGTGGTGCTGGCGGTCCAGCAGATCGAGGGACACATCCTCCAGCCGTTCATCCTCGGGCGCGCGGTGCGGGTCCATCCGCTCGCGGTGGTGCTGGCGGTGGCCACCGGCGGCATCGTTGCCGGCATCGGGGGCGCGGTGGTCGCCGTACCGCTGGTCGCGGTCGCCAACACCGTCGTCGGCTATCTGCGGGCCTACTCCCACGAGGCGGCCCTCGCGCAGTCGCCCCGGCCGCGGGGCGCGACGGCCATGTCCGCGCCGGACGCCCCGGCCCCGGCGACCCCCGAACCGCAGCACCCGGCGACGGAGGCCGACCGGCCCCCGGAGCCCACGGACGAACGCTGACGCCGGCGAGCGCGCGGAAACGGTGACGGGCCCGCCCACCCCGGCGGGTGGACGGGCCCGTACGTGACGGGGTGGGCGCGGAGTTACTCCGCGAGCGCCGCCTCGGCGTCGAGGGTCGCTGCGACGGCCTGGACCACCGCGGCGATCTTGAACGCCTCCTGGATCACCTCACGGTCCACGCCGGCCTTGCGCAGCACCTGCTCGTGCGAGTCGAGGCACATGCCGCAGCCGTTGATGGCGGAGACGGCGAAGGACCAGTACTCGAAGTCGACCTTGTCGACGCCGGGGTTGCCGATGACGTTCATCCGCAGACCGGCCCGCAGGTTGCCGTACTCGTGGTCCGACAGCAGGTGGCGGGTGCGGTAGAAGACGTTGTTCATCGCCATCACGGCGGCGGCGGCCTTGGCGGCCGTGTACGCCTCCGGCGACAGGTTCGCCTTCGCCTCCGGCTCCAGCTCGCGCAGCACGATCGGCGAGCGCGACGCGATGGCCGTCGCCAGCACCGTGCCCCACAGCTGCTGGGCCGGCAGGTCGGAGTTGCCGATGACCGAACCCAGGTTGAGCTTCAGGTCCTTGGCGTAGTCCGGTATACGGGACTTCAGGGAGTCGAGGGACATGTCAGGTCACTCCCCGGCCAGCAGCGCGACCGGGTCCAGGGTGTCCTCGCCCTTGGTCCAGTTGCACGGGCAGAGCTCGTCGGTCTGCAGGGCGTCCAGGACCCGCAGGACCTCCTTCGGGTTCCGGCCGACGGAGCCGGCGGTCACCATGGAGAACTGGATCTCGTTGTTCTGGTCCACGATGAACACCGCGCGCTTGGCGAAGCCGTCCTCGCCCTCGATGCCGAGGTCACGCATCAGCTCGTGCTTGGAGTCCGCCATCATCGGGAACGGCAGGTCGCGCAGGTCGTCGTGGTCCTTGCGCCAGGCGTGGTGGACGAACTCCGAGTCACCGGAGAAGCCGAGCACCTGGGCGTCGCGGTCGGCGAACTCGTCGTTCAGCTTGCCGAATGCGGCGATCTCGGTCGGGCACACGAAGGTGAAGTCCTTGGGCCACGCGAACACGACCTTCCACTTGCCCTCGTAGGTCTTGTGGTTGATCGTCTCGAACTCCTTGCCCTTCTCCAGCGAGACACAGGCGGTCAGTTCGAACTCGGGGAACTTGTCACCGACAGTGAGCACAGGCTCTCCTTGCAGCGAAGAAACACCCCAATTGTGGATGTTTCCCATGGGTTGGACCTGGTTGATGTTGGCACAGAGTGCATTGATCAGTGAAATAGCTACACTCGGTCGGGTTGATCGGAGGGACCTATCAGTGACCGTGGGTGACCGGCGCAGGCAGCCGAGCCTCGCGCAGCTCCGGGCGTTCGCCGCGGTGGCCGAGCATCTGCACTTCCGGGACGCCGCCGCGTTCCTGGGGATGAGTCAGCCGGCGCTGTCCGGCGCGCTGTCGGCGCTGGAGGAGACCCTCGGCGTCACGCTGGTGGAACGTACGACGCGCAAGGTGCTGCTCACCCCGGCAGGGGAGCGGCTCGCCGCCCGGGCCAAGGGCGTGCTCGCGGAGGTCGCCTCGCTGATGGAGGAGGCGGACGCGGTGCGGGCGCCGTTCACCGGGGTGCTGCGCCTCGGTGTGATCCCGACCGTCGCCCCCTACCTGCTGCCGACGGTCCTGCGGCTGGTCCACGACCGCTACCCCCGACTCGACCTCCAGGTGCACGAGGAGCACACCGCCAGCCTGCTCGACGGGCTGGCCGCCGGGCGTCTCGACCTGCTGCTGCTCGCCGTGCCGCTCGGCGTCGGCGGCGTGACCGAGCTTCCCCTCTTCGAGGAGGACTTCGTGCTGGTCACCCCGCCCGGCCACCGGCTCGGCGGCCGCCGGGGCATACCCCGCACGGTGCTGCGCGAGCTGAACCTGCTGCTGCTCGACGAGGGGCACTGCCTGCGCGACCAGGCCCTCGACATCTGCCGCGAGGCCGGCAGCGCGGGGGTGGCGGCCACCACCACCGCGGCCGGACTGTCCACGCTGGTGCAGCTGGTGGCGGGCGGCCTCGGGGTGACGCTGCTGCCGCGCACCGCCGTCGAGGTGGAGACCAGCCGCGCCGACCGCCTCCTCACCGCCTGCTTCGCCGACCCGGCCCCGAAACGCCGCATCGCCCTCGCCATGCGCACGGGCGCGGCGAGGGCGACGGAGTACGAGGAACTGGCGGCGGCGCTGCGCGAGGCGATGCGCGCTCTGCCGGTCCGGCCGGTGGAGGACTGAACGCCCTCCCCGGCCGGAGGCGGGTCACTCGGTGCGCAGCCCGTCCGGGCGCATCATCCGCAGCAGCGGCGGCAGGCTGAGCAGGGTGACCAGGGCGACCACGCCCGCGCCGACCCCCGTCATCCCGAGCACGCTCCCCCAGTCCACGTGCACCGGAGTCGCGGTCATCCGCAGCAGCACCACGCCGAGGGTCGTCCCCACCACCGCGGCGAGCACCAGCCCCAGGCCGATCGGGATCGCCGTCTGCCACAGCACCGACAGGCTCAGCGTGCGGCGCCGGGTACCGAAGGCGACCAGGGCCGACAGCAGCTTCCGGCGCTCCCGCAGCTGCTCCAGCTGGGAGACCAGCAGGCTCGCCCCGATGAGGAACAGCACGGCGGTGGCGCCGGCGAACAGGCCGGTGCGGATGGAGTCGAACCGGGTGGTGCGCTCCGTGGCGGACCAGGTCGTCGTGTGGGCCAGCGGATCGACGGCGGCGGCCGTGTTGCGCACGAACTCCTGCACATCGGGCACCGAGTCGTCGATGGAGAGGTACAGTCGCGCGGTGACCGACTCCGCGACCTCCGGCGACATCGCGCCGGGCGTCAGCAGGAACCCGCTCTGCATCATCCCGGTCGGGTCCATGACGGAGACGGCGGTCTTCACGTCCCGCGGCACGGTCCAGAGGTTGTCCGGCGCGTCGGGCGCGTAGCCGTTGGGCTCCAGGTGCAGCTTGCGCCCCGGCTTGTTCAGGGCGGGCGTGTCGGTGTCGTAGTCGGCTCCGGTGACCGCGAAGACGTCACCGTCCTCGCAGTCGGACAGCTTCGCGACCAGGCGCAGGGCCTTGCAGTCGCCCACGGTCAGCTGCGTCCCGAGGCCCGTGTCCTCCGACTTCCAGGAGCGCTCGTAGAGGTACCCGTGGGACAGCGCGTCGACCTCACGCACGCCCCGGGTGTCCTCCAGCTTCGCCGCGGCGGGCGCGTACGGGACGCCGTCCGAGAGGTTGACCTCCATCTGCGCCCGGGACACGTCCTGCCCGGTCGTACGGGTGTACTGGCCGTCGATGCCCGCGAACAGCATCTGCAGGGCGATCGCACCGGCCACCGCCACGGCGATGCCGTTGACCATGCGGGCCGCCGTACCGCTGCTCAACTGGAGCCGCCGCACGGCCAGCTGCCAGGCCAGGCCGCCCGAACCGAGCCGGGAGACGACCGTCTCCACGATCCACGGCAGCAGGGCGGTGACCCCGACGAGGAGACACAGCACACCGCCGACGACCAGGTACTGGTTGAAGTCGCCGTTCTCACGGCCCTGTCCGAGCATCGGCACGAGCATGGCCACACCGGCGAGCGGCAGCAGCAGCCGCCACCACAGCCGGCGGCGGGCGGGCCGCGTCGTGCGGACCACGCCGAGCGGCTCGATGACCACGCCGCGCAGCGCGGCCAGGGTGACCAGCACCGCGGCGGCCGGGACCGCGACGGCGACCAGCAGGGCCAGCACCGGCGAGGGGTTGAGGTCGCTCGGGAAGACACTGAGGCGGAACAGCTCGATGGACGCCGCGAACTCACGCCCCGCCAGGAAGAACAGCGTGCCGAAGCCGAGCCCGAGCACCGCGCCGGCCAGCGCCTCGCCCGCGGCGATGCGCCGGGTCATGCGGCTGTCCGATCCGACCAGCCGCAGCGCGGCGAGCCTGCGGTCGCGCCGCTCGCCGCCGAACCGCACCGCCGTGGCGATGAACACCGCGACCGGCACCAGCAGCACCACGAAGATGACCAGCGTCAGCATCAGGAGGACCGGGTCCAGCGGCTCGGTGTACTGACTGCGGTCCGCGCCGAAGGCGTCGATCCGCATGACCGTCGGGCTCGCCAGCCGCTCGGCGAGGCCCGTGCCGCCCGCGTACCAGGCGAGTTCCTGGGAGCCGATCAGCCCCGAGTCGCCGATGGTGCCCACGATGTCGTACGGCAGCCGGTCCCGCAGCAGCTTGCCCTCGTCGGAGGAGAGGAGCTCCTTCAGTGCGGGGGAGACCACCATGGTGCCGGGAGCGGGGAGTTCGCTCACGCCGGGCGGCACCGGGGCGCCGGGCCCCTCGGCCTCCACCAGTCGGCCGCGCAGGTCGCGGTCCTGGAAGTCGCTGTTGGCGTGCGCGATGAGCAGGGTGTCGTCCGACGGGCTCAGGGTGTCCTGGCTGTACGCCTGGTCCTGGCGGGCGTCCTCCCGCCGGTCGCGTCCGTCGAGCAGGTTCGGCACGGCGGTGGTGAGCAGCAGCAGCGCCACGCCCAGGCCGACGCCGACCGCGGTGAGCAGGGCTCTGATCCAGCCCTCCCGGCCGCCGGTGAGGGCGAAGCGGACGCCGAGACCGAGGTCCCGCGCCCACTGACGGGCGCTCATACGACTCGCTCCATGTCACGGGACTTGCCGTCGCGGACGACGATCTCGCGGTCGGAGTACGCGGCGACGCGCGCCTCGTGGGTGACGAGGACGACGGCGGCGTTGGTGGAGCGGGCGGCCTCGGTGAGGAGCTCCATCACCCGCTCGCCGTTGAGGGAGTCGAGCGCGCCGGTCGGTTCGTCGGCGAACACCACCCGCGGGTTGGTGACCAGGGCGCGGGCGACGGCGACGCGCTGGCCCTGACCGCCGGACACCTCGCCGGGCCGCTTGCCGCGGACGTCGTCGACCTCCAGGCGCTGCATCCAGGTGAGGGCGCTGCGCTCGGCCTCCTTGCGGGGGGTGCCGTTCAGCCGCAGCGGCAGGGCGACGTTCTCCACGCAGGTGAGTTCGGGGACGAGCTGGCCGAACTGGAAGACGAAGCCGAACTCGGAGCGGCGCAGCGCGCTGCGTTCGGAGTCGTTCATCGCGGTCAGCTCGCGCCCGTTGTACGTGATCGACCCGGAGTCGGGGGTCACGATGCCGGCGAGGCAGTGCAGGAGGGTCGACTTGCCGGAGCCGGAGGGCCCCATCACGGCGACGACCTCACCGGGGTGGATCGAGAAGCCGGCCCCGTCGAGCGCCTTGGTCGGGCCGTAGATCTTGTGCAGGTCCTGCGCGGTGAGCAGGGAACCGGCGGGTGCGGACGTGGTCATCGGGCCACCGCCTCACGGAGTTTGTCGAGGCGGGCCGCGGTGAGCTCAAGCCAGCGCAGGTCGGCCTCGAGGTGGAAGAGGGCATGGTCACAGATCAGCTGGTCGGCGAGATCGCCTGTGCGCTTGCGGTCGGTGAGGATGCGCATGCTGCGCAGGTGCTCGGAGCGCTGCGTGTCCAGGACGTCGGCCGCGTCGCGCTCGGTGAGGAGGGCGAGGACGACCTTGGTGTAGAGCGTCGACTGGAGGTACGGCTCGGGCTTCTCCGGTGTGGCGAGCCAGCGGGCGACATCGGTGATGCCGGCCTCGGTGATGGCGTACCGCTTGCGCTCCGGGCCGCCGCCGGCCTCGATGCCGTCGACTTCGACGAGACCGTTCTTCAGCAGGCGGGACATCGTCGAGTAGACCTGGCCGTAGTGCAGCGGCCGGTCGTGACCGAACTTCTCGTCGAAGGCGCGCTTCAGGTCGTAGCCGTGACGCGGGCCGGACTCCAGGAGCCCCAGAAGGGTGTGACCGATGGACATGAGGAGCACTCTACACACGGTGTATACGCACGATGTATACGCCCGGTGTGGAGTCCGTGCCCGTGCGTGGTCCGCCGCTGGTGGGGCCGCATTGTCACGGTTGTGTCACCGGCTCTCGCGCGCCTGCGGGCATGCGTTTGGCCCCCGCCTCGTGCGGCGGGGGCCGGTTCAGTCGGAGGGCGCCGTCCCGCCCGCCGGGGGCGCGCTTCCGCCCGAGGGCGCGCTTCCGCCCGAGGGCGGGCGGCCGCCCGGTGGCGGTCCGGCGGCCGGGGGGCGGCCGCGGCGGGGGAGGGGGCCGGTCTCGCCGGGGAGGCGGCCCGCCTCGGCGAGGGCCCGGCGCAGCAGGAACTCGATCTGCGCGTTGGCGGACCGCAGCTCGTCGCCCGCCCAGCGGGCCAGCGCCTCGTACACCGCCGGGTCCAGCCGCAGCAGCACCTGCTTGCGCTGCGGCCGGCGCTGCGGGGCCGGGCCCCCGGACGGTGCGGTCACTGGTAGAGCGTCCCGGTGTTGAGGACCGGCTGCGCCGAGCGGTCACCGCACAGCACGACCATCAGGTTGGACACCATCGCCGCCTTCCGCTCGGGGTCGAGGTCCACGATGTCCTGCTCCTGGATGCGGGCCAGGGCCGTCTCGACCATGCCCACGGCGCCCTCCACGATCAGCTGCCGGGCCGCGACGACCGCGCCCGCCTGCTGCCGCTGGAGCATCGCCGAGGCGATCTCGGGGGCGTAGGCGAGGTGCGTGAAGCGGGACTCGATGATCTGCACGCCGGCCGCCTCGACGCGCGCGTGCAGTTCGACCGCCAGCTTCTCGGTGATCTCCTCGGCGTTGCCGCGCAGCGACAGGCCGTCCTCGTCGTGGGCGTCGTAGGGGTACTCGATGGCGATGTGCCGCACGGCCGCCTCGGTCTGGGTGGAGACGAACTCGACGTAGTCGTCCACCTCGAAGGTGGCCTGGGCGGTGTCCTCGACCCGCCACACCACGACCGCGGCCAGCTCGATCGGGTTGCCGTAGGCGTCGTTCACCTTCAGCACCGCGGTCTCGTGGTTGCGGACCCGGGTGGAGATCTTGGTGCGGGAGGTGAAGGGGTTCACCCAGCGCAGGCCGTCCTCGCGGATGGTGCCCCGGTAGCGGCCGAACAGCTGCACCACCCGGGCCTCGCCCGGCGCCACCATGTTCAGTCCGCACATCGCGAGGAACGCGGCGAGCGCGACCAGGATGCCGCCGACGATGAGGACGGCCTTGGCGGCGGTGCCGTCCACCGCCGTGGCGACGACGATCATCACGACGCCGGCCGCCAGGCCGACCAGTCCCAGCAGCAGGGCGAGGCCGCCGCCGATGCTGTGCGCCTTGACCTCCCGGACGCGCGGGGCGGGCATCTCGGGTACGTCGGCCGTGACCTGCGGGTCGTGCGTGGGCATGGAAGCTCCCCCGTATCTCCGTGCGGCTGCGCACGGCGCTGTTCGTGCGGTGGTGTCGTCTGTCGGTGTCGTCTATCGACTTCCTATCTAAGTGATATCACATTACCGGTCCACGGCAACCTCCAGTGCGTTTCGTACGTCGGTTCCTTTGGAGTGGGTGCTGATTGTCACGTCCGTAAAGGCCGGATCGGCAGCCCTTTGTCATAGCTCCCGGTGCTAGCTTGCTGAGCTGACCTGAGCGGCGAACGCGTGTGCCTGATGTGCACACAGATACGAAGCGGAGCGGAACGGGCGTATGGGACGAGCGGATGAAAGACGCGCACGACAGCGCGGCGGGCGCCGTGCGGCACCCAAGGGCCGCCGCGCTGACGGTGCGGCCGGCCGCACCGGCATACGCCGCCTCTTCTCCTGGAAGAAGATCGTCGGCACCTTCTTCACCCTGTGCCTGCTCGGCATGGGCGCCTTCATCGTGCTGTACATGATGATCGACATCCCCGAGGGGAACGCCGACGCCGAGCTGCAGAGCAACGTCTACGAGTACAGCGACGGCAGCCTCATGGCCCGCGACGGCGACCGCAACCGCGAGATCGTCGACCTCGCCCGGGTCCCCAAGGACGTCCAGCGGACCTTCGTCGCCGCCGAGAACAAGACCTTCTACAAGGACGGCGGCGTCGACCTGAAGGGCACCGCCCGCGGTGTCCTCAACACCCTGTCCGGCAAGGGCGCGCAGGGCGGCTCGACGATCACCCAGCAGTACGTCAAGAACTACTACCTGACCCAGGACCAGACCGTCAGCCGCAAGCTCAAGGAGCTGGTCATCTCCCTGAAGCTGGACCGGGAGAAGTCCAAGGACTACATCCTCGCCGGGTACATCAACACCAGCTACTACGGCCGCGGCGCCTACGGCATCCAGGCCGCCGCCCAGGCCTACTACCGCGTCGACGCCGAGGACCTGACCGTCGAGCAGGGCGCCTACCTCGCCGCGCTGCTCCAGGCGCCCAACCAGTACGACTGGGCGATCGCCAGCGACCGGGGCAAGAAGCTCGTCCAGGAGCGCTGGGACTACGTTCTGGACAACATGGTCGAGCAGAAGTGGCTGGACTCGGGTGAGCGCGGCGCCATGAAGTTCCCCGTGCCGAAGGAGCCCAAGGCGGCCCCCGGCATGGAGGGGCAGACCGGCTACCTCGTCGAGGCGGCCAACACGGCCGTCAAGCAGCAGCTCGTCGAGCAGGGCGTCGCCGAGGACCTGGAGCAGGCCAAGGCGCTGCTGGACCGCGGCGGCTACACCATCACGCTCAACATCGACAAGAAGAAGCAGAAGGCGCTGGAGAAGGCGGTCAAGGAGCGGCTCACCAGCAAGCTCGACCCGACGAAGCGCAAGGTCGACGCGAACGTCCAGGCCGGCGCCGTCTCCGTGGACCCGAAGACCGGCAAGGTCGTGGCGATGTACGGCGGCGTGGACTACGTGAAGCACTACACCAACAACGCCACCCGCAAGGACTACCAGCCGGCCTCCACCTTCAAGCCGGTGATCCTCGCCGCGGCCGTGGAGAAGGGCGCCGAGACCCAGGACGGCGTGCCGATCACGGCCGACACGCTGTACGACGGCGACAGCAAGCACCCCGTCACGGACGACGGCAAGAAGGTCGGCTTCGCACCGCCCAACGAGGACGGCACCAACTACGGCGAGATCCCCGTCCAGGAGGCGATGAACAAGTCCGTCAACTCGGTGTTCGCGCAGATGGGCGTCGACGTCGGCATGACCGAGGTGATGCGGGTCGCGGGCGAGCTCGGCATGTCCGAGGACCTGGACCCGTTCCCCGCGCAGACCCTGGGCAGCATGGGCGCGAGCCCCCTGCAGATGGCCGGCGTGTACGCCACCCTCGCCAACCACGGCAAGAAGGTCACGCCGTCGATCGTGAAGACGGTCGAGCACAAGGACCGCACCCTGGAGATGCCCGACCCGGTCGGCCAGTCGGTGATCAGCCGCCGGGCCGCCGACACGGTCACCTCGGTGCTCACCGGAGTGGTCGACGACGGCACCGCCAAGGCCTCCGTGCGTGACAACCCGCTGCGCGACGGCCAGCAGGTGGCGGGCAAGACCGGTACGTCCGACTTCAACAGGTCGGCCTGGTTCACCGGCTACACGCCCGGCCTGGTCACTTCCGTCGGCCTGTTCGGCGAGGACGCCAAGAACGGCAAGCAGGTCCCGATGTACAAGGCGGGCGGCGTCGACTACCGCGTCAACGGCGGTGGTTTCCCCGCCGAGATCTGGGCGGCGTACACCTTCGGGGTGATGGACGAGGTCAAGAAGTTCGACCTGGAGACCGAACAGGGCTCGGGCGTCAAGCCGACCAAGAGCCCGACCCAGTCGGAGACCCAGTCGGAGTCGCCGTCGCAGACGCCGACGACGGAGGAGCCGACCACCTCGGCCCCGCCGTCGACCACGTCCCCGCCGCCGACGACGGAACCCCCGTCCCAGACCCCGACGTCACCCCCGCCGTCGCAGACGCAGACGAGTCCGCCCCCCACCTTCGACCTACCGGGCGACCCGGACGACCCCTTCAACAACGACCGCGAATAGCAAAGCCCTGAAGGGGCCCGGGGAACTGCGCGACCAGCCCACGACAAGCCGCACCCGGCGCAGGCGAGAAGCCCCCACGGCGGGTCGCGCCCTTCAGGGGCGCGGGGAACTGCGCGACCAGCCCACGACAAGCCGCACCCGGCAGCAGGCCGCACCCCCCGCGGCAGCAGGCCGCACCCCCCGCGGCAGCACCCCGCACACCCAAGAGGGGCGTCCGGTGACCTCACCGGACGCCCCTCTCACGCGTCAGCGAACCACTAGCCGTGGTTCAGCTCGAACCACACCACCTTGCCGGTGCTCAGCCGGGTCGCCCCCCACCGGCGGGCAAGGCGGTTGACCAGATACAACCCACGCCCGCCCTCGTCCGTCGCCCGCGCCTGCCGCAGCCGCGGCAGCTGCGGCACGTCGTCCCCGACCTCGCACCGCAGCACATCCGTCCGCAGCAACCGCAGCGTCACCGGCCGGGTCGCGTACCGCACGGCGTTGGTCACGACCTCGCTGACCAGCAGCTCCACCGAGTCGCTCAGCTCGTCCATGCCCCAGCGGGACAGCTGCCGCCGGGCAAGACGCCGCGCCCGGCCGGGCGCCGCGTCCTCCGGCTCCAGGAACCAGTACGCGACGTCGCTCGGCGCGATCCCGTCGAAGCGGGCGGCGAGCAGCGCGATGTCGTCGTCCCGGTCGCCCGGCCCGAGCATGTCGAGCACCTCGTCGCAGAGCGCCTCAAGGGGCGGCGGATGATCGGGCCCGGTCAACTGCGCGGTCGCGGCGAGCTTCTCGCGCAGCTGCTCGATGCCGGTCCACACGTCCCGCAGCCGGGACTCCACCAGGCCGTCGGTGTAGAGCAGCAGGGTCGCCCCGGCGGGCGCCTCCAGCTCCACGGCCTCGAAGTCCACCCCGCCCACGCCGATCGGGGCGCCCGCGGGCACCCGCAGCACCTCCGCGCGCCCGCCCAGGTGCAGCAGCACGGGCGGCGGATGGCCGGCGTTGGCGATGGTGATGCGGTGCGCGACCGGGTCGTACACCGCGTACAGGCAGGTCGCCATGCGGTCCACACCGAGCCGCTGGGCCTGCTCGTCGAGGTGGTGCAGCACCTCCTGCGGCGGCAGGTCGAGCCCGGCGAGGGTCTGGGCGGTCGTGCGCAGCTGTCCCATGATCGCCGCCGACGTCATGGAGTGGCCCATCACGTCGCCGACCACCAGCGCCACCCGGCTGCCCGGCAGTGGGATCGCGTCGTACCAGTCGCCGCCGACCCGGGCGGTCTCCGCGGCCGGCAGGTAACGCGACGCCAGCCGTACGCCGGTGCAGCGCGGCAGGGTCTCCGGCAGCATCGTGCGCTGGAGCTCGTCCGCGATGTACGCCTCGCGCCCGTACAGCACGGCCTTGTCGATGCCCAGCGCGCTGTGCGTCGCGAGCTGCGCCGCGACGAGCAGGTCGTCGGCCTCGAACGGGATGCGCTCGGGGCGGCGCAGGAACAGCGCGGCGCCGATCACCCGGCGGCGGCCGCGCAGCGGGGCGAGGATCGCCCGCTGGCCGTCCGGGACGGCCGACGCACCTTCCTCGCCGAGGAGTTCGGGCAGCGCCGCGCGGGCGGCGGGCGCGTCCGTGAACACCGGGCGCACCCCGCGCAGCACCTCGGCGAGCGCGCTGCCGGGCCGTACCGTGCACAGCTCCTCGCCGACCGAGTCCAGCTCGGACGGCTCCGGCGGCGCGACCGGCGTGAAGCCGCCGCCCTCGGTGTCCCGCTCGGCCGGGATCCGGTCGGTGCGGCGCAGCCGCAGCACCAGCGGACCGGTGGGCCGCTCGTCGCCGACCGGCAGCGGATCGCGGAGGTACACGAGGATCGCGTCGGAGAAGGTGGGCACGGTGGCCCGGCACAGCCCCATCACGATCTCGTCCAGGTCGATGCCGCGGGCGATCCGCCGGGTGGCCGCGCCGACGAAGCGCAGCCGGTCGCCGTCCCGCCGCATCGGCGTGGGCCGGCCCGGCCGCGTCACCTGGCCGGTGCGGCGCTCCTTGGCCTCCGGCGGCCGGGTCACCCGGCCCTGCCCGTCGGCGGGCTGCACCGGGATGCCGTCCGGCGCGGGACGCGGACGGTGGGCGTCCGGCTCCGCGTCCGGGCCGGTGCCCGGCTGGGAGTGCTCGGAACCCGGGCCGTCCGCGGGACCGGGGGCGGAGCCGCCGGGCGTGACCGTGCCGTGCGCGCCGGCTCCCGGCGCCGCTCCGGGCGCGGGAGGTTCACCGGCGGCGCGGCCCTGTACCGGTAAGGCGGCCCCGGTGCCGGCCGCCCGCTCCGGTGTCGGGGTACGCGGGAACGCCCCGCGGGGATCCGCGGGGTCCACGCCCGGCTGGGGGCGCTCGAAGGAGGTCGGCTGCTCCGTCACGCGTGTCGAGTCCATCCGTCCGGCGCACGCCGTGCGCGCGGTTCGCTCCGCCGAAACTCCGATACCCGGAACACGTGCCCCCGGAACGGATTTCGCGTGTGGTCAGAGGTTGTTCCTGCGACGCCGGCCGGCCGTCCCTGGCCGCTTCCGGTGTTTCCGTACCCCTCGCTCACGTCCTGCCGCCCCTCGGTGACGTCTGGTCAAGCCTCGCGCGCGCTCCGGTGGTTGCTGCTCCGCGCCCTTGCGGACGACGATCCTACGTTTCCTGCCCGGGGGCGCGGCAAGGGTCTCACGGGGACGCGTGCGCCGGTGTGCGGTCCCAGTCCTGTGGCAGTGACGGTACCGTCCAGGACGGATCCGGACGCCAGTTCTCCCAGCCGTCCGCGAACGGCGGCCCCCAGGCGTCGATCACCGCGACCGCCGCGCGCCCGGCCTCCCGGACCCGTCCGGCCAGCGCGGAATCCATCAGACCGTCCCGCTGGGCCTGCGCGAACTCGTCCTCGTCGCGCCAGTGCCGGCCCCCGTCCGGCTGCACGGAGATGTCCAGGAAGTGGTCCTCGGAGTCCACCCCGCCCGCCCAGCGGACGAGCGGCTCCTCCAGGTTCACGTACCAGTTCTTGAACCGCCAGCCCGGCTCCCAGAACAGCCACACCGACCAGGGCTCGCCGGGCCGGGCCAGCTTCAGCACACCGGTGCCGAACCAGCGGTCCCGCTGCACCGTACGCGGCTTGGTGTAGCGCGTGGCGAGGGGCTCCTGGTGCACCGGGGTGCCGTCGGCGAGCACGGGCTTGACGCACTCGGTACCGGGCGCCATCCACACGGCCAGCAGTTCCGAGTCGTCGCGCACGACCGTGACGGGGCGCGCGATGTGGATGCGCGCGCCGCCGTTCTCCCGGTACCGCCACAGGATCTGCGTCCCGGGAGCCCAGTAGGGGCGGGCCGCCCCGCCCGCCGTGCCGCGCATCGTGGTTGCACCCTCTGTCATGCGCAGATATTAGGTGGCCGGACCACACAGCGCTGCGGCACCCGTCACGGTTCACCCCCGGTGCCCGATGCTTTACGGGCGCGTCATCCGCAGGACATCCAGCGCCTCGTCGAGCTGTTCCTCGGTCAGGTCTCCGCGCTCGACGTAGCCGCCCTCCAGTACGATCTGCCGGATGGTCTTGCGCTCCGCGAGGGACTTCTTGGCGACCTTGGCGGCCTCCTCGTAGCCGATGTACTTGTTGAGCGGAGTGACCACGGACGGCGAGGACTCGGCGTACTCCCGGGCCCGGTCGCGGTGCGCGACGATCCCGTCGACCGTGCGGTCGGCGAGCAGCCGGGAGACGTTGGCGAGCAGCCGCACCGACTCCAGTACGTTCTTGGCGATCACCGGGAGCATCACGTTCAGCTCGAAGTTGCCGGACGCGCCGGCCGCCGCGACGGTCGCGTCGTTGCCCGTGACCTGGGCGCAGACCATCAGCACGGCCTCCGGGATCACCGGGTTGACCTTGCCGGGCATGATCGAGGAGCCGGGCTGCAGGTCGGGCAGGGCGATCTCGGCCAGGCCGGTGCGCGGTCCGGACGCCATCCACCGCAGATCGTTCGCGATCTTCGTCAGGCCCACGGCGACGGTCCGCAGCTGCCCGCTGGTCTCCACCACGCCGTCCCGGGCGCCCTGCGCCTCGAAGTGGTCGCGCGCCTCGGTCAGCGGCAGCCCGGTCGCCCGCGCGACCTCCTCGATGACCGCTGCCGAGAACCCGGGCGGGGTGTTGATACCGGTGCCGACGGCGGTCCCGCCCAGCGGCAGCTCGGCCAGCCGGGGCAGCGAGGCGTTCAGCCGCTCGACGCCGTACCGCACCTGGGCGGCGTACCCGCCGAACTCCTGGCCCAGGGTGACGGGCGTGGCGTCCATCAGGTGGGTGCGCCCGGACTTCACCACGTCCGCGAACTCCTCCGCCTTGCGCTCCAGGGAGGCGGCGAGGTGCTCCAGGGCCGGGATCAGGTCCCGGGTGACCGCGGCGGTGGCGGCGATGTGCAGCGACGAGGGGAAGACGTCGTTGGACGACTGCGAGGCGTTGACGTGGTCGTTGGGGTGCACGTCCCGGCCCAGGCGCTCGGTGGCGAGGGTCGCGATCACCTCGTTGGTGTTCATGTTCGACGAGGTCCCCGACCCGGTCTGGAACACGTCCACCGGGAAGTGCTCGTCCCACCGGCCCCCGGCGACCTCCGCGGCCGCCTCCTGGATCGCCTCGGCGATGTCCTCGTCCAGCACCCCGAGCCGGGCGTTCACCTTCGCCGCGGCGCCCTTGATGCGGGCCAGCGCCTCGATGTGGGCGCGCTCCAGCCGCTGCCCGGAGACCGGGAAGTTCTCCACCGCCCGCTGGGTCTGCGCCCGCCACTTGGCGTCGGCGGGGACTCTCACCTCGCCCATGGAGTCGTGCTCGACGCGATAGTTCCGGTCGTCGTCCGTGGTCGTCATCGTGTACCTCCGTGATCCACAGCAGCGGTCCCGGACGAGCGTATTCCCCGGGGGAGCCGTCCGCCCCGCCGCGACGTCGCGCGGCGGGGCGGAGCACCCGTGGGGGGTGTCAGCCGCTCTGCAGGGTCACGTCGTCCAGCAGGAAGCCGGTCTGCAGGCTGTAGTCCTCGGTGGCGGTGAACGTCAGGGTGACGGTCTGCCCGGCGTACGCCGACAGGTCGGCCGACCGCTGCACGTAGGCGCTGCCCGCGTTCACGTTGGACAGGGTGGCCAGTGTGGTGCCGTTCACCCGGACGGTGAAGGTGTCGTACGCCCGTGAGCCGGACTCGGCGGTCTCGATGCGCAGCCAGTAGCCGAGGGACGCGCGCGTGCAGCCGGCCGGCACGGTCACCGTCTGGCTGATCGACTCGGTGCTCGTGGAGCCGTTGCCGCCGAGCCATGCGAAGCGGGTGCCGCCGTGGGCCGGCCGGGCGGTGTGGGCGGCGATGGCCGCGGTGGTCCCCGTCCACGGCGCGGTGCCGCTCTCGAACCCGCCGTTGCCGACGACGCCGGCCGGGTCGCAGGTGCCGCCGCCACCGGTGCCCACGGCCTGCTGCCACAGGGTGTACGCGATGCCGTCGGCCGCGCGGTCGAGGCCGGTGGTGTTGATGTTGGTGAGGGTGTCGCACGCCCGGTGGTAGCAGGGGTCGTACGACGCGCCGGAGGTGCCGCCCCACTTGGCGGCCTGCGCGGAGGTCTTCCGGGCGCTCGCGCCCATCGCGTAGCCGGAGGTGGGGATGGAGTACCGCTCGAAGGAGTAGTCGTCGCTGCGGCCGGCGCCCTCGGTGTTCTCCTCGGGCCGGAGACCGAGGGAGTCCCAGTACGCCTTCATCGGCGCGGCGGCGGCGGAGGTGATGTGGTTGATGAAGTAGCCGCCGTTGGTGGAGGCGACCATGTCGAAGTTGTAGTACGCCTTGATCCGGGCGCGTTCCGTCGACGACAGCGAACGGACGTAGAAGTCGGAGCCGTTGAGGCCCTGCTCCTCGTCGGTCCACCAGGCGAAGCGGACCCGGTTGCGCATCTCCGGGTTCTGCCGGGCGAGCGTCAGGGCGTTCTCGAGCAGGGCGGCGGAGCCGGAGCCGTTGTCGTTCATGCCGGGCCCGGCGGAGACGCCGTCGAGGTGCGCCCCGAACATGTAGACGTTGTTCGCGTCGCCCTGGGGCCACTCGGCGATCAGGTTGGGGCCGGCGCCGCTGGTGCAGCCGGAGGTGCAGGGCTGCTCGGTGACGGTGTATCCGGCGGACTGGAGCTTGCCCTTCACGTAGGCGACGGAGTCGCGGTAACCCTGGGTGGTGGACCGGCGGTTGCCGCCGTTGCGGGCGGCGACGGCGCTGAGCTCGTCGAGGTGGGCCCGTACCGCGGTGATGCTGACGTCGGGTGCGGCGAGGGCGGTGGTGGTGGAGGCGGGGGACGTGCTGGACGCGGATGCCGCGGCGGGGAGCGTGCCTAGGCCGAGCACGAGGGCGAGCAGGGTGCTCGCCGTGGCGAATCTTCGTTTCACCTGGACTCCTCCGGACGGTGGCTGTGGGGTTGCCACGCGGGGAACCTGGCATGGCATGTGCATGCCGGGCTGTCAGGAAGAGTCACAGCAGGTTGTTGAGGCCGTCAACGGCACGGGGTGGGGCGGGGCCATGTTTGTCCGAAAGCAGCACAGAGGTTCCGCTATGCGGACACGGCTCCGCCCCGGACCCCGTGTGAAGTAGCCCCTCCGGCGTTCGAGGAGCGGGGTCCGGGGCGGAGCCCCGGTCAAACGGTTACGCGAGTCCGGGCCCCCGCACCGGAATCGACGTGAACGTCGGCTGGGGCGCGGGGTCCTGGAAGAAGTCGTTGCCCTTGTCGTCGACGACGACGAACGCCGGGAAGTCCTCGACCTCGATCTTCCAGACCGCCTCCATGCCGAGCTCCTCGTACTCGACGACCTCGACCTTCTTGATGCAGTCCTGCGCCAGCCGGGCCGCGGGCCCGCCGATGGAGCCCAGGTAGAAGCCGCCGTGCTCGGCGCACGCGTCGGTGACCTGCTTGCTGCGGTTGCCCTTCGCCAGCATCACCATCGACCCGCCGGCCGCCTGGAACTGCTCCACGTAGGAGTCCATCCGCCCGGCCGTGGTCGGCCCGAAGGATCCCGAAGCGTACCCCTCCGGGGTCTTCGCGGGGCCGGCGTAGTACACCGGGTGGTCCTTGAGGTACTGCGGCATCTCCTGGCCCGCGTCCAGCCGCTCCTTGATCTTCGCGTGCGCGATGTCGCGCGCGACGACCAGCGGGCCGGAGAGCGACAGCCGTGTCTTCACCGGGTACTTGGTGAGCTCCGCGAGGATCGCCTTCATCGGCTGGTTGAGGTCGATCTTCACGACGTCGCCGGACTCGTCGAGGTGCTCGTCCGTCGTCTCGGGGAGGAACCGCGCCGGGTCCGTCTCCAGCTGCTCCAGGAAGACGCCCTCGGCGGTGATCTTCGCGACGGCCTGGCGGTCGGCGGAGCAGGACACCGCGATGGCGACCGGGCAGGACGCGCCGTGCCGCGGCAGGCGGACCACGCGCACGTCGTGGCAGAAGTACTTGCCGCCGAACTGCGCGCCGATGCCGATCTTCTGCGTCAGCTCGAAGACCTTCTCCTCCAGCTCCTTGTCCCGGAAGCCGTGCCCGAGCGGGGAGCCCTCGGACGGGATCTCGTCCAGGTAGTGCGCGGAGGCGTACTTCGCGGTCTTCAGCGCGTACTCGGCGGACGTACCGCCGACGACGATCGCCAGGTGGTACGGCGGGCAGGCGGCCGTGCCCAGCGAACGGATCTTCTCCTCCAGGAACTTCATCATGGAGGCCTCGTTCAGGACGGCCTTCGTCTCCTGGTACAGGAAGCTCTTGTTGGCCGAGCCGCCGCCCTTGGCCATGAACAGGAACTTGTATGCGTCGCCGTCCGTCGCGTAGAGCTCGATCTGCGCCGGGAGGTTGGAGCCGGTGTTCTTCTCCTCCCACATGGTGAGCGGAGCCATCTGCGAATAGCGCAGGTTGAGGTTCTTGTAGGCGTCGTGGATGCCCCGGGACAGGGCCTCCTCGTCGCGGCCCGACGTCAGCACGTTCTGGCCGCGCTTGCCCATGACGATGGCCGTGCCGGTGTCCTGGCACATCGGCAGCACGCCCGCCGCCGCGATGTTCGCGTTCTTCAGCAGGTCCAGCGCGACGAACTTGTCGTTGGACGACGCCTCGGGGTCGTCGATGATGCGGCGCAGCTGGGCGAGGTGCGCGGGGCGCAGGTAGTGCTGGATGTCGTGGACGGCCTCCTCGGCGAGCTTGCGCAGCGCCTCCGGCTCCACCTTGAGGAACGTCCGGCCGTCGGCCTCGAAGGTGGAGACACCTTCGGAGGTCACCAGCCGGTAGGGGGTGGTGTCCTCTCCCATGGGGAGCAGATCGGCGTACTCGAACTCAGGCATCTCGCCCATTCCTCACTCGACGGAAGACCGCCCGCCTCCGTCGGCGGGCCTTCCCAGCCTAGGACCTGCCTCGGACGGCGATCCTGTGAGGTTGTCCTCAGTTGTCCCCGCCGCGGGGTAGTCGCGATCTATCGCGTTTGGGTACGCTGCTGCCGTGGACCTTCAGAAGCACGCCCAGCAGCCGGACACGGCACCGCGGAGCACCGACCTGCGCGCCTCCGACGCCGACCGTGACCGTATCGCCGACCTCCTGCGCGAGGCCCTCGCCGAGGGCCGCCTGACCGCCGACGAGCACGCGGAGCGCGTCGAGGGCGTGCTGGCCGCCAAGACGGTGGGGGAGCTGGAGGTGTTCATCCAGGACCTGCCGGCAGCCCACCAGCGGCGCGCGGCCCCCTCCTCCGTACCGGGGCGTCCCACCGGTGGCGTCTTCCCGGTCGACCCCGACGACAACGTGGTCGCGGTGTTCAGCGCCGCCGCCCGCAAGGGCCGCTGGCGGACGGGCCGCCGTATCCACGCCTACGCGGTCTTCGGCAGCGTGGAGATCGACCTCAGCGAGGCGCTGTTCGACCACCAGCAGGTGATGATCAAGGCGTTCTCCGTCTTCGGCAGCGTCGAGATTCGCGTCCCGGAGAACGTGTCGCTGCGCGGCTCCGGCGGCGGTGTCCTCGGCGCCTTCGAGGTGGAGCCGCAGGACTCGGACGACGACAACGCCCCGGTGGTCTACGTCGACGGATGGGCGGTCCTCGGCAGCGTCGAGGCCCGGCCGAAGCGCGGCAAACTCGTGAAGGACATCCTCGACCGCGTGCAGCGGACGGTGGACCGCAGCGTGCGCAAGCACCTGGGGCACTGAACGCGGGGCGGGCCCAGGCCCGTTGGGGACTCTGTGCATAGGCGCGCGTACATCGGGTAGGCCTTGACGCATCGTCTCCTTGGAGGGCGCCAGGGATTCACGCCGGGCCGACCCGTGTGCATCCACGGCGCTCGCCAGCTCGCGAAGCCGTCGTCAGGAGTAGACCGTGCTGCAACCGCCGCATTCGTCCCTGCAGGTAGCCGCCGTTCCGGCCCAGCGAGTGGCAGCGCGGGACAGGGACCAGGAAGCCCCCTGGCACACCGAGGCGGTGTGCCGGCGCGACGAGGCGGGCCTGTTCTTCGCGCCGTCGAAGGAACCGACCGCCGCGCGGCTCTCCCGCGAGGAGGCGGCCAAGCGGGTCTGCGCCCGCTGCCCGGTCATGGTGGAGTGCCGCGAGCACGCCCTGCTGCAGCCCGAGCCCTACGGCGTCTGGGGCGGCCTGACCGCCGCCGAGCGCCGTGTGGTCCTGGCCCGCCGCCGGCGCCGCGACATGGAACTGAAGAAGGCCGCCCCCCAGGGCCGCATAGCCGCGGCAGGCTGACCGTCACGCAAGAAAAAGGGGGGCGCCCCCTCCGCACAGGGAGCGCCCCTTCCAGCACGCCACGCCGAGCGCACCGGTTTCTGTCCGGCGTCGGCCGGGCCGGCCCATCCAGGGGCGCGGGGAACTGCGCGATCGACCCCCACGCACCCGCACCCGCCCGACCGCCGCAGGCACCCGCGCCGCTACTTGGCGCGGTCGAAGTCGACCGCGCTGTACGCCCGCAGCTTGCTGAGCCGATGCTCGGAGTCGATCCGCCGCACCGTCCCCGACTTGGACCGCATCACGATCGAGTCGGTGGTGGCCGTCTCGGACCGGTAGCGCACCCCCCGCATCAGCTCACCGTCGGTGATGCCGGTCGCCACGAAGAACACGTTGTCCCCGGTGACCAGGTCCTCCGTGGTCAGCACCCGGTCCAGGTCGTGCCCCGCGTCGATCGCCCGCTGCCGCTCCTCGTCGTCCTTCGGCCACAGCTTGCCCTGGAGGGTGCCGCCCAGGCACTTGACCGCACAGGCCGAGATGATGCCCTCGGGGGTGCCGCCGACGCCCAGCAGCAGATCGATGCCGGTGCCCTCGCGCAGCGCCAGGATGGAGCCGGCCACGTCGCCGTCGGAGATCAGCTTGATGCGCGCCCCGGTCTCCCGGATCTCCTTGATGATGCCGTCGTGCCGCGGCCGGTCCAGGATCACCACGGTGACGTCCTCGGGGGTGACCCGCTTGGCCTTGGCGACCCGGCGGATGTTCACGTTCACCGGGGCGTTGATGTCGACGAAGTCGGCGGCCTCGGGCCCGGTGACCAGTTTGTCCATGTAGAACACGGCCGACGGGTCGAACATCGAACCGCGCTCGGCGGCGGCCAGCACCGCGATCGCGTTGGTCATGCCCTTGGCGGTGAGCGTGGTGCCGTCGATCGGGTCGACGGCGATGTCGCACTCGGGGCCGGTGCCGTCGCCCACGCGCTCCCCGTTGTAGAGCATCGGGGCTTCGTCCTTCTCGCCCTCGCCGATGACGACGACGCCGTTCATCGAGACGGTGGAGACCAGTGTGCGCATGGCGCGCACCGCGGCCCCGTCGGCGCCGTTCTTGTCACCGCGCCCTACCCAGCGGCCCGCGGCCATCGCAGCGGCCTCGGTGACCCGTACGAGCTCCAGGGCGAGGTTGCGGTCGGGGGCCTCGGAGGGGACATCGAGCTCGGACGGCAGGTGGTGGTGTTCGGTCATCGGAGCGCACCTTTCTGTACGACGACGGCCGGATGAGGGTGTGGTCACGACTCTATCGCCAGGCAGACAAAATGAGCAGGGGACCCCACGGATGAGCGCTCCGGGCACCTGCGACGATAGGGGGCGTGGCAGGAACGAACAGCATGCAGAAGACCGCCCGGGACATGATCCTGTCCCTGGCCCTCATCGTGCTCGCGGCGGGAGTGGTGTGGCTGTTCATCCCGCACACGGACGGTGAGCCCGACATCAAGCGGGTCGACTACCGCGTCGATCTGCTCACCGCCCGCCGCGCCGCCTCCTACCCGGTGGCCGCCCCCGAGGGCCTGCCCGAGCAGTGGAAGCCCACCTCGGTCCGTTACCGGGGAGTCGAGGACGAGGCCTGGCACCTGGGCTTCCGGTCCCCCGACGGCGAGTACGTGGCGGTCGAACAGTCCGCCGGCAAGCGGTCGGCGTTCATCGAGGACGCGACGCAGCGGGCGGAGAAGACCGGGGTCACGGAGCGGATCGACGGCAAGACCTGGACGCGCTACGAGGGCGACCAGTACGACGCGCTGGTGCTGGAGGACACCCCGGGCTCGACGACCGTGGTGACCGGCACGGCGTCCTTCGAGGAGCTGACGACGGTGGTGGAGGCGCTGCGCACGGAGTGAGCGGCGCGCACGCGGCAAGGGGCGGGGTCCCGGATCGGCCGATCCGGGACCCCGCCCCTCGTGCTGTCCCGCTCGGGCTCAGACGGTGGTGACGACCTGCTCGTACTCCAGGCGCGGGCTGCGCGGGAACCAGGCGTCGGGGCCGGGGCGGCCGATGTTCACGACCATCAGCGGGGTGTGGTCGTCGTCCAGGAACTCCTTGCGCACGCCCTCGAAGTCGAGGCCGGTCATCGGGCCGGCGGCCAGGCCGGCGGCGCGCACGCCGATGATGAAGTACGCGGCCTGGAGGGCGGCGTTCAGCGCGGCGGAGCCCTCACGGACCGGGCGCGCGGCGAAGACGGCGTCCTTGGCCTGCGGGAAGTGCGGGAAGAGGTGCGGCAGCTCTTCGTGGAACTCGTTGTCCGCGGAGAGGATCGCCACCAGCGGGGCGGCGGCCGTCTTGGACCGGTTGCCCTCGGCCATGTGCCGCACCAGGCGTTCGCGGGCCTCGGGGGAGCGGACCAGCGTGATGCGCAGCGGGGACTGGTTCATCGAGGTCGGGGCGTACTTGACCAGGTCGTAGATCGCCCGGACCTGCTCGTCGGTCACCGGCTCGTCGGTGAACGTGTTGGCGGTGCGCGCCTCACGGAACAGCAGGTCCTGGGCGGCGGCGTCGAGAACGAGAGACATGCGTGAACCTTCATGGGGATGAGCGGCGGCCCGTGAGCCAAAAAGGCGGACCACGGTCCGGTTGACGGTTCGACAGTACCGCTATGAAGTTCAACCTTCAACCAAAGGTGGAGTGACGTGCTCCACTCCGCCTGTGGCACGCCGCTTCTGCGGCGATCCGCTCCGGCCCGCCCCTCAGGCGTCCCCGTCCGCCTCCTCGGCCTCCTCCTCGGCGAGCGCCGCGTCCAGCCGGGCCCGCGCCCCGTCGAGGCGGCGCCGGCACACCTTCGCCAGCTCCTCGCCCCGCTCCCACAGCGCCAGGGACTCCTCCAGCGTCGTACCGCCCGCCTCCAGGCGTCGTACGACCTCGATCAGCTCGTCCCGCGCCTGCTCGTATCCGAGCGCCTCGGCCGCCGCCGCGGCCGTCTGCTCCGTCTTGCCGGTCATTCCGCCCACCCTACGTATCGACTCGGACAGTGAACTCGCCCGCGGACACCCGCGCCCGCAGCACCTCGCCGGGCCCCACCTCGTCCGGAGCGCGCACCGCGTGCCCGCCCTCCCGCTGCAGCACCGCGTACCCGCGCTTCAGCGTGGCCGCGGGGGAGAGGGCCACCACGCGCGCGTGCGTGTGCGTCAGCTCGGAGTCGGCCCGGTCCAGCTGGTGGCGCAGCGCCCGTCGCGCCCGGTCCAGCAGCATCGTGACCTCCTCCGCCCGCGCGTCGATCATCCGGTGCGGATCCTGTATCGACGGCCGGGCCAGCGCGTGCGCCAGCCCACGCTCCTCGCGGTCCAGCAGCGCCCCCACGCAGCGGCGCGCACGGTCCCGCAGCATCCGCACCCGCTCGTACTCCTCGCCCACGTCCGGCACCACCTTCTTGGCGGCGTCGGTCGGTGTGGAGGCGCGCAGGTCGGCGACCAGGTCCAGCAGCGGACTGTCCGGCTCGTGCCCGATCGCCGAGACGACCGGGGTGCGGCAGGCGGCCACGGCCCGCACCAGCTGCTCGTCGGAGAACGGCAGCAGGTCCTCCACGCTGCCCCCGCCGCGCGCCACGACGATCACGTCCACGTCGTCGAGCGCGTCCAGCTCCTTCACGGCCTGGACCACCTGCGGCACCGCGTGCACCCCCTGCACGGGCACGTTGCGCACCTCGAAGCGGACGGCGGGCCAGCGGTGCCGCGCGTTCTCCAGGACGTCCCGCTCGGCCGCCGACGCGCGCCCGCAGACCAGCCCGATCAGGTGCGGCAGGAACGGCAGCGGCTTCTTGCGCTCCGGAGCGAAGAGCCCCTCCCGCGCCAGCGACTTCTTCAGCTGCTCCAGTCGCGCCAGCAGCTCCCCGACCCCCACCGGGCGGATCTCGGCGGCGCGCAGTGAGAGCTGCCCGCGGGGCGCGTACCACTCGGGCTTGCAGTGCACCACGACCCGCGCGCCCTCGCTCACGACGTCCGCGACGGCGTCGAACACCTGCCGGTAGCAGGTCACCCCCACCGAGATGTCGTACGAGGGGTCGCGCAGGGTCAGGAACACCACCCCCGCGCCCGGCCGCCGCGACAGCTGGGTGATCTGACCCTCCACCCACACGGCGCCGAGCCGGTCGATCCACCCTCCGATGAGCCGCGACACCTCCCCGACCGGCAGGGGGGCTTCCGCGGACGTGTTCACAGCCATGCCCGCGAGACTAGTGCGCCCCGCCGACACCGGTGCGCCGCCACCGTCGGAGCACCACGACCGGACCCCCGGGCCATGGCCCTTACGATGGGACGCATGACCGCTTCGTCTGGCCGCCGTGTCCTGCTCGCCGCCCCCCGGGGCTACTGCGCGGGAGTCGACCGCGCCGTGATCGCCGTCGAGAAGGCCCTGGAGCAGTACGGGGCTCCCGTCTACGTCCGGCACGAGATCGTGCACAACAAGTACGTCGTGCAGACCCTGGAGAAGAAGGGCGCGATCTTCGTCGAACGGACGGAGGAGGTGCCCCCGGGCAACATCGTCATGTTCTCCGCGCACGGAGTCGCCCCGGTCGTGCACGAGGAGGCCGAGCGCGGCAGGCTCGCCACCATCGACGCCACCTGCCCGCTGGTCACCAAGGTGCACAAGGAAGCCGTCCGGTTCGCCAATGACGACTACGACATCCTGCTGATCGGTCACGAGGGCCACGAGGAGGTCATCGGCACCTCCGGTGAGGCCCCCGACCACATCCAGCTCGTGGACGGCCCGGCCGACGTGGCGAAGGTCGAGGTCCGCGACCCGTCGAAGGTCGTCTGGCTCTCCCAGACCACGCTGAGCGTCGACGAGACCATGGAGACCGTGGACGCCCTCAAGGAGAAGTTCCCGCAGCTCATCTCCCCGCCGAGCGACGACATCTGCTACGCCACGCAGAACCGGCAGCTCGCCGTGAAGCAGATGGGCGCCGAGGCCGACCTGGTGATCGTCGTCGGCTCCCGCAACTCCTCCAACTCCAAGCGGCTGGTCGAGGTCGCCAAGCTGGCCGGCGCCCGCGACGCCCACCTGGTGGACTTCGCCGACGAGATCGACGAGGCCTGGCTGGAGGGCGTGACCACGGTCGGCGTCACCTCGGGCGCCTCGGTGCCGGAGGTGCTGGTCGAGCAGGTCCTGGAATGGCTGTCGCAGCGCGGCTTCGAGGACGTCGAGATCGTCAAGGCGGCCGAGGAGTCCATCATCTTCTCCCTGCCCAAGGAGCTCCGGCGCGACCTGCGCGAGGAGGCCGCCACCCTGGTGGCCGAGCGGGGCGGCAAGGGCACCGGCGCCCAGTCCTGAGCACCGTTCGCGGACGGCGGCGGTCACGGCGTTCGACTCCGTGACCGTGCGTCGTACGTCGTAACGTGGAGCCATGCAGATCTTCGGTGTGGACATCGGCGGTTCCGGGATCAAGGGTGCCCCGGTCGACCTGGACAAGGGGGACCTGGCGCAGGCGCGCCACAAGGTCCTCACCCCGCACCCGGCGACGCCCGACGCGGTGGCCGACGGCGTGAAGGAGGTCGTCGACCACTTCGGCTGGACCGGCCCGGTCGGCATCACCTTCCCCGGCGTCGTCACCGACGGCGCCACGATCCGCACGGCGGCCAACGTCGACAAGGGCTGGATCGACACCGACGCGCGCGTGCTGCTCGGCGACCGCCTGGGCGGCCTGCCGGTGACCGTGGTCAACGACGCGGACGCGGCGGGCGTCGCCGAGATGCACTTCGGCGCCGGACGGCACCACAAGGGCACGGTGATCGTGCTGACCTTCGGCACCGGCATCGGCAGCGCCCTGTTCGTGGACGGCGTCCTCGTCCCCAACACCGAGCTGGGTCACCTGGAGCTGAAGGGCCACGACGCGGAGAAGCGGGCCGCCACCAAGGCCAAGGAGGACCACGACCTGTCGTGGGACGAGTGGGCGCGCCGGGTGCAGAAGTACCTCGCCCACGTGGAGATGCTGTTCTCGCCCGAGCTGTTCGTCATCGGCGGCGGCGTCAGCCGCAAGGCCCACAAGTTCCTGCCGAAGATCGAGGGCATCAGGGCGGAGATCGTCCCGGCCCACCTGCAGAACAACGCGGGGATCGTGGGGGCGGCCATGCGGGCGGCCACGGGGGTGTAGGGGCCCTCAGACCGGCGCCTTGCCTGCCCGGGTCCGTGCGACGCGGCGGTTGGCCGTGCGCACCCGCCGCACCCGGCGGACGAGCACCAGCGCACCGGCGGCCAGCGTGCCGCCGTAGAGCCAGCCCGCCTGGGTGGCGAGGCCCGTCACCATGCCCATCAGCCGGTCGAGGGTGCTCCCGCCGCCCTCGTCGGCGACGGGCACCATCCCCACGGCGAAGGCGATCGGCACCACCACGGGGGCGATCAGCAGGTCCCCGGCGCGCACCCAGAGCGCGGTCAGCACGCACACCGGCAGGAAGAGCACCCCGTAGACGGTTTGCGAGGCGCCGAACAGCGCCTCCGTCAGCAGCCCGAGCGCCAGCATCACGGCCCCGCAGAACAGCCCGCTGCCCAGTCCGGTGAGCCGCGGTCCCGGCAGGCGCCGGGTGTCGGGCGGGGGAGTGGGCCGGCGCCCGGGAGGCCGCGAGGGCCGCTGGGAGCGCGCGGACCTGGTCACTCCGCCGCCCGCCGCGCGGCCCGCCTGTGGGGGCAGCGGCGGCCTGGGCGACCGTGACGAACGAGGCGGTGGCGGTGGGCCCGGCGCCGGGTCGCGCCGCGGTCCGTGCTGGGCGGGTCGCGTCCTGTGTTGCTCCACTGGACCAACTTAGGTCGTTTTATGTGCCGAGATGCCCGTCAGACACGCCGAGAACCGGACGTCGGCGGGGCGGGGGCGGGACGCCGAGAGGTCGTCGGCCGCGTGCCTACCGCGTATCGACCGGGCGCGTTCCGTGCATCGGCCGGGCGCGTTCCGTGCATCGGCCGGGCGTTCGACACAGCGGCCGGGCGCCCGCGGGTACGCCGTAGACTGGTGGATCGGTCCACGCTGCCCAGCCGGCCGGTCCTCGCCCCCATCCTCACGTACGGGAAGTCGCAACGTGTCGCTCACGATCGGAATCGTCGGTCTGCCGAATGTCGGCAAGTCGACCCTGTTCAACGCCCTGACCAAGAACGACGTGCTGGCGGCCAACTACCCGTTCGCCACGATCGAGCCCAACGTCGGCGTCGTCGGCGTCCCCGACCCCCGGCTGACCAAGCTGGCGGAGATCTTCGGCTCGCAGCGGATCCTCCCGGCGACCGTGGACTTCGTCGATATCGCCGGCATCGTGCGCGGCGCGTCGGAGGGTGAGGGCCTGGGCAACAAGTTCCTCGCCAACATCCGCGAGTCGGACGCGATCTGTCAGGTCATCCGCGCTTTCAAGGACGAGAACGTCGTACACGTCGACGGCAAGGTCTCGCCCAAGGACGACATCGAGACGATCAACACCGAGCTGATCCTCGCCGACCTGCAGACCATCGAGAAGGTCCTGCCGCGCCTCCAGAAGGAGTCGCGCATCAAGAAGGACATCGGCCCCAAGGTCAAGGCCGTCGAGGAGGCCAAGGAGATCCTGGAGAAGGGCGACACGCTGTTCTCCCAGGGCATCGTCCAGGGCACGGAGCGCTCGGAGCTGCTGCACGACCTGCACCTGCTCACCACCAAGCCGTTCCTCTACGTCTTCAACGTCGACGAGGACGAGCTGACGGACGACGACTTCAAGAACGAGCAGCGTGCGCTGGTCGCCCCGGCCGAGGCGATCTTCCTCAACGCCAAGCTGGAGGCGGACCTCGCCGAGCTGGACGAGGACGAGGCCCTCGAACTCCTCCAGTCCGTCGGTCAGGAGGAGCCCGGCCTGGCCACCCTCGCCCACGTCGGTTTCCGCACCCTGGGCCTGCAGACCTACCTCACGGCCGGCCCGAAGGAATCCCGCGCCTGGACCATCAAGAAGGGCGCCACCGCCCCCGAGGCCGCCGGTGTCATCCACACCGACTTCCAGAAGGGCTTCATCAAGGCGGAGGTCATCTCCTTCGAGGACCTGGTCGAGACCGGCTCCGTCGCCGAGGCCCGCTCCAAGGGCAAGGCCCGCATGGAGGGCAAGGACTACGTCATGCAGGACGGCGACGTGGTGGAGTTCCGCTTCAACGTCTAGCGGGTGACTTAGCACCACTTCGCTGATCTGGCAAACATGCAGTTCAACAGGGGTCTGACTCTTGGGGGTCGGGCCCCTAGATTTTTACCGTGCTGGATAGGTGCCGGATTTTCTGATCTCTCGTCACCTGTCATCACCCCTGCTCATCCCTACCGTGCTGGATTCGTGCTGGAAGGATGACAGCGCCCGTGCTGGGGCCTGCACCGTTCGGAGCGTGGGGATGGCGGGCAGTGCACGGGGGGCGGGGCCTTCCCACGCCTTCTTCGGGCCTCCGAGGCTGAAGTGGATCTGCAGACGCTCGACCAGTCGTGCGTGCCGACGGCCTGGAGAGGCTCTTTGAGTGCTCGACTGGGTGGTGGATGAGGCGGTGCGGCACGGTCTTCCGTTGCGGACCGTCCACGCTGAGGTGTGGGAACGGCACATAGCGGCAGCCCGCGCGGAGAACCAGGCTAATGGGAGCACGCACTCGACGAGACCGATAGTGGGGCGCACGGCCAAGCGAACCCGGCACCGGTGCGCTTGCGTCGGTCGATGGGCCAGAACCAGCCAAGATCTGGGGTATTTGCTGCCGGGTTCAGAAGCTCGTCGCTAGCCTGTGCGATCTGTGGCCGGATGTCTCCGTGGAGCTCGCGAGGGGGTAGGGAACGTATGACCGAGGGTGGCGGGTCCACGCCAGCGCAGAAGCCCGAAGGACGGCTCTCCCGACTGTTGCCTGATCCGGGACCACCGCGTGTCCTTGCGCTCTCCACTGCGCTCTACGGCACGGGATTTGGATTCTTCTCCTCCGGTACTCCCATCTACTTCCACCGGATCGTTGGGCTGTCAGTATCTCAGGTAGGACTCGGCGTCACTCTGGCTGCTGTCGTCTGGATGCTCGCCGCTCCGGTCGCCGGTCGGTTCACTGACCGGATCGGCACCCGGGAGATGGCCGTCCTCACCGGCTTCCTCCAGGCGCCACTGCTCCTGATCGCCACGAAGGTCACGTCCTTCAGCGGCTACATCGCCATCATGATCCTCCTTGGTATCGCCGAACGAGCGGGTGCCGTGGGCAAGATGGCATACATCGGGCAGCTTCTCGACTCAGAGGCACGCGTCCGATTGTTCGCGTACAACCGCAGTGTCATCAATATCGGAATGACGGTTGGTGTTGCGCTGTCAGGTCTCGCCATCGCGCAGGACACCAAGACCGCCTATTTGTGGCTGTTCTACGGTTTCGCTGCCGTGTCCGCAGCCAACAGCACGCTAATGCTTCTGCTGCCGCGGCTGCAGGTGAGAAAGCCCTCTAAGAGCGAGAGTTCCCTCCGGGGCAACACTGCGCTGCGGGACCGTCCGTTCGTCCTGATCTCCTTCCTGTGCGGGCTCACCGCAGTGTGCGACACCATCCTCACTCTCGCGCTTCCGCTGTGGATCGTGGCGCAGACCGAGGCGCCTCGCCCCATGGCGGCCTGGCTGATCGGATTGAATACAGTCCTAGTCGTGTTCTTCCAAGTACGCGCCAGTAAGGGCGCGGACACGCCTGAGGGGGCTGGCCATAAGCTGCGTCACGGCAGCATTGCACTGGCACTGTCGTGTGCCGTCATCGGAGTCTCTGCGCTGGGCGACTCCATATCCCTGGCTCTCACCCTGCTGATCGTGGCCACAGTGCTGCTGACTGTCGGCGAACTGTTGACTTCCTCGGCTCAGTGGGGCCTTCAGTACGGGCTTTCCCCGCGGCACAGCCAGGGTGAGTACGGTGCGGTGTTCTCGATCGGATACACCGTGCAGTCCGTGATCGGACCGGTCGCTCTCACCGCCCTGATGGAGAGCGTCGAGATCGCCGGATGGCTGCTCATGACCCTGATCTTCGCCGCCCTCGCCGTCGGAACCGCCCCCGCCGTCCGGTGGGCGATCGCTACCCGGCCCCAGGAGGCGGAAGAGCAAGAGGAGCCGAAGCATTCACAGATGCCCGGACGCAAGGCCGAACCTGTCATTGACACCGAGGAGAGCGTGCGTGCCGACCAGCTTTGAGACCGTTCTGCTGATCGAATTCACCGGGCTTGCCTCCGAAATGTCCTTCGAGACCGCCTTTCCGAGTGACTCCACCGCCCCGGTGCTGCGGATCGATCCGCTGGCCGGGGTGACTGGCGACGGCCCCGTCGACATTGCCGCGCGGGCCGCGGCCGTAGCACGTGAGCATGCCGGAGGCGGGCCGTACGGTGCCCTGATAGCCAATTGCAACGGTGCTCTCTTCGCCGTACACGTAGCCGCCGATCTGGCCGAACATGGTGCCGCCCCGCGCACGCTCGTCCTCGTCGACCCCCTGGTCACCACAGGCGACGACCTGCGCGACGCACTGGCCGACCTGCTCACGGGACTGGGTGCGTCACCTGCGGTGCCGGATGAGCTGCTGGGGCTCAAGGAGCCGGTAGAGCTGTTCCACACGGTCATGCGATTCCTCAGCAACACCGTGGCCGAGCACCTGGGGCGGGTCCTGGAGGAGGACGAGGATCCCGAGTTGGTGGCCAAGAGCCTGGTTGGGCGCTATGCGGCCTGGGTCGCTCTGCTGACCGGCAACCTGGCAGCGGAGCGGCTGGCGCTCGACATCCCCATCCAGGTCCTGCACACCCATGATCGCGATGATCTGGAGCGGCTGGTGGACGCCCGCGGAGTTGTCACCCAGGTGCCGGTGCCCGAGACCGTACGAGCCTCGGGCACACCCCTGGCCCACCCCGAGATGGTCGCTCTCCTACACGGGCCGGGCGACTACCGCTGAGTCGGGGGCGAGCCCACGGCCGAGCAGTTCCGGCACCAGCAGCCGCTGCAGGACGCGAGCCTCCTCCAGCTTGGGGTAGCCGGACAGAATGAACCCGTTGACGCCGGCTGAGCGGAACTCCAGCAGGCGGTCAGTGACTTGGGCGGGAGTGCCGACGATCGCGACGGACGCCCCGAAGCGGCCGGTGCCTATCCCTGCCCACAAGTTCGGGCCCACGACAAGGTCGTCCCCTGCGGCCAGTTCGTTCTGTCCGGCTCGCTGGGACCGCGCGTCCGGACGCTGGGCTCGGATCGTCGCCCGGACGTTCGGCTGGACCCGCGAGACGATCTCCGCCGCCGCCGCCCACGCCTCCTCCTCGTCCTCCCGCACCACCAGATGAGTGCGCAAAGTCACCCGAATTGCTGTCCCTATGCCAGGTGTGACCCGCAGTGCTTCCACCTCGGCGGCCACTTTCGGCAGGGGCCCCGCGAACATCAGGTACTCGTCACCGAAGCGGCTCAGAATCTCCCGTGCCCGGGGTGATGAGCCCGACATCGCCAACGGGATGCGGCGCTCGGGCCGGCGGTGCAGAGCTGCGCCATCCACCTCGTAGAACCGGCCCTTGTGGCGCACCGGGGTGTCCGCGTAAAGCACCTCGTGCAGCACCTCCAGCCACTCCTCGAGTCGGTCCGAACGGACCTCCTTGCTCTCGAAGTCCCCGAGCCAGCGGTCCTCAGCCCAGCCGCCGGTGGTGATGTTGAGCCGGATCCGACCGGGGAAGAGGGCCTCCAGTCCGCAGACCGCCGCGGCCGCCTGCACAGGATGCAACTGGTTCGGGCGTACGGCGAGCAGCATCCCGATCCGCGAGGTGCGCCCGAGCACGGCAGCGGCAGTGGTGAACGTCTCCAGGTCGTTGTGGAAGCTGGTGGGCACCAGCATCTCCTGGCAACCCGCCGCTTCGGCCGTGACCGCGATGTCCACGAGGCGGTCCAGCGACGGAGTGCCACACTCGGCCGGCCATGTGCCGATGTGGTGCACATCGGGGCCGAGCGGCAGGAACCAGGAGTAGGCGAGCGCCGGGGACATATGATCCTCCTGAGTCGGTCTCGTACGGACGCTCGACAGAACCAGGCCCATCGAGGCCGATGACTGCGGTGCGGCAGTTCATACGTCCCGCACCCGTTCGAAGACGAGGACCGCGTCCACCACCTCCCTCTTGCGCGGCCGGCCCGGGTCGGACAGCGCGCGCAGCTTCGCGCAGGCGCTCTCGGTCGCCTCCGCGGCCTTGGCGCCGCCCGTCCACGAACCGGAGAACAGGCCGGCGGACAGCGCCTGCGCCATGTCCTCCGGGGACTCCTCGAAGACCTTGGTTCGCTGACCGAAGGGACCGAGGTAGCTCAACCCACAGGATTCAGCGGTCGGTGCAAGTTCCTCCGGGCCGTCCTGTCGGCTCCGCTGCGGATCGAGGAGATCCTCCAACTCGTTGACCACGACGCCGATCTCGTCCGTCGGCCGCTGGCCACGAGCCGGAATCACGTAGTACCGGCCGCCGGGCTCCAGAACCCGCGCCACCTCCTGGAAGACGGCCGCACGGTCGGGCACCACATGCAACAGCCACGTCGAGACGGCCTGGGCCACCGAGCCCGAACGGATGGGCAACCGGGCCGCGTCGGCCACGGCGACTGCGGCACCGAGCCGACGACGAGCCAGCGAGAGCATGGCCGGCGCCAGATCGACACCGACGGTGGGGATGCCCCGCCGCACGAGCTCCGCAGCGACGATGCCCGTCCCGATGCCCACGTCCAGGAGCACCCGGTCGGGATCGAGGAGCGGTGCCAACTGCTCGGCGAAGCCCTCCGCGCGCGCAGTACCGCCGCGCGACTCGTCGTACTCCCGCGCGATCTTGTCGAATTCCGCGGCGCTTTGGGTCGTCATCTGCCGTCGCCTCTCCATCCCGTCAGCGGCCCGACGGCGGTACGGTGCCGCTCACGCGCTGCTCGCAGTAGCCGATGTGGTAACCGAGACCGGCGTAGCCCAGAACGGTCTCGTAATAGAAGGCACGGAACGGATCACGCTCCGCGCGTCCCGCCCACTCGTCGTGGTAGAAGCCGGGGTTGGCCGCGCCCGCCCTGCGCATCAGCTCGGCCGCACCAGCCCAGTCGCCGCTGGCCTGGGCGAGAAGTCCCAGATTGATGTCCGTGTGCAGGAGTTGCGGGTCGTGATGACGGGCGGTACGGAAGCTCTCGGCCGCATCCGCGTGCTGGCCCAGTGCGGCGAGCTGTACGCCCGCCATGTTGTGCAGCGCGGCGTTTTCGGGCGCCACGCTCAGGCCCTTGAGATACGCCTCCAGGGCTTCTCCGTCCTTGCCCAGCGAGCGCAGCACGTGCCCGCGGAACAGCCAGACGGTGGCGGAGGAGGGATCAAGGGCGACCGAACGGTTGGAGTGGTCCTCCGCCTCCTCAAAGCGACCCAGGGTGCGCATGATCAGGCCCTTGTAGCCGACCAGCACGGCGTCCTTGGGGCTGTCCCGCAACTGGCGATCCATCAGGGACAGGTAGCGGTACGCCTTCTCGTCACGCTCGGCGACCGGTCGGCAGTGCCCGAAATGGTTCATCACCACCGGCGTGGGTTCCACTTTGCCCCCCGCGTCCGTGATGCTGGCTGCGACGGATTCGTTGATCTTGCGCCGGTACTCGATCTCCGGGAGGTTGCGGAACACCTTCAGCTCCCGGCCGGTGTAGAAGCCGCCGGTGGCGAAGAAGTTGTAGCGCAGCAGGCGCAGTCCCAGAACATCGGGGCCGACTTCCTTGAGATGCCCCAGCAGCCGCTGAGCCTCGCCGTCGATCATGCGCTCGTCGGCGTCGAGAAAGAGGATCCAGTCTCCGTCCGCGCGTACCAGCGCCTCGTTGCGGGCAGCTGAGAAATCGCCGTCGAACGGGACCTCGCAGAACGTGTCAGCGAGCTGCCAGGCCATATCCACGGTGCCGTCGGTCGAGCCGGTGTCGACGATGACGACTTGGTCGACGAAGTCCCGGGCGGACTCCACACAGCCACGGAGATAGGCGGTCTCGTTACGGACGATCAGACACAAGGTGAGGGTCATCGCGCATCCTCCCGGACGTCGCTGGTTGATGGGGAGAGGGAGAAGGCGGATCTGAGAAAGTCCGCACAGGCACTCGCCAGTACGCGCCGGGCGGCAACGCTCTCGAAGAGGTGGTCGCCGGCTATGGCCTCGACCGTCCCGCCGTGCTCGGCGAACCAAGCCGACTCGCCGGCCACCTTGTCGTCGGCCGCGCCGTAGCAGAGGAGGAACGGCAGCCCGGTTTCCAGCATTAGGTCGCGGGGACGGATGCTCTCGCGCTCTCGGAAGAACACTGCTGGGAGGTGGAACTCCCCGCCCCGGATGGCCGTCACTCCCTCGGTCGCGAAGCGCACGCCCTGGATCAGGTCGCTCGACAGCAGCAGTACTCCGGTGGGTCGAGGGCCGTCGGCTCCACCGGCCCGGGTCAGCCGATGAGCAGCCATGACGGCGGGCACCCCCCCGATGCTGATCCCGGCACACACAAGCGGCTCGCCCGGACGGCACAACGCCCTGGCGATGCCTACGAAGTCCTCGGCCATGCCGCTGAAGCGGGTGTCGGCGAAGTCGCCCTCGGAGTCGCCCGAACCCGTCATGTCGAACCGGATGACGCGGACGCCCAGCCGGGCGCACAAGTCCGCTGAGAGCTGCGCGAGCAACTCCTGGGGCCCGGATCGATCGCCGGTCAGGCCGTGCGCCAGGCAGACGGTACCCGTCGGCTCCCGAGTCGCCGGGCGGTCTATGACGACGAGGCAGCGTCGTCCCGGGGGACCGTTCCACAACTGCTCGCGGACGACTTCCCGCTCGCCGGTCATCGGCTGCCTCCCCACTCCCGCTGCACGAAGTCGGTCAGGGCGTCGGGGGCGGCCGCGGTCAGCCAGAGGGCGGCCCGGGCATCGTGATGGCCCTTCAGGTCGAACAGCAGTGTCGTCGTGTCTCCCGGACGCGGCTGCCGCAGTACGGCGTCCAGGTCCGCCTGGGCATGCCCCGTGTCCGGCGTCGTCGCGGGACCGGCCGCAGGGGCCGTGGCCGGGCAGGGCAGCCACCACGCGTCCTGCAGTGCCGCGAGTGCGCTGGGACGCCTCGCGCCCAGGCCGTCGGTGGCCGCGGTCCAGTCTGCGTCAGCCAGGGCGAGTACCTCCGCGGGGACGGCGAAGTGCCCGTGGTCTAGCAGCCAGCGCGCCCTGAGCTGACGGTTGGCCGGCCAGCTCACGGCGTCGAGTACGGCGTCCCCCCGCCGGCTGGGCACGCGGCCCACGGTGACGATGTCGCTGCCGTACCGCAGGATCGGCGCATGAGCCTCGGCCAGTGCCAGCCGCTCGGCGTCGCCCCCGCCGGGCGGGACGGTGAGGAATGCGTCGGCCGGATGGTCTCCGGGCACGCAGCGCAGTCCGCCACCGCGGTGCTCACCCCGCAACCCGGTCACCGCGATGGTGAACTCCCGCTCGCCCCGGACGGTCCGCACTCTCCGGGCCAGCGCTGCGACAGTGATCTCCATGGTGAGCCGGGTGGAGTTCCACACCAGGCAACCGGGTCTGACACGGAGGGGCTCCGCCGCGCGCGTCCGGTCGCGGCGCTCACGCTCGGGGTCGTACGCAACGCCGCTGACCGCTGCCGCACGCGCCGCCCGCTCCTCGGCGTCGGCCCAGAGGAAGACCGCCAACAGCGGATCCGGAAAGATCTCCTGGCCCGCCCGGCCTTCCGCCACCACGCCGCGGTCAGCTGCCGCGGCAAGCAGTACCCGGTTCACCTTGGCCTGCCAGGCGGAATCCGCGCCGAGCCGGGAAGCGGCGGAGCCGAAGTGTTCGGCGGTGAGATCCGCTTCGCGAAATGCCGTCCCCGCCACCTCGACCACCGGGTCGAGGCCGCCGTCCGATGCCTTTTCCCACCGCAGGTGGAGGGGCGAGGCGAGCTCGGCGGCAGCCGCCGCCAGCGCCCGGTAGACCATGCCGATCGACAGCCAGGCCCAGCCCAGTTCCCGTGCCAGTTCACGGGCCACGGCGGTCTTGCCCACACCGTTGGGCCCGTCGAGGGTGACGACTCCGGGCGCGCTCATCGCTCCTCCCCAGACAGGGCGGCCGTCTCGGCCGCATCGAGCAGCGACACCTCGTCCGCGCATCCGTCGAGCACGGTGACCTGGCCCCAGGTACCTTCCCGGGCGAGTTCGAGCATGTGGCCGCGGCACCGGGTGAGGAAGTCGTGACCGTGGCCGACACCGGGGTCCTTGCCGCGGCCGGCGATGCGCTGCGCGGCCAGATCCGGCGGGACATCCACCAGCAGATGGCGGTCTGGCTGCGGCACCACCTTCAGCCAGGCGGTCCACTCGTCCAATTCGATGCCGAACGATCGCTGGTTGGCCACATGGTCGAGAGCCCAGCGGTCGGCGATCACCCACTCCCCACGGTCCAGGGCGGGGATCACCACCTCTGCGGCGTTCGACGCCAGTACGAGGGTGAAGTACCCGGCGATCCAGCGCTCCAGAGTCTCCCCTCCACCTGCCGACGGGGTCCGTAGGGCCCAACCGACCGGAGATTCGCCGCGAGGCTTCAGCGCAGGAAGCGACCGGACGGTCAGGCCCCGCTGGGTCAGACGTCGGGCCAGCCCGTAGACGAGCGTGGACTTGCCGCTGCCGTCCACGCCGCTCACCGCGATCAGCCGTCCGCGTGCCATCATTCTGCTCCTTCCGGACCCGGCTGCCGGGGCCACATCATGAGCGCGTTGTGCAGCACGGCCTGCAGGCCGTGCCGGTCGGCCTCGAGCCGTGCCAGACCATGGCGGCCGGCGATCATCCGGCTGGGGTCGGCGGTCCTGCCCTCCTCAGTGCAGAGCGTGAGGTCCCATCCGGGGGCAGCCTCGGAGGAGCACATCCGTCGGACGAGTTCGTCGAGTACGCCGATGGGCGCGGTCAGCCCGCCGAGGAGATTGGTCTCAACGCCGCATGCGGCCCAGAAGGCCACTTCGTCGGCCGGTGCGTCGGATCGGGCCTCCCACGTCCCGGACCGGCCGGCGTTCTGCCGCCACCAGTCGAGGTCCTGCGGCTCAGGAGGGAAGACGGCCACCCGCAGCCCGGGCGCCGAGTCCGGCAGCAGCGCGGCGTGCAGCCCGCGGGCCGTCACATGGACGGCGGACGCGTCGTAGGACCGTGCGGTCGACACCGCCTCGGCGATCTGGCGGTCCCAGACGGACACGTTTTGGTCCGCGAGGCTCTCCCCGTATCCGGCCAGGTCGAAGCGGGCCACGGTGATTCCGGCCGAGGCGAGCCGGCGTGCGGTCTGTGCCTGCCAGTAGTTGTTACCGGTGCGGTTCTCGCCGGGGGCATGAATCATGATCAGCCAGGGCGTGCCCGGCGTCGGGGCGCGGCCCGAGGCCAGCTGGACGATAAGCGGTTCCAGAGTCTGCGCTACCAGACAGGCTGCAGGTGGGGACGTATGCACGGCGGAAGGCTCTGGGGTCACCGGTCCACCCCCGTCGCCGCCCGGCGCCAGCGCAGCCGGTCAGCGACCCAGCCGGCGTCCCGCAGGCCGTCGAGGAGCTTGTCGCTGTTCGGCCCGATGACCAGATCACTCTCGAGGACCT
The DNA here is from genome assembly GCF_000527195.1 of Streptomyces sp. CNH189. NCBI lineage: Bacteria > Bacillati > Actinomycetota > Actinomycetes > Kitasatosporales > Streptomycetaceae > Streptomyces > Streptomyces sp. CNH189. The sequence goes on from NZ_AZUS01000017.1 coordinate 120,869, forward strand.
GGTGACCACGCTCGGCCGCCCGGCGCAGCAGCGCGGCCGACACCATCCGGGAGAAGCCACGGGAGTGCTCCTCGGGGACCACGAACACGTCCACGACGTACAGCACCTTGCCGCCGCTGTAACGGTCCGGCCGCGGGATACCGAGGCCGTGACAGACCGGTCGGCCGTCGAGGGTGCCGACCAGGCAGACGGACGTACCGGTCAGCTCGAACTTGGAGCGTGCCCACTCCCGGAGGTCGGTGACTGTCGACTCGTCATACAGCCCGCGCCCCAGCGCCGTCGCCAGGCAGTCATAGACGAAGCCGTGTTCCGCGGTGCGCGCGACATGGATGTCCAACGGCCCTTTCGGAACTGGCGCCTGAGGATTTGTGCGGTGCCGGAGGGTCAGGACGTGCGGCTGGAAAGACGCCTGGCGCATGATGGCGGCGATCTCGTCGCCGGGTACGCCGGCCGTCTCGAGTGCGGCGGCCTGACCGCCGACGGGCAGCTTTGCCAGCAGTTCCCGCAGCGCTGACGGGCGTTCCGCCGCCAGATGGCTGAGCACGATCTCCCTTTGACCGGTGAGCGGGTGCCGGTGCTCGGCCATGCCCGCGAAAGCCTCCGAGCCGTCTCGGGCACGTGCGTGGAGCACTTCTGTGCGCTCGCGCGCACGGGCCAGTCGGTCGCGGATGAGCGAGGCGTCCTGCGGCGAACGGTCGGTGCGGCGTTCGAGCTCGGCCAGCCACAGCCGGGCCCAGGCGTCGTGCTGGATGACGGTCATATGTGCTCCTCGGCCGGTGGGGCGAAGGCGGCCCGGGAGTATCCGGGCGGCACCAGCGGATAGACCAGCGCCCGGTGGTCCGGCAGGCCGACGCCGCGGAGTACCGCACCGCCGGACACCTGCCGGTCGGCGGCAGGCGGCAGCACAAAGACCGGGAGGCCGAGCGCGAACCATGGCCGCACGGGGAAGAGTTCGACGAGCCGACGGGCCCGGGCCTTGTTCTTCCCGCGCAACCGGGCGATGACGTGGTCGAGCGCTGCGACGGCCGCGCGGCGGCTTCGCGTCGACACCGCGGTACCGAGGCCGTGTGACGGCGGTCGCGGCACCGGGGCCGTCCGTACGGGTATTCCGGCCTCCTGCGCGATGCGGTGCAGTTCTGCCAAGGCGACGACTGCCGCGGGTGCTCCGGCGAGCGCCGCGACGACGGCGTCCCAGTAGGCTCCGCCGCGGTCCAGGGCCAGCAGGTCGAGCAGGTCCCGGAAGATGAACTTGTCTCCGCGTTCGACCAGTTCCACGGCGAACACCACGGCCTGCCACGTCGTGTCGAGAACCGGCACGCGGGCCCCGCCGACCGGCAGTTCCCGCAGCCCCGCCCAGGCATCTGCGGGGAGCGACACGGCGCTCGCGCGGTCCAGTCCGGGACCGAGCGTGGTGAGGTCGAGGTACATCGGGTGACCGAGCCCCTCGACTCGACGGTTCAGTGCCACACCCGCCCACAGTCCGGCCCCGTCACGTCGGCACACCATGGGCCGTGCTGTGTAGTAGTCGAGGGACCGCAGCGCGGTGAGTGCGCTCGGTAGCGCGTCGCCTTCACGGATGAGCAGGTCGACGTCGTTGTACTGGCGTACCTGCCCTGCCGGGTATCGAGTGCCCAGGGCGTGGCCCCGCAGCAGGAGGTGCTCGACTCCGGCCTCCGTGAGACAGCTGGAGGCCGCGGCGAGTTCACGGTCCAGGACGGCCTCGCGGGTGCGAAGCCGGTCCAGTTCGGCCCGGGCCTCCGGCCCGAGCGGCAGTGCTCGGGCCGCCCATGCCTGTAGCACGGTGTAGGCGGACTTGGTTTCCTTGAGGGCGTCGAGTACCGCCTTGTCCAACGAGAGGTCGCTTGCAGGCCACGCTTCGTCGTTCGTGGCGAACAAGGGCCGCAGGAACGGTTCCGCGGCGGGCGGCACGATGTTCATGCGGGACGGCCTTCCGCTGAAAGGGAGCGGCTCAGCTTCTTAGCCGCACGGGCTGCCGCGACCAGTCCGGGTAGCAGTGATCGGCGTCGAACAGGCCGTGCAGGGCAGGCGGCGGGAACACCGCGCCGCGGTGCAGGTACCTGTCGATGAATCGCTGAGCCTTGACCATGGCCCGAGCCAGTACGGGAGCGCTCAGCTCGCCCGAAAGCAGAGCCTCCGCCGCCTCGTCGAGGTCGATCAGCCGGTAGGTGGGACCCATGCCTTCGACCACCACGTCCAGGTACTGGTCCCGCACCGTGAACAGCGGCAGCTCGTTCCACTGCACGCGCTCGAAGGAGACCAGGTCCACATACCACTCGCCCCGCCATCCGAAGGGCTCGTAGACGAGCTGGACGTCTTCCTCCAGCAGCCAGAAGTAGCGCCGTCTGCCGGCATGGCGCCAGTACTCCTGGTCGGAGTACAGGACGTCGCCGACGAGGGTCGCCGGCACTGGCTCGAAGTCGTAGATGCGCTGGGCCACCAGCGCGGGCATCGTGCCAGACTGCTCCACAGCGGTTTCTCCTTGCAATGTTCCTGGTGGGGGTGGATGTGCGCGGTGTCCGACAGTTGATCATGGTCAGACACGGCGAGTGTGCGCACAACACCCATGCACTGCCCTCCCCGGTCGACGGGACGTCGGCGGGGCTCACCGAAGTGGGCCGCGAACAGGCGCGGGCGTGCGGGCGGTGGCTGCGTGGCCTCGGGCTCGACGTGACAGCAGTGTGCTCTTCCCCCAGTGAGCGGGCGCGGGAAACGGCAGCGCTGCTCGGCTTGGCCGGAGTCGTGGAACCGTGCCCGCCTCTCGCGGAACGGGCCTGGGGCAGGTGGTTCGAGGGAGCCGAGGGCGACGCGGTGGACGAACGGCGCGCGGAGGCCCGGAGGCAGGCGCGAGCGGACCCGTGGGGCTGGCGACCGGAGGGTGGTGAGAGTTTGCGGGAGGTCCGCGACCGGGTCGGCGGCTGGCTTGCCGCCACACTGGCCGGCCTGCGCAGCGGTGCCCTGATTGCCGTGAGCCACGGGGAGGCGATAATGGCGGCCCGGATGGCACTGGAACCCTCCTGGAGCGCGCACCCGTTGCCGCTGCTGCGGCGAGCCGGCCACACGGTGCCCAACGGCGCCGTGCTCTTGTACGAGTTCGAGGCCGATGCCGAGGTCCCGGCCCGCCGGGGGCTGATCGCAGATCCGCTCACCACGACGGACCGGAGGGAAGTGCACTGGCAGCAACTGACCGGGGCGGGGGCATGACCGATCATCCGGCCTCGATCCGCTCGATCAGGCCGGGCAGCAGTTCGGCCTCCGCCGCGGAGCCGCCGAGGCAGCACAACCCCACGCCGTGGTCCAGCAACCCGGTGAGCGCGGCCCCCACGACGGAGGGTGTGCCGATGAGCGTGAAGGACCACTGGCCACCGGCGATTCCCGGGGAGCCGGGCCCCACCCAGGTGGTGCCCCGGTCGACGAGGTAGCTGCCCCGGGGTACGCCGCGGCCCGGCTCGCCCTTCTGCGGCTTGGCGAGTGCTCCGAGCAGGGCTTCGGCCGCGGCCTCGTCGGGGTCGTAGCTGTCGCTGTACCGCTCCGCCCGGTCGCCGGCCTCCTCCTCCGTGCGGCCGAGCACCAGGTCGGCGCGCAGCCCTGCGGCCAGGCCCTGATCGCGGAGTCGGTCGACGAGCGGCAGCAGCCGGCTGTCCGGACGCCCCCACAGCACCACTCCGCGTGTTGCGGATCGCAGCCCCGCGTCGGGGACCGGTCCACCACGCTCCAGCGCCCACAATTCGCTGTCGTGCGCCTCAGGGGCTTCGCTCTGCCGCAGCGGATCAGCCAGCCTCGCCGTCTGTACGCCCGTTCCATCGGCAAGCCAGGTGACGCCCCCGGTGCTGCGAACCGGATGAAGGATCAGTCCCTTGTGCCACATCGGTTCCAGGGCCGGCACCATCGGCCCGAACCACCAAAGGCGCGCCCGGGCTGTCACCGGGGGAACTCCGCGACGATCACGGCTGCCCGGCGGGTGACGGTCAAGCTGCCCTCGATGGGTGTCATACGATCCACCGCGCTCGCCGGTCTGACCTGGTTCCGCAGAAACTGCCTGGCCTGTGCGTCGTCACGGAAGACGACGGTCCCCTCAACCTCAGTGATCTGTGCGTGCGCCCCGACGGACGAGAGCAGTTCCGAGGCGCGCTCCGCGGGGAACGTCAGCCGGTAGCGCGCGGAGGGAAGACGAGCCCAGAGCTCTGCCATATGGCGGTCGGAGTTGGTGGCCAAGATCAGGTTGCCACCCGGGCGGACTACGCGGGCCAACTCACGCAGCGAAAGTTTTACCTGTTCATCCGTCAGGTAATGGAGCACCCAGGCCGCGACGGCAAGGTCGAAGGAGTCCGAGGGGTAAGGCAGCGTCGGAAGCAAGGAAACCTGGGCGTCCACCCCCCTGGCCCGGGCCAGCTCCACCATCCGCTCTGAGCCGTCCACCGCTACCACACGGTGACCGTGAGCCATGGCAGCCTGAGAGAGTTCCCCCTCGCCGCAGCCTACTTCCAGCAGATCACCGGGATTGAGCCGGGTGACGGCATCACGCAGCACCTCGCGGGCGTCCGGTCCGGATCCGGTGCGGTACACCGCCTGCTGGGCGCGGTAGACGTCCTCGCTGGTGAAGGTGCTGACAGCTTCGGTCCGGGAGCTCACAGAACTGTGCCCTCCCCGTCAGACAGCACCCCGTCGCACGTTGCCACCGAAGACCACCCCCGCTTGATCACCGCATCGCTCAGGCCGAGGGAACGCTACCGGTGACTCGACACAACAAGCCAGGGATCGATCAATCTAGGCCACGTTTCGAACAGATACAGCCACCCCCGCCTCGATGGCTTACATGCTCCCCCCCATCAACACGTACGTTGGATCAACAAAACGTGCACTCACGTCATGCTGCAGAGCTCTTTCAACCCGGGTTTCAGTGGGCTCATAAGGGGGAGTCGGCGAATGAAGCCGAGCAGTCCGGTCGATGTTGAGATTGTTGGATCTGTGGTCCTTTCAGGCGAAGATGTTCCCTTCGGTTCTGCGGACGCCTTTCAGATCGATCCCATGCAGAGCGATGCTGGGGACGCTGCGCAGAACTGGACCCGGGAAGTTCCCGTCTCAGTCAACGACACCTACGGGGACCCTTTCATTCCGGAGCAGATAGACAACACGGTCGCAAAGCTGGAGTCCCTCACCGCGCACCGGGCTCCGATCGCCATCTTCACCAAGGCCGGCTATGACGACGCGGTCCTTGAGAAGTTGCGTGGCGTCGCACATGTGGACAAGGTCGTGGTCTTCTACTCCTTGACCGGGCTGGACGAGGGCGGGATCTCCTTCGGCAACCGGGTCCGGTTCATCGCCGCCATCAAGCAGATCTTCCCGAACACCCTCGTGTTCACTCGTCCGATCATCCGCAACCGGAACGACGACCCGGCCACTCTGCGTCGGCTGAGCGAGGTTGCAGCCGAGCACACAGGGCTGCTTGTCCTCGGTGGGCTTCACGACGCGAAGAAGCGGAAGAAGATCGAGCTCCCCATAGAAAACCAGCTCATCGAATTCTGTGACGCACTCGGCGTCAAGACCTTCCACAAGACGAGTTGTGCTGGGGCATGGCTGCATGGACTCGACTGCTGGGTGCACGACCTCGGCGCCCCGCGCAATCTGGATGTCCTCGTGGCGCTCGGCTACCAATTCGGCGTCGCCAACGGCAGCGTGGTACTGGAGCGGGGTACGACCGGTGACATCAATTTCATTCGTATGCTGACTCGAGGGAATGTCTACCTTCACGAACTCGTCAGTAACTACAACCTGCTCACTCTGCCGTCGGGTAGCCGCAAGCTGGAGGCGACCTCTTCTTGGTTCGCCTGGTCGGAGAACATTCCCACCTGTCTCGATTGCAATTACTGCATCATCAAGCAGATCGAATACCTGAAGAAGATGCAGGTTCGCATCGGCGTCCATCCCACCCGGCTGCCGGAAATCGTGGTCGGTACGGACTCCACCATCGAGTTCGAGAAGTTCAGGCTGACCAAGCTCCCTGACGCCGGGCAGGGCAGGCACACCTATGCCGACGTGCGCATCACCAAGCCGTGCCGGGCTCCGCTGTACCCGTCGCCGGTGCAAGATGCACTATCCGCCGAGGTCTGACGGCACCCCTGAACGCCTGGCAGCTGACCCCGATCAGTCGGTCGGCGGCCAGGACTCGCCCGTCAACTCCGGCATGCCGGAGCACTTGCGAAGGGAGGTGCCTCCATGGACGTCATCGTCATTCCCGCCGAGGAGGAGTGATCCACGTGCGGGCCGGCCGTGCGTCGGCCCGCACGCCCTCGCCCGGTCAGCCGGTCACCGGCGTGTTGCCGTGGGCCAGTTCGGCGACGCGAAGGCGACTCCAGTGCGCGGCCGCGGCGGCCGCCTCATGGGGCGGTTCGCCGCCGTGGGCCGCCGCACCGCAGTTCACCTCGAAGGTGTGCCCACCGATACACAGGGCGTGATTCGCCTGGCGCACACCGTCCGACGGGCACCACGGCTCTGCCTCATGAGCCAGGACCACCAGCCGCACCGCCTCATCGGCCCGCGTGCGCACGCCCGCCTCCTCGTCGATCGTCAGGGGTTCCGTAGGGTGCAGCAGGGAGGCGAGATACCGCGCCTGTCCACCGCCGGCCGGTCCTGCCCCCAACCGGGCGGCCAGTGTCTCCGCGGCCAGACAGGCCACCGCCTCGGCCAGCAGTGCCTCCCGTCGTTCACCGGGACGCGGCGGCCCGGGGTGAGCGAAGACATGGTCGACCGGGTCCACGGCATGGGCCAGTTCATGCAGCAGGTTCAGCGCGAGCTCGGCCCGCACGAGCAGCCGGCCGTCCCCATAGGACGCGGAGCCGGGTCGGTCGGGGTTGACGATGATCGCGGCGTGTTCACGGCAGGTGAACCCGGCCACGGCGGCCCAGGTACCGGGCAGGGCGCGTTGCGTCACCGTATAGCCGAGTGCCTGGGCACAGCGCAGTGCACCAGGCAGCAGGTTGCCCAGGCCGGGGCACGGCGGCAGTGGACGAGAACGACGAGGCACCGCCTCCGCGTCGCTGCCGGTCCAGACATGCCGGAACTCCGCGAGTTCGGCCGCAGGCGTCGGCACATCCCAGGAGCGGGCCAACCGAGCGCTCACCTGGAGCACATCTGGCTTCGGAGCTGCTCCCGGCTGATCGTCCAGATTCGTCAACTCAGCCCTCCCGATCGCGTTTTCGGCAATTCTGATCAGAAGCCATCAGGGGTCGGTACCCGGCCGACCGGAGATGGCGACGTTCCACCACCGTCCTGGCCGAAAGGTGTCGCCCGATGTACGTCATCAAACTGCGCTACGCCGTCCCGCCCTCGTCGGTCCCCGGGCTCATCGACCGCCATCAAGCCTTCTTGGACGAGCACTACGCCTCGGGTGAGTTCCTGGTCTCCGGGCGCGGTACCTCCTACCGGGGCGGCCTGATCATCGGTGCCCGCTGCGACAGCGGCTCCGTCGAGGAGCTGGCGCGCCAGGACCCGCTCGTCAGGGAGGGCGTCGCCGAGGTGGACGTCCTGGAGTTCGAGCCGAGCCGCTGGGCGGACGCGGACGCCGATCAACTCGTCGACGTGCTACCCGACTATCACTGACCCTCGCCGTACGACACAGAAACGAACCATGGACACGGTAAACACTATGGACACGTGGGAAGCGCACGATACGGCGGAGGCGGAGTCCGCGTCCTTCGCCGACCGGTCCGCCCGGGGGACCGTCGCGGCGCTGGTGCGCAGGGAGGCGGCACGGTTGCTCGGTCGACAGGTCGACCTGCACGACGACATCTTCGACCTCGGCGCCAAGTCGCTCGACGCCGTTCGGCTGTCCGCGCGCGTGTCGAAGGCGCTCGGCTACGAGGTACCGGCAACCGAACTGCTGGCCGCCCGTCGGCTCGACGTCTTCACGGACGCCTGCATCCGGGCCTCTGACATGAGTCTGCAGCTGCCCCCCATGACCCGGCTTCCGGTACGCACGGCACCCGCGACGGAGGCCCAGCAGCGCCAGTACCGCCTCGAGTCGCAGGACCCGGACCCGGCGCCCTTCCTCATCTGGGAGTGCTTCGATGTGATCGGTGAGCTGGACCCCGGTCTACTGGAGCGGGCCGCCCAGACGCTCGTGTCCCACCACGAGGCCCTGCGCACCGCGTTCGCGCCGGGCGATGACGGCACGCTGTGGCAGACCCCGCGCCCGGCCCCCGCTGCGGGACACACCGTCGTCCGGGACATCGCTACGGACGAGGAGGAGGCACTCGTCGCCGCCACCCAGGAGGCGCTGGCCGAACGCTTCGACTGGTCCGGCGACGACTTCCTGCGCTTGGTGCTCCTCCGTGGACCAAGTCGTCGGCGACTCGTCGTGGTGTCGGACCACTTCGTACTGGAGGGCACGGCATTCACCACCGTGCTGGACGAACTCGCCGCTCACTACCGCGCCCTGACCGGCGAAGGAGTGGCCCCCCCATCCGCCCCCGTCATCCAGGCGCTCGATCACGAGGCGTGGAAGCGTTCGTGGGCCGACTCCGCGGCCGCCGAACGCATCGACTCGTACTGGCGCCAACTCGGCGAGGGCCGACCACGTCTGTCCCGCATCCTCGCGCCACCCGCCCCGGGTACTGAACCTGCCTCGGTGATTCTCACGCGCAGTCTGGGTCCCGAGGCGGACGCGAACGTCCTCGGGGCGGCGAGCGCCTACGGCACCTTCCCGCTCACCGTCGCTCTGGCCACCGCAGCCACGGCGCAGTACCGCGCCACGGGCAATCCGCTGCTCGCACCGCTGCTCCCCGTCATCAACCGGACGGCCGACACCGTGCGGCTCGTCGGCCGGATCAGCCACTGCCTGCCGGTGCCAGCTGAGGTGCAGGTCGGGGACACGATCGACGACGTCGTCCGGCGCACTCGGCAATCGTTGATCGCGGGGCTACGCCATGGCGCCCTGCCGATGGCCGTACGAGCGATGGACGAGGATCCTGAGCCGACCGGCCCACAGTCCGGAGTACGGGTCTTCTTCGATGCGGTCAAACCGCCTCAGGCGATCGACTTGGGGAAGAGGATGACCGTCCGGCCCGTGACCCTGCCCTCGGAGTCCGACTTCTACTGGGATCTGTTGCTGAGTCTGGTGGAGACAGACCCCGGGATCTACTCCGTCGAGGCCCGGTTCGACGCCTCCCGGCTGCACCGCGACACGATCGAGGTGCTCCTGGACCACTGGGCCGCTCTCCTTCGGCAACCGTACGACGAGTGGACCGACACGCCCGCGGGAGAGGCTGCTTGATGACTACACCATCCGAACACCCCGTAGCAACGCTCATCGAGCTCTTCGAGGACTCGGTGCAGCGCTATGCTGACCGCCCCGCCGTCACCGACGCCGAGCAATCCCTGACCTATGCCGAGCTCGGTGCTCTGGCGGACGCCGTGGCGGGCCTTCTTGTCGAGCGTGGCGTCGGCCAGGAGGACCGGGTCGGCATGTACATGAGCCGATCGGCGCACGTTCTCGCGGTGATCCTCGGCATCCTCAAGACGGGTGCCGCATATGTGGCTGTCGACAGTCGCTATCCGGACGCGCGGCGCGATCTGATGCTTGCCGAGAGCGGCGCGAAGACGGTGCTGACCGAACCCGGCTGGGAGGGCAGATTCGACGCCCACGGCGCGGAGGTCATCGCATACGACAGCGGCGCGCTGCCGGCCTCGGCGGCTCCCCAAGGACGACCCCGGTCGGACGGTGCGGCGAGCGTGCTCTTCACCTCCGGTTCGCTCGGTACCCCGAAGGGGATCGTGCTGGAGCACCGCAACATCCTTTCGTTCGCATGCAATTCCTTCCTGCCGGATCTGACGCCGGACGACAGGGTGGGCCAGATATCCAGTCTGTCCTTCGACGCTTTCCACTTCGAGATGTGGCAGTCCCTGCGCCACGGAGCGGAGGTTGTCGTCCTGCCGGACGTGCCGGAGCTGCTGGCCGCTGGATTCCAGCAGGAGCTGCGGCGGCTGCGCATCACCGCCATGCTGGTGCCCACCATGGTCGCGAACCATGTGGTGCGTGAGGACCCGGACGCCTTTTCCGCGTTGCGCCTGCTGTACGTGGGCGGCGACGTCGTCCTGCCGGCCACCTGCCGGGCGATACTCTCGGGCCGTTTCGAAGGACGGCTGTTCAACCTCTACGGTCCCGCGGAGATCACCACCGCCTGCACGGCGCACGAGGTCACCCTCGCTGACACCGAACGCGCCAGCATCCCGATCGGCCGACCGCTGGACGACGTCAGTGTCCTGCTGCTGGACGCCGAAGGGCGTGAGGTGGGCCCGGGAGAGACGGGCGAGATCCATGTGATGGGCCCGGGCGTGGCCCGGGGCTATCTCGGCCGGCCGGAGCTGAGCGCCGAAAGGTTCCTCACCGGCCCGGCCGGAACGGGACCCGGCCGTCGGTACCGCACCGGTGACCTGGCCCGGTATTCCGCCGACGGGGTCCTGGAGTTCCTGGGTAGAACGGATGACCAGGTGAAGATCCGCGGCTACCGTGTGGAGTGCGGAGAGGTGGAACGGATGCTGCTCAGGCACCCCGGCGTCCACCATGCCGTCGTCCTGCCTCAAGGCGAGGGTGAGGACCGCAGCCTCGCAGCGCTCGTCGTGCTCGACGACGATGCTTCGGCGGACCGGCTTCGCGGCCACTGCGTCAGGAACCTGCCCGAGTTCATGGTGCCGAGCCGCTTCGTGCTCCTTCCGGACATGCCTGCGAACGAGCACGGCAAACGCGATCTCGACGCACTGCGCCGGATCCTGGACGGAGAACTGGACCGCCGACAGCCCCGGTCCCGTGGGACGACTCCGACCGAGACCTATCTGATCGGCCTGTGGCAGCAACTGCTCGGCATCGAAGGAGTGACTGTCCAGGACCACTTCTTCGAAATCGGAGGCCACTCACTGCTGGCGTTCCAGATGCAGAGCCGGATCAAGCGCGACCTCCAGGTGGCTCTCCCGCCCAAGGTGATTCTGCGCAACCCGGTCGTGAAGTCGATCGCAGTCGCGATCGACGAGGTCAGGCAGCCCGGAGCCACGGATGGATGACCGGCGGGACACGGCAGCCGTGGAGATGACGCCGGAGCAGCGGCGGCTGTTGTACCTCGACCAGTACGAGGAGATGGGCGCCACCCATGTGATCTGCCAAGCTTGGTGGCTGACCGGCCCGGTGGACGAGACGGCTCTCGACAGCGCCCTCCAGGCGCTCGTGGAGCGGCACGAGCTGCTGCGGTCGGTGTGCGATCAGTTTCAGGCGGGCGCGCGGCTGCTGATCCTGCCCGCCCCGCACAGCGTGCTCACCGCCGAGGAACCGGGTTCCGCCGACGCGGTCGCGGCACGCTGCGCAGAACTGGCCGATCGGCCGATGTCCCTGGCTCATGGACCGCTGTTCACCGTCCACCTGCTGCGTGAGAGTGCCGACCGCGCGCTGCTGCTGATGCGCCTGCACCACCTCGTCGCCGACGGCTGGTCGCTGGACGTGCTGACGCAGGAGCTCAGCGCGCTCTACACTCCGGGCGCTGCCGCCGATCCCACCGTGCTCGATCCGTTGCCGCTGTCCGCCGCAGAGGTGGCCTCGGCATTGGAGAGCGAGGTCGAGGCGTACGGCGGGAGCGAGGAAGAGGCTTCCGCCTACTGGCGCGAGGCCCTCCGCGGCGCGCCTGAAGCACTGGACCTGCCTTACGACCACCCGCGCCCTGCGAAACCCCTCCGGTCGGGTGACCGTACCCGGTTGCTGCTGCCTGCGGGCACGGCCGAGAGTCTCAAAGAGGTCTCAGCGGCGGAGGGCACGACGTTCTTCGTGGCGCTGTACTCCGTACTGGCCGGATATCTGGCTCGCATCGCTGACCAGGACGATCTGGTGATCGGTGTACCGGTGGCCGACCGGCCCGGCCAGAGGTTCGAGCCGCTGGTGGGCTTCTTCGTCAACACCCTGCCCGTCCGCGTCGCGTTGATGACGGACTTGACGCTCCGCGACCTCGTCGCTCGGGCAGCGGACTCCTTCTTCGAAGGGTGTGTACACCGCCGGCTGCCGTTCGACCGCATCGTGCGCGCGGTCGCACCGGCGCGGGTGCCGGGCCGTACGCCGCTCTTCCAGGTCATGTGCGTGCTGCAGAACACTCTGGGAGCCGAACTGGACCTTGTCGGGGTGACGGCCGAGGAGCACAGGGTGGACCCGGCCAGGGCCGCGTTCGATCTCACCGTCGAGTTTTGGCAGGAAGCCGACGGCCGACTCGCGGCAATGGTCGAGTTCAGCACAGAGCTCTTCACCCCGGATCACGGACGCCGTATCGCCGAGCGGTTGTCCGCCTTCGTCACCGCGTGGGCGGCGGATCCCATGCTCCGACTCGGTGAAGTTCCGCTGCTGCTCCCCGGGGAGGATCAGCTCCAAAGCCGGTGGGCCCTGGGCGAGGAGGAGATTCAGGGCGACATCGTTGATGACATCACGGCGCGCATTCATACCGACCCGGATACGATTGTGGTGCGCTGCGGGGGCCGTACGCTGACCGGGCGGCGGCTACGGGAACGGATCGCAGAGTTCAAGACCGCGCTCACCGCTGCTGGCGTGCGACCCGGCCGGCGGGTCGGAGTGCGGATTCCGCGTGGAACGGACACAGTGGCCGCGCTGCTGGCCGTGCTTGAGCTGGACGCCGTCTACGTGCCGCTTGACCAGCGGCTGCCCGCCGAGAGGTTGCGGCTGATCGAGCAGTTGGCGCAGTTGAGCGTTGTCCTGACCGCCGCAGGAGTGGAGCCCATAGCGACCGACACAGACCAGACACCGCCGCAGTCCGCCACGGTGCAGGGCGACGCCGACGCCTATGTGTTCTTCACCTCCGGATCCAGCGGTGTGCCCAAGGGCGTTCTGGTCGGGCGCAAGGCACTCACCAACGTCGTACGCGAGGCTGTCCGGCTGACCGGTCTGGGCCTTGGCGATGTGGTTGCCGCTTCAACGGCCACCACTTTCGACATCTCCCTGCCGGAACTCCTCGCCCCACTGGTGGCCGGCGGCACGGTCGAGGTAGCCGACGACCGCACCGCCGCCGACCCGACGCTGCTCGCCGAACTGGCCGCCGCCGCACAGGTGACCGTCCTCCAGGCGACTCCGAGTGTGTGGAGGCTGTTGCTGGACCACCTCACCGTTCGGCCCAGGGTCGCGCTCTGCACGGGAGAGGCGCTGCCACGGGAGTTGAAGGATCGACTACTGACCGCGGCCGACGAGGTATACAACCTTTACGGACCGACCGAGACAGCTGTCTGGTCGGCGATCTGGCGCTGTACGCCGGGTCCGGTCACTGTGGGCACACCGATCGCGCACACCGAACTGCACGTGCTCGACAGGCACTTGCGACCCATGCCGCCGGGCTGCCGTGGCGAGTTGTTCATCGGCGGGGCGGGGCTGGCCCGCGGCTATCTCGGTGCGGAATCCCTCACCGCCGGTCAATTCATCGACCACGACCTCGGCCAAGGCCCCAGGAGGCTCTACCGCACGGGCGACATCGCCTCCTGGGGCCATGACGGCCTCCTACGCATCCACGGACGCCGCGACTCCCAGTTCAAGCTTCGCGGTCACCGCATCGAACCCGAGGAGATCGAGACCCGGGCCCGGCAGTGCACGGGAGTCGCGCAGTGCGCCGTGGTGCCGTTCGACCACCACAGACAAAGCGGCCTGGCGGCCTTCCTGGTCGTGCAACCGGACGCTGAGCCTGATCCGCAGGCGGTACGCAGGCACCTGTCGGCCGTGTTGCCGGGGTACATGGTGCCGACCGTCGTCCTTTGCGTGCCCGAACTCCCCCTGCTTTCCAGCGGCAAGGCGGATACCCGGGCGCTGTCGGCCATGGTCGAGGAGTATCTGGTCGGTCTGCCGGATCCGGACGACGCGGTGGCCGGGCAGCAGGATGCCTCCCCGGTCACCGAGGTCGTCGTGCTGGCCATGCAGGCCGTACTGCGGAAATCGGTGGCCCGGCAGACGTCGTTCTTCGACCAGGGTGGTGACTCCCTCGGTGCTGCCCGGGTACTCGCGGTCCTACGCAAGGCTCTCAATGCCCCCTTGGACATGTCGGAGTTCGTCGCCGCCCCCAGTGCGCGGGGGCTTGCCCAGCTGCTCGAATCACGGCCAGGAGTGACTGCCGAAGCGGAAGCGGCGCTTGCGGCGATCTCAGGACAGCAGGGAGTCGCGCCAGGCGGTCTGGCACGTGGGCTGCTGACCGGGACGGCGGCAGGATGAACGGACGGTATGGATTCAGGGTGCGCCGGCGCGCCCGGCAGAGAGGCGATCTGGGTGAGTAATGTCAATGCACGACGGGACGCGATCGTGCAGGCGTGGCGGACCGTACTGGAATCCGATCCCGCCTCCGATGACGAGAATTTCTTCGATGCGGGTGGAAACTCCATCCTGCTCGTCGTACTTCAGCGCGAGTTGTCCAAGCGGCTCGGGTTCAGGGTTCCCCTGCGCATGATCAGTGGAGCCCCGACCGTGTCCGGTCTCATGGAGCTGGAGGGCGCTACGGGCGGGAACAGTGAGACGGCCACGCCGTTTCCGCCTCCCCAGGACAAGCCCGCCCCGCTGGCCCATTCCCAGGAAAGACTGTGGCTGGCCGAGCAGTTCAACCCCGGGCATGCCGACGGCACGATCGAGCACGCCTATTTCCTCTCCGGTGACCTCGATCCGACGAGGCTGGAGTCGGCGCTTCTTCGAGTGATCGAGCACCATGCGGTGCTGCGCACGGTCTACCCGATCGACGAGGTGAGTCTCGAGCCCACCCAGGTGGCTCGGCCGACCGCGGCGCTCACCCTCGAACAGCGTCCGGCAGCGAACGTTTCCGGCGCTGAAGACTTGGAGACATTGGCCGCCAGGCTCATTTCGGACTGGTGGGAGACGCCGTTCGACCTCGAGGCGGATCCTCCTTTGCGCGCACGGCTCTGTGCACTGGACGAAGGCCGCCACATGCTCTGCCTTCAGATGCACCATCTGGCGTTCGACGGCTGGTCGGAGAAGCTGCTGATAGAGGACCTCGCCACGGCCTATGCAGGCGGAGACTTGCAAGCACCGCCTGTCAGTTATGAGTCGTACAGCCGGTGGGAGCGGGCGGAGACCGAACGCTGGCAGGAGAACGACATCCCGTTCTGGCGGGAGCACTTGAGCCAAGCACCCCCGCCGTTCCTGCCCGCCCCGCCGGACAGCGCACAAGCAGCGCGGAGGGAAGAGTCGTTCGACCTTGACCGGGAGACCGTGGGTCGGCTGATCGGGGCCGCCGCCCGGCACAGCGGTCCCCCCGGCGCCGCCCTGCTGGCCGCCGCCGGCCGAGCGATGTCGGGAGTCTTCGGCGTGCCGGACCTGTGCCTCGGCACCGTGACGGCCGGCCGGGTGGCGACCGCGCTCGAACCGGTCATCGGGTGCTTCATCAACCCCCTGGCGCTGGTGCTCCAGGGAGCGTCCGAGCAGACTGCAGGAGAACTGCTGAGCAGCTCGGCCGAGGTGCTCACCTCGGCCATGGAGCACGGGCGGACGCCGTTCAACGAAGTCGTCCGGCTGCTGGGCCCGGACCGCAGCCGCCACCCGTGGTTCCAGGCATGGGTCGTGCTGCAGAACGACCCACCTCGAGTCGTGCTCGACGACACGGTCCTGCTCGAGGCCGTCCGTGTTCCGCAGCCCCTCAGCAGCCTTGACCTCCTCGTCGAAGCCATCCCGCGGCCGGACGGGGGCTGGCGAGTGTACCTCGCCTGGCGCGCGGACTACATCGACGAGGTGACCGGGATGGCGCTGTTGGAGGGGCTTCGCACGGCATTCACCGACATGGCCGCCCTGGCCTCCTGATCCACTGGTCAGTGGGTCAGGAGGCCAGCCGGGCGCGGTCCACTTTGCCCGCAGTCGTACGGGGCAGAGAGTCCAGGACGGTGAACTTCGCCGGGCAGTGACTCACTGGCAGACGGTCACGGATCCACTGCCTGAGGTCGGCCGGCGTGACCTCCACGCCGGCCACGACCAGCGCCTCCAGGTAGGCGCGCTCCGGCCGGTCGCGGTCCCGCAGTACCACTACGGTCTCCGTGACCGCCGGGTGTTCCTCCAGCGTCGCCTCGACCTCGCCGAGCTCGATACGGTGACCGCGCAGTTTGACCTGATCGTCGTCGCGTCCGAGGAAGAACAGGCGGCCGTCAGCCAGGCGACGTCCGCGGTCGCCTGTCCGGTAGACCATCTGTCGCCCCTGTGGGGTGTCATGGAGGTGAAAGCGTCGGCGGGTCAGCTCCTCTTGGCCGAGATACCCCGCAGCCAGACCCTCACCGAAGAGCAGGATCTCTCCCTCCTCTGGTTCGCCTTCGCCCGTCGTCGGCCCGTCCAGCGCGACCCCCGAGCCGGGCAGCGCGGATCCCAAGGGGATCGAGTCGGCCGATTCGATCCGTGCTGCCGTCGCGAAGATGGTTGCCTCGGTGGGGCCGTACAGATTCCACAGTTCCCGCGCACAGCCGAGCAGTTGCGCTGCCAGGCTCTGAGTCAGCGGTTCGCCTCCACACCAGATTCGGCTGTCGGTCGCACCTTCCCAGCCGCCCGCCGAAGCAAGGCGCCAGAAACTCGGAGTCGCCTGGATGATGTCGGGGGTATGCAGTCTGACGAATTCAGCGAAGGTGTCAGGATCCGTCCGGGCATCCGTGGGAGCAGCGATGAATGTACCCCCGACCGAAAGAGGCAGCAGCAGCTCTGCCATCGAAATGTCGAACGACAGAGCGGTCATGGCGACGATGGATTCGCCGGGGGCGAATCCGGGCACCGCGGCCAGCCCCGACAGTCGGGCGAGGAGGGCCTTGTGCGGAACCATGACGCCCTTGGGCTGCCCGGTGGAGCCGGATGTGTACATCACATAGGCGATTTCCGAGAAGGGCACAGGGGCCGCTTCCCCGTCCTGCCCGTGAGCGGTGACCTTGGCAGTGAAGAGCCCTTCTTCGACGGACTTCAAGACCAGCGCGGGGCGGGCGTCGGAGAACACTTTTTCCCGGTGGGCCGACGGGCTCTCACTGTTCAGCGGAAGCACGGCACAGCCGCATCGGGCCGCGGCCAGCATCGCGATCGAGGCGCTCACCGGATTGCTGGTGTCGAGAGCGATCAGGGAACCGCGCGGCACTCCGTCCAAGGCGGTCTTGGAAAGCGCCAGTGCTCGTTCGGTGAAGTCCTCGTACGTGTACCGGCGTGTGCCGACAGCCGCGACCGCCGTCGGCGTGCGTTCGCACTGTTCCGTGACGACATCCCATATGGTCCGCATTCTGGTAACCCCCTCCTCAATACCTACGCGAATGCCACGTCGAGCCGCTCGAGCACCGTCACCCCGTTGTGTGATCGACTGACGGGAGGCGCGGCGAAAGACAGAGTGCTCGATCTCGATGCCAGAGCTTGAAGTGCCACCTCGGCTTCCAGCCTGGCCAGTCGGGCCCCGAGGCAGTAGTGGGCGCCGAGACCGAAGGTCAGGAGCCGTTTGATTTCCCGCCCGGGTTCCAGTCGGTCGGGCGTGGAGAACACCGCCGGGTCTCGGTTGGCGACCCCCAGCATGAGCAGGACCAGATCACCCGCCTCGATACGTCGGTCGGCTATGCTCACCGGCTCTCGCGCCACCCGGGCGACCTGCTGTACCGAGGTGTCGAATCTGAGTAGTTCCTCCAACGCCATTCCGGCCTGGGGAACGGTCAGTTGCTGCCAGGTGCCGGTATGGATCGCGGCTCGGACCGCCTTGCCGATGAAGGTGGAGGTGGTCTCAAATCCAGCATGGACGAGGAGGCTCGCAGTGGCCAGTACGTCTTCCCGCTCGATCTCTCCCGCGTGAAAGGCTCGGTGCAGCAGACTGATCCCGGTGCCGTCGTCGGCGCTACCGGCGCGCAGGACGGATTCGACCGCGTCGGATATCTCGCGCACGGCACGGTCCCCTTGTTCCCGCGCCTGAGGGAGATAGTCGGCTCTCAACAGGGCGTCGATGTCCTGGGTCCATGACCGCAGTCGTGGCGCGACGTCACGGGGCAGGCCGAGTACGTGACAGATCACGCGGCTGGAGAGCGGAATCGCCAGATCGGACATCACATCGAGGCTGTTTCCGACCCCGGCGAGCAGATCTGTCACCGTCGATTCGACAAAAGAACGAGTGCCGTCGACGCGCTCTGCCGTGAAGAGTGGCGCCACGATTTTACGTAACCGGGCATGGCGTGGATCGTCGTTGAACATGAACCAGCGACGTACAACGGAGTTGGTCCGTGAGCCGCTGCCACTGTCCGGGGTGTCCTCGTGCAGCGCTGTGCCACCCTGCGTCGGCCAGCCGGAAGACAGAGCCGGATTCCGTAGCAATTGCGCCACCTCGGTGTATCCGGTCACCACCCATACACCGAGGAACTCGTCCCACTCAACCCGATCGCCGCCTTTGAGGGAGAGGTAGTCGGCGCACGGATCAGGGCGAACAGCCGGCGTTGTTGTTCGGTAGGGGCATCCGATTGCGTCGACAAGCAAGCCGATTCACTCCCGTCGGACTACAGGCGATACCGGACCTGGTGGTGCCGCCTCAGCATAGCCGGGCATCAACTCGGATTCGTCAGAAGGTGCTTGATGTGACCGGCTGACCGTAGAGGCCATACTTGCCGTCATGTCGATGAACGGCACTGCTGCCTACCGCCTGCACAGCGGGCCGCTGCCCCCGCTTGTCGAGCGCGCCCTCGACGCTGCCCAACGCTATGGCTTCGGCTACTCCTGCCGCCCCGAGCAAGGCCGACTACTGCAAGTGCTGGCCGGCGGCGCCCGACAGCGCATCGCCGAGACGGGCACCGGATGTGGGGTGGGTCTTGCCTGGCTGGCCAGCGGAGCGGCCCCGAACGTGGAACTGCTCAGTGTGGAGCGAGATCCGGCGCGGGCGAAGGTTGCTGCCGACGTCTTCTCCCATGTGCCGCAGGTACGCGTGTTGTGCGCCGACTGGACTCATATATACGCGCACGGGCCGTACGACTTGCTTGTGCTTGACGGCGGTGGCCAGGCCAAGGGCGGCGGTGCTGCGGATCCCGAGCGCCTACTCGTTCCGGGTGGAGTGCTCGTCGTCGACGATTTCACGCCTTCCCAGACCTGGCCGCCCTCTTACGCTGGTCGTCCCGACACTGCCCGGCTCCACTGGCTGGGCCATCCTGCCCTGCGGACTGTGGAGCTACCGCTGGCCGATGATCTTAGCGCGGTAGTCGCTGTACGGCGTATGGGCCCGACCTAGGACGAGGGCGATGGCGTCACCGCCTTGTGTTTCGCCTTCCTGCGCCTCCACTTGAGCTGTGTCGGCGGGGCGCTTCTCCCTGGGGTCGCTCGTCGTCCAGAGAGTCGCCGTGACGCTCTGAGTACCTGGTGTCGCTGGAAGACTCCTCTGAGCTGCAGTATGCGCGGCGTCCATCCTGCTCCCATCTCGCAAACTTCGTACATCTGCGGACGCTGGAGGGTACTTTGGTGATCTTGAGTCTTCTTGCATCTTGTCGCGGCGCCTGTGTCGGATGGGTGCTGGATACGCGCGCGTTTCCGCAGGTCAGAGCCTTATGATGGAGTTCCGCTTCAACGTCTGATCTCCTCCCCGTGAGTGGCCTGGCCTGCGAGGACGCGGGTCAGGCCCTCTTGTTCTCGTCGGCGTCGGTCAAGTGGGAAGGGGCGCGGGGTGGGGCGGGGCGAGCGGGACGCCGTTGTGAGGGGAGCGCGGCTCCACGAGTCGGCGCGGGCCGTGACCGCCGACCACGGCAAGGCCGTCGACGCGGTGAGGGCGGCGCTGCGGCCGCTCCACGACGCTGCGGTCAAGCGGGAGCTCGACACCCTTCCCGTCGCCAGGCTCCAGGACGTCACCGAAGGACGCCTGCGGCTGGGGAACGTGGAGGGCGGCGGCCTGCGCACGGTAAGCAGTGTCCTCGAAGCGGGCCCCTACCGGCTGCGGCAGATTCCCGGGGTGGGGCAGCGCACGGTCGATCAGATGCTCGCCGCGGCTCGCCGGCTCTCCGAGGCCGTGCACGAGACGGTGGCCGTCCACCTGGACGTGGACCGGCCGAAGCCGAGGACCACCGCACTGGTCACGGCCCTGCACGTCCTGGTGGAGGCGGGACCGGAGGCCCGGCGTGCGGTGGAGCGGGCCGCGGCCCTGTCGGAGCGGCTCGGCCCGTTGCTGGCCGAGGCGCGGCCCGCCGCCGGACGCATCAGGATGCTCCTGGCCGGCCAGGAGAAGAGGGCGCGTGCCCTCGTGGCGGTCGACGAGATCCGCTCGCTGGTGGAGGAGGCCGAGCAGGCGGGCCTGCCCGAGCTGCTCGCCCAGACATCGGTGGACCTGCTGCGCGGATCCCCGTCCGACGTCGCGGCCTGGGTGGACTTCGAACTCCGTTCCGCCGAGTACTACAGCCTGCTCGCCGAGATCGCCGGCCGGCCGCCCGACACGGCCGCGGCCGAGGGCTTCCTGCCGGAGGAGATCGCCGAGCGGGTACGGACCCAGCACCTCGACGACGCGCACCGCCGGGTCTCCCTGCGTGGCTACCAGGCGTTCGGTGCGCGCTTCGCCCTCGCCCAGCGCAAGGTGATACTCGGCGACGAGATGGGTCTTGGGAAGACCATCCAGGCGATCGCCGTGCTGGCACACCTGGCCGCCGAAGGGCAGAGCCACTTCATGGTCGTCTGTCCGGCGAGCGTCCTCGTGAACTGGACCCGGGAGATCGAGGCCCGTAGCGCCCTGCGCGTCACGGTGCTCCACGGTCCCGACCGGCACGACGCGTTCGCGGACTGGAAGGGCCGGGGCGGGGTGGGGGTGACCACGTTCGACGCACTGCGCGGCTTCCCGGTGCCCGGCGGCGGGGAGGTCGGCGTGCTCGTCGTCGACGAAGCGCACTCCGTGAAGAACCCGAGGGCCAAGCGGTCCGAGACGGTCGCGCTGTGGACCGAGCGCTGTGAGCGCAGCCTCTTCATGACCGGAACCCCGATGGAGAACCGGGCCGCGGAGTTCCGCAACCTGGTCCGGATGCTCGACGCGAAGGTCGCGGACTCCCTGGGCGAGCGAGGCGCCCTGGTGGGATCGGCCGCCTTCCGCAGGACCGTCGCCCCGGTCTACCTGAGGCGCAACCAGGAGGACGTGCTCACGGAACTTCCCAGTCTTCAGCAGACCGACGAGTGGGAGGAGCTGAGCGCGGCGGACGAGGAGGCGTACCGCGAAGCCGTGCGCGCCGGCAACTTCATGGCGATGCGCAGGGCCGCGTACGCACGCCCCGGGAAGTCGGCCAAGCTGGCCCGCCTCCGCGAGATCGTCCAGGAGGCCGGCGAGAACGGGCAGAAGACGGTGGTCTTCTCCTACTTCAAGGACGTGCTGGCCGTGGTGGAGGCAGCGCTCGCCGCGGACTTCGTTGCCGGCGCCGCGGTGTTCGGCCCGCTCACCGGAGGCGTCTCGGCAGCACGGAGGCAGCAGATCGTCGACGACTTCGCCGGTGTGCAGGGGCCGGCGGTGCTTCTGGCGCAGGTGCAGGCGGCCGGGGTGGGCCTCAACATGCAGGCCGCCTCCGTCGTCGTCATCTGCGAACCGCAGATCAAGCCGACCATCGAGCACCAGGCGGTCGCCCGGGCCCACCGCATGGGCCAGGTCAGGCCGGTACGTGTGCACCGCCTGCTCGCCACCGGAGGAGTGGACGAACGCATGGTGACGATGCTGGAGAAGAAGACCCGCCTGTTCGACGCCTACGCCCGCCGCAGCGCCGTGGCCGAAGCGACCCCGGACGCGGTCGACGTGTCGGACACCGAGCTGGCCCGCCAGATCGTCGAGGAGGAACAGACCCGCCTGGGCCTGACGAACGGGAGCCCCACGGCACCCGATTAAGGGGCCCTTCGGTCCGGTAGACCGGCTGAGTGCGGCCGGCCGCACGCCTGCATACTCGGGCCGTGGACTGGGCGGGGATGTACGACTGTTTCGGGGACGTCGATCGCGTTCCCGAGTTGCTGGGGCGGGTCGAGCGGGGGGACGACGCCGAGGCGTGGGACGAGCTGGGGCACCGGCTGCTGCTCGAATGTGCGACGGTCTTTCCCGCCGGCTTCGCCGCACTGCCGCGTCTGGTGCCTCTTACGTCGCACAGTGCGCGGGCGCGCGAGCTCGCCGGGCTGATCGTGATGTGCGTCCCGTCCCCTCACGGCTGTGACGACCTGCTGCCGGGCTGCGCCGACGCGATCAGGACGTTCCGCGACATCCTCGACCGGCACCTGCGGTCGCGCCCGGACGACTACCTGGCGAGCTTCCGCTTTCTGCTGGCGACCGAGGAGCAGTACCACTGGAGCGCCGTCCTCGGGGACTTCTCGGACGACTTCTACGAGGTCGCCTGCCCGCACTGCGCCGTCGACGTGACGATCGCCATCGGCGCGTACGGGCGCTACTCGGCGATCCGGGACTGGCACCTCGGAGACGTGGGCCGGCGCGACCTGAGGCCCGCGGACCCGGCAGCCCTGTCCGGCGTCGGCCGACGGATGTACGCCACGGCCGTCCGCGACGGCCAGGGCGCCCTCGCCGACGGCATCACCCACCTCTTCGGCCACGCCGAATGCCCCCGCTGCGGCAGCGTCTTCACCATCGCCGAGGAGTACACGTCCGCCAACCGCCCGGTGATGTGGGGGTGCTCCGACGGGGCTGGTTACCAACTTCGATGTTACTAACTTCGATGTTACTAACCTCGATGTCAGTAACCTCGATGTTGGTAACGGCCCGCTGCTGCGTGGCCGTTGTGAGGGGGGCGAAGGCCGCCGTGAAGAAGGCCGTCACCTCCTCCGCGTAGGCGTCGGCGTCTCCGGTCGCGCGGAGGTGGTCCTGGTGGATGTCGGGGAGGCGCACCAGGGAGGACTCCTCCAGGCGGAGGGTCGTGGTCAGGGGACCCGACCTGAGAGGTCAGCGACGCGCCGCTCGTACCGCGCACTCCGCCGCCGCCAGAACCGTGCGTGACTGGAGGTCCACCTGGTCGCGCACCGGGACCCAGCGCAGGGCCAGGGCCTGCGCGAAGTCCGCGCACCAGGCCCTGAAGAGGGCGTGCAGCTCGTCGTGAAGCGCGGGGGCGGCCGGGTCGTCCGAGGCCGACAGCAGGCGCAGCAGCAGTCCCGCCGCGCGGAGCGGCTGGCGGCGGGCCACCACGTCCAGGGCGCACACCTGCGAGGTGGTCAGCGGCTCCGAGCCCTCGGCGGCCTGCCGCGCCAGGGGCTCCCAGGAGTCGGCGACCAGGTCGTACAGGCCGTCCGCCATCCACTCCAGTACGCGCCGGGGCGCGCTCTCCTCCGCCGGCGGCAGCAGCCCGCGCGCCTTGTCGAGGACCGCGGTCACCTGCTCGCCGCCGTCCCGCACCAGCCGGGACAGGCCGCGCAGGGCGCGCAGGGCGTCGGGGTGCGGGGACGGAGCGTCGGCCAGGACGCTCGCCCACATGGGCACCTCGACGATCGCCGTGACACCGCCGTACCGCTGCGGCGCGCACCACGTGGACCGGCCGATGTTCTCGGAACCGGCCGCCAGCCGGCCGGTGCCCTCCGGCGGCGGGAGGACGTGGACGCCGGGGGCGGGGTTCTCCCAGTACAGGGCGTCGAACGTGCCGTGCTGGACGGGGACGGAGAGGTCGGCGGCGGCCGTGTGGAAGGGTGCGGTGAGGCCTGGGAGGGCGTCCGTCAGCTGTACGAAGGCGCCGCCGGCCTCGATGCCGTGCAGGGAGCACTGCAGGACCGGGCGGTAGGTCTCGATCAGGTCGAACAGGGCCTGGCTCTCCGGGAGATGCCGCGGCACGATCGGCGCCCACTCGGGCTGCTCCGCCGCGACCGGACGGAAAGCGCTGCGGAAGTAGTGCTCCAAGGAGGGAGCGGGGCCGGCCGTGGCCTCCTCGATGCCCTCGCTCAGCGCGGCGCCGTCCGGGTCCAGGCACAGCACGAAGTCCCAGGTGACGCGGGCCGGGTCGGTCGCCGCGGTGCGTCCGTCGCCGCGTGCCACCCGCTCCGCCAGCGCGAGCGCCGTCGCGGCGCCGACCGGCTCGTCGGGGTGCGGCCGGGCGACCACCAGGACGTGGTGCGGCCCGTGGCCGACGGACAGCGTCTCCAGGGGGCGGCCGGCGCGGGACGTGCCGACACGGCGCAGGCGGCCGGCGCCCGGGTACCGGGCGACCAGCCGCCGCGCCGACGCGGAGACGTCCGCGACCGTCAGGTAGCGGTCCATCCTGGGCGTCCGTCAGGCGCCGCCGTTGCCACCGCTGTCGCCGGTGGTCTCCTTCTTGTCCAGCGGACGGATCTCGATCTTGTTCGCCATGCCGTTCCTCCCCTTGATGGTTGTCGCACGAGGACCAGATGTGCGCTTGCCAGGGTTCGTCGGCTGGGCAATCGTTGTCAATGAGCGTTGCGGGTGCGGTAGTTGAGGCCGACGAGATTGGCGCGAAGATGACGGTGTGGACAGCGGGACAGGCCACGGTCCGTACGATGCGGCGGCCTCGGGTCAAGCCGGAGCACCGGGCCTACCGGACCGTGGACGGCGACGTACGGATCGGCGGCGTCGTCCACGGCATCGGAGCCGAGATCCGGGACCCCGACGGGTGGGTGTGGACCCTCGTCGAGGCGATGGACGGCACGCGCGGGCCCGACGGCGTCGTCGCCGAGGTGTCCCGGTGCCACCCCCGGCTCGACCTGCGGGCCGAGGACATCGTCCAGGCGATGGACGACCTGACCGGGGCCGGGTACGTGGAGGACGCCGGCGCCCCGCCGCCCGCCGAACTGTCCGCGCGCGAACGCGAGCGCTACGGCAGGGGGATGACCCTGCTGCGCTGGATGGACCTCCGGCCCCGGGAGAGCGCCTGGGACCCGCAGATGCTGCTGCGGCGGGCCCGGGTGCTGCTGGTCGGCGTCGGAGGCACCGGCGGAGCCGCCGCGCGGGACCTCGTGGCGTCCGGTGTGGGGCACCTGCACTGCGTCGAACCGGACGTCGTCGAGTTGTCCAACCTCAACCGGCAGACGCTGTTCGGCGAGGGAGACCTGGGCAGGCCCAAACTGGACGCGGCACTGGCCGCGCTGCGCGCCCTCAACGCCGACACCACGGTCACCGGCGAGCGCCGCGAGGTGCGTGGTCCCGCGGACCTGGAGGACCTGCTCACCCGCGCGCCGGACGGCGTCCCTGGGTTTGGCGCCGTCCCTGAGTCCAACGCCGTCCCCGGGTTCGTCACCGTGCCTTCACCCCTCCGTCCGGACGTCGATTCACCCGCCCGCTACGACCTGCTGCTCCTCGCCGCCGACCGTCCCCCGGTGATCCGCCGATGGGTGAACCGGGTGTGCCTGGACACCGGCACCCCGTGGGCCGAGGCCGGCTACCGCGGGCCGCTGGTCAGCGTCGGGATGTTCGCACCCGGCCGGGGCGCCTGCTGGCAGTGCCTGCGCGACGCCGAGGTCGAACGGCGTGACCTGCGCCTCGCACCCGGCCAGGACGAGGACGTCGCCTCGCCCCGCATGCCGTGGAACCCGGTCAACGCCGTGACCGCGGGCCTGTCCGGCAGCCTGCTCGCCCACGCCGCCGTCACCCTGCTCTGCGGCATCCCGCCGGTCGAACCCGGCTGCCGCTTCGGCCTCAACCTGATGGTGCCGGGCGACCCGGTCATGCAACGCTCCGAACGGCGTGACGACTGTCCCGCCTGCGGTACGCGGCCGGCGGCGACCCCGCACCCCGGGGAGGCCCCATGACGGGCCCGAGCCCGAGCACGAGCACGGACACGAGCACGAGCACGGACACGGACACGGGCACGGGCACGGACACCTCCGAGGGATCCCCGCCCCGCGTCGAACCGTCGGCCCGCGTCGTCCTGCACGACCTCGCGATGCGGCGCGACCGGGACGAATGGATCGTGGGCCGCATGGCCACCCGCACCTTCGTCGCCCTGCCGACCGCCGGGGCGCGGGCGGTGGAACTGCTCGGTGAGGGGCTGAGCGTGGCCCGTACGCAGGAGAGGCTGCGCGCCGAGACGGGTGAGGCCTTCGAGATCTCGGAGTTCGTCGAGGACCTGGCTGCCCTCGGATTCGTCGCCCGCGTCGGGGAGCAGGCGCTGCCCGACCCCGAGCCGCCGCGTGCCTCCCTGCCGTGGCTGCGGCCCGGCCACGTCCGGTTCGCCCTGCACCCCGCGTTGCCCGTGGCGGTCGCCGTGCTGCTGGCGGCGGCCCTCGTCACCCTGCTGCGCCGCCCCGGCCTGCTGCCCGGTTACCGGGACCTGCTGTGGAGCCCGCACGGCAGCGTGGTGCTGCTCAGCGGGGCGGCCACCGGGTGGGCGCTGCTGCTGGCCCACGAACTGGCCCATCTGGTCAGCGCCCGCGCAGCCGGCGTCCCAGGACGGATGCGGCTGGGCACGCGGCTGCAGTTCCTGGTCATGCAGACCGACATCAGCGGTATCGAACTCGCCCCGCGCCGCCACCGGTTGACGGCCTACCTGTCCGGCATCGCGCTCAACCTGTCCGTCGCCTCGGTCCTGGTCCTGGTCCTGGCCGGGACGGACGCCGGGTCGACGGCCCACCGGCTCACGGCCGCGGGCCTGCTGCTGGCCCTGATGCCGCTGCCGTTCCAGCTGATGGTGTTCACCCGCACCGACGTGTACTTCGTCCTGCAGGACCTGACCGGCTGCCGGGACCTGTACGGCGACGGTCTCGCCCACGCCCGCCACCACTTCCGCCGGGCGGTGCGGGCGCTGAGGGCGCTGCGCCCCGGCGTCCGTACGGCGGCGGCAGAGGACAGGGACGGGGTGGCCGGGGACAAGGCGGACGGGGACGGGGTGGCCGGGGACAAGGCGGACGGCGGCGGGGTGGCCGGGGGAGGCGACCCGACAGCCCGGCTGCCCGCCCACGAGCGCCGGGCGGTCCGCCTCTACAGCGTCGTCCTCGTCGTCGGCACGGTGGCCTGTCTGGCCTTCATGGCCGCCGTCACCCTGCCCCTCGACATCGCCCTGCTGGTCCGCGCCGTACGCGGCCTGGCGCCCGGGAAGGGCGCCGCCGTCCACGCCGACTCGGTGGCGGTACTGGTCACCCTGGGCGGGGTCAACGTCCTGTGGCTCGTCACCAAGTGGCGCGACCACCGGTCACGGCGGCGGGCGAAAGCGACCGCGCGCTTCCGGCCGTGACCTGCCCGGGCCGTCAGACCAGTTCCGGCCGTGCGTCCGGGGACCCGGGCGACTTTGGGGTCTCACTCGATTCCGGGGACTTCGAGGGTCCGGCCGTCTTCCGGGGCTCGGTCGACTTCGCCGGTTCCGCCGGTTCCGCCGGCTCGACCGACTCCTCCCGCGACCCGACCGACCCCGCCGGCTCCACCGCCTCCGGTGCCGAACGAGGTCCCGGGACGGTTGCCTCCGTGTCCTGCCCCCGCGCCGTACGGACGTACGCGTAGATCACGGTGCCCGTCGCCAGGAGGAGGAGCGGGCCGTACAGCCACGGGCGGGCGGCCAGCTCCACCGGCATCCAGCGGTACGCCGACAGCAGCGCGGCGAAGACCGCGGAGCCGAGGACGACCAGCCGGACGGCGGACCGGTTCCAGCCGTGTGCGGAGCACCGCACCGCCGTCTCGATGGTCAGCGCGAACACCACGCCGGCGAGCAGGTCGGCGCCGTAGTGGTAGCCGAAGCCCATCGTCGCGGAAAGCGTGCCGACCAGCCAGAACGTGCCCGCGTACCGCATCGCCCGGGACCCCTGGCGGGTGTGCACGAAGAGCGTGACGGCCCAGGCGGTGTGGAGGCTGGGCATGCAGTTGCGCGGGGTGATGTCGTCGAACGGGATGGGCTGCGGGCCGGTGACCGGGGGCAGCGTGTCCGGCCAGAGGTTCGCCACCGCGTAGGCGCCGCCGTCGGCACCGTAGGTGAAGATCGGGCCGACGACCGGGAAGATCATGTAGATCGCGGGCCCGAGCAGGCCTATCACGAGGAACGTGCGCACCAGGTGGTGGGCGGGGAAGCGGCGGTCCACGGCCACCCGGCGCAGCTGGTAGAGGCCGACGAGCGCGGCGGCCAGCGGGAGCTGGCCGTAGACCACGTGCAGGACGCCCGTGCTGACCGGCGCGGTGGCCTCCAGCAGGCGGCCCATCATCCAGGACGGGTCGCCCAGGGCGTGGTCCGCGGCCGCCACGTAGGCGTCGAGCACGGTCGGCCGGGTCTCCGAGGTGATCAGCAGCCAGGTGTCACCGGTCTTGTGGCCGGCCACCAGCAGCAGGCCGAGACCGGTGCCCTTCAGCAGCAGCAACCGTTCCTGCCCGGTGCGGCGCGTGACGCCGAGGACCGCGACGCCCAGCACCACCCACAGCGCGCCGTTGCCGAAGTTCAGGTCGGCGCCGGCCGCCCACCGCACCAGGAAGAAGACGATGTCCACGCCGGCGGCGACGCCCAGCGCGATCAGCCGCTGCCGCCAGGTGAGCACCACCATGGTCAGCGCCAGCCCGCCGTACAGCAGCGGACCCGACTCGGGCTTGAAGATCACTTCCCGGGACTGCTCGGTGATCGGTCCCGAGAAGCCGTAGCCGCGCGCCACGATCTCCAGCGCGACGAGGAAGCCGAGCGTCACCGCACCCGCCGCGGTCCACAGGACCACGCGGGGCCGGCGCCACGCGGCGGGCTGCGTCCCGCGGTCGTCCCGCGGCGGTGTTCGAGTCGGTTCGGTTATCAACTGTTCGGCCTATGTTCTCGTTTTGTGCGCACGTGGCACATCGCGCTGAGGGGCAGGGTCGTCCGGTGGTCAGCCGGTGAATGAGGACATCCGTGGTGAGTTCGAACATGTTAACGGGGGTGGGGGCGGAGTCCATGGGCTGCCTGTGCCGCATCTGTGCCCGGCGCCCGGCGCCCGGCGCGCGGTGCCCGGCGCCCGACGCCCGGCGCGCGGTGCCTGACGCCCGGTGTCCGGATCGGAACGGCGAAGTCCGTACGTCGCCGAGGCGCCCTTGTGCAATTCCTGTAGAACCCTCAATCTTTCGGCTGACGCACACGGACGCCTCGGCCGCCCTTGTCATGCTCCCGACATGAAGTGCCTCCGTCGCAGGCGGACCCGTGCGTCACCGCACCACCCCCCACACAGAACGCGCACCACCGACTGAGGAGGAACCCTCACATGGCAGTGATGCGTCACCCCCGGCGAAGACTGGCCACCCTCGGTGCCGCGGCCTCCGTGGCACTCGTCGCGGGCCTGGTCTCCGCACTCCCCGCAGGGGCGGCAGCGCCCGCTCCCGAAGGCCGCATCCAGTACGCGGGCGCCGCGAACGCCGTCGCCGACAGCTACATCGTGACCCTGAAGGCCGACGAGGCCCGCTCGACCACCACCAAGGGCCGGGCCCTGGCGGAGAAGTACGGCGCCGACATCGAGCGCACCTACAGCAAGGCGCTCAACGGCTACGAGATCGAGGCGTCCGAGGCCGAGGCGAAACGCCTCGCCGCCGACCCGGCCGTCGCCTCCGTGGTGCAGAACCGCACCTTCACGATCACCGCGACCCAGTCCAACCCGCCCTCCTGGGGCCTGGACCGCATCGACCAGCGCAACCGGCCGGTCAACCGGGCCTACACCTACCCGGACTCGGCCGGGCAGGGCGTGACGGCGTACATCATCGACACGGGCGTCCGCATCAGCCACAACGACTTCGGCGGCCGTGCCTCCAACGGCTACGACGCCGTCGACCGCGACAGCGTCGCCCAGGACGGCAACGGCCACGGCACCCACGTCGCCGGCACCGTCGCGGGCAGCGCGTACGGCGTCGCCAAGAAGGCGAGGATCGTCGGCGTCCGGGTCCTGAACAACTCCGGTTCCGGCACCACCGCCCAGGTCGTCGCCGGCATCGACTGGGTGGCGCGCAACGCGGTCAAGCCGGCCGTCGCCAACATGTCGCTCGGCGGCGGCGCGGACAGCACGCTCGACGCGGCCGTCCGCAACGCCGTCTCGGCCGGCGTCACCTTCGTCGTCGCGGCCGGCAACGAGTCCACCAACGCCTCCACCAAGTCCCCGGCCCGGGTGACCGAGGCGATCACGGTCGGCGCCACCACCTCCACCGACGCCCGCGCCAGCTACTCCAACTACGGCTCGGTGGTGGACCTGTTCGCGCCGGGCTCCTCCATCACCTCCGCCTGGCGCACCAGCGACTCGGCCACCAACACCATCTCCGGCACCTCCATGGCGAGCCCGCACGTCGCCGGTGCCGCGGCCCTGTACCTGGCCGGGAACCCGTCGGCCGGCCCCGCCCAGGTCTCGTCCGCGCTGACCTCCGCCGCCACCACCGGTGTGGTCGGCAGCCCGGGCAGCGGTTCGCCCAACCGCCTGCTGTACGTGGGCTGAGCGGACCGGCACCGGCGCGGTCGCGTGCGCCTTCCGGTCCGGCGGGACCGGAAGCCCCGCCCCCAGGGGACGTCCCCTGGGGACCGGAAGCCCTGCCCCTGGGGGACGTCCCCCAGGGGCAGGGCCTGTCCTCGGGGAGCCTCCCCGGGGGCGGTGCGCGTCACCGTCCGCTTACGATGCGCCTCGTGTCGATACCTCCGCCCCCCGGGCCGCAGTACGAAGGCGGCGCCCAGCCGCCGCAGTTCCCCCACCAGGGCCGGCCCGGTCCCGCGCCGCACGGTCTCTACGGTCCGTACGGTCTCTACGGTCCGTACGGGCCCCGGCCGCCCGCCGCCGTCAACGGTGTCGCCATCGCGGCCCTGGTGCTCGGTCTGCTGTGCTTCCTGCCCGCCTTCGGGCTGGTGCTGGGCCTGATCGCGCTGCGGCAGATCAAACGGCGGGGTGAGCGCGGGCTGGGGATGGCGGTCACCGGGATCGTGATGTCCTCGCTCGGGCTCGTGCTGTGGGCGGTGTCGCTCGCCAGCGGTGTCGCGGCGGACGCCTGGGAGGGCTTCCGGGACGGGACGAGCGGCAACAGCGTCCTCTCGCTGCGCAAGGGCGACTGCTTCACCTCGCCCGGCGGACTGGAGGGGTGGACCACGGAGGTCGACCGGGTGCCCTGCGCCGAGCGGCACGACGGTGAGGTCTTCGCCCTCGTCACCGTCCCCGGAGGTGACTTCCCCGGGGACGACCGACTCGTCGACCTGGGGGAGGACCGGTGCTACGAGCTGCAGGACGCCTATGTGAGGGACAGTTGGGCCCTGCCCGGTGAGGTCGGCGTCTACTACTTCGCCCCGTCGCGGCAGAGCTGGGCCTTCGGTGACCGCTCCATCGCCTGTGTGCTGGGCCGCGAGGACGGGAGCCGCTCCACCGGTTCGCTGCGCCGCGACGAGACCACGCTCGACGCCCACCAACTGGCCTATCTGGAGGCGGCGGAGGTCCTCAACGTCGCGTTGGACGAGGTGCCCGGGTCCGACTACCCGGACGACGACGTGAGCGACGACCGGGAGTGGGCCGGACAGGTCGAGGAGGCCCTCGCCGAGCAGATCAGGCAGCTGCGCGCGCACGCGTGGCCGGCCGCGGCGCAGCAGCCGGTGGAGGACCTGATCGCGGACCTCGGGAAGGCGCGCGTCGCCTGGGGGAAGGCGGCGGACGCCACCGACCCGGACGGCTACTGGCTACGTGAGGAGAAGGCCTGGGAGCTGACCGACCCCGCCCAGTCCGTCACCACCCGCGAAGCTTTGGGCCTGGCCTCCTCGCCGCCCGACTACGACGAGGACGCCGAGCGCGAGCCGGAAGCCGGCGACATGCAGGTGTGAGCGCGCCCATAGTGGGGAGAAAGTGCCTGCGTAAAGCCCTCATGCGGCAGAAGTCATCACATCGAGTGATTGTTTGGCCTGCGCTTGCTTCGGACAACCCAGGGTTGCCACTCTGTTGCTGTCTGTACAAGCTGATGGGAGTGGCCAGTGACATTCGGTGAGCAGCCGGCGTACTTGCGCGTCGCGGGTGATCTCCGACAGAAGATCGTCGACGGTCTGCTGCCGCCCCACACCCGGCTCCCCTCCCAGGCCCGCATCCGCGAGGAGTACGGCGTCTCGGACACGGTGGCGCTGGAGGCGCGCAAGGTGCTGATGGCCGAGGGCCTCGTCGAGGGCCGCTCGGGCTCGGGGACGTATGTGCGGGAGCGGCCCGAGCCCCGGCGGGTGGCCCGCTCCGGGTTCCGCCCGGAGCGGGGGGCGACGCCCTTCCGTCAGGAGCAGGCCGACATCGGCGTGCGGGGCACCTGGGAGTCCAGCAGCGAGCAGACGGACGCCTGCGTGGACATCGCCCAGCGGCTCGGCGTCGACCCCGGGGACCGCGTGATGCGCACCAAGTACCTCTTCCGGGAGGCCGGTGAGCCGATGATGCTCTCCACCTCCTGGGAGCCGCTGGCGCTCACCGGCCGGACGCCCGTGATGCTGCCCGAGGAGGGCCCGCTGGGCGGCATGGGCGTCGTCGAGCGCATGCGCGCCATCGACGTGATCGTGGACAACGTGACGGAGGAGGTCGGCGCCCGCCCCGGCCTCGCGGAGGAGCTGGTGCTGCTCGGCGGAGTCCCGGGCCATGTCGTCCTGGTCATCCAGCGCACCTACTTCGCCTCCGGCCGCCCGGTCGAGACCGCCGACGTCGTCGTCCCCGCGGACCGCTACCGCGCCGCGTACCACCTGCCGGTGAAGTAGGCAGTCCCGAACGGGAGTCCACGCCCCGCCCGGCGGACTCGCGACGTGCCCGCGGGCGTTGAGGGGCCGTCAGCCCTTCCGGGTCCCCTTCCGCGCCTCCCCATCCGCCCCATCACCCCCTCGCGCTCCCCTCCGCGCCCCACGCCCGCTCTCCGCTCCGGCGCACCGCACGTGCCGCAACCGCTTGCCGGACGAAGCAATCTGGCCGTTCTCGCAGGTCGCCCCTGGGGCCGGGCAAGGCCGCACATACGCCGCTGACCGGACACGTCGGTCCCCGCGCACGGCGCATCCGCCGCCGTGCGCCCCCTCCGTGCTGGCCGGTTGCGTGCCTCCTTGTGAAAACCCGTATTCGCTCAGTGAAGGTAAGGCGTAGGCTCGGGCATATGCGGACTGCGGTTTCCTTACCGGGCGGGGCGCGGCACTGGCCGCGGAAGGCAAGTGGAGGGGAGCGATGAGCGACGGCACGGTGACTCTTCCCTGGCTCGTCGTGCGTCAGGACGACAACGGCAACCGCTACCGGGTGGGCCGGTACGCGACCCGTGCCGAGGCGGAGAAGATCGCGGACAGCCTCGACGGCCGCGGCCACAAACAGCTCTACTGGGTCGAGCGCATCGGCCAGAACGGCGCCTCCGCCAACTGACCCGCACAACCGACCCGTACACCCGACCCGTACACCCGACCCGTACACCCGACCCGTACACCCGACCCGTACACCCGACCCGTACGACCGACCCGCGTGGGAACGCCGGGTCGGGGGGCCGGGGACCGAGCCGGGCGCCCGTCGCCGGGCCGCCGCGCACGGTGCCGTGGTTCAGGGCCGCGCCTGTGACGCCTCCCGTCGGCTCCCGCCGCCGGACGTGGCGCCGGGCCGCGTCGTGCGGCGGTGCAGCCGTACGACGGCCGCGCACTGTGCCGCCGTCGACAGCGCCATGGCCAGGCAGACACCCGGCAGTCCCCACCCCGACAGGCCCTGCGCTAGCGCCAGTTGGAGCACCGAACCGCACAAGGTGATCCTCACCAGGATCCGTGCCCGGCCGCTTCCGTCGAAGACGCCGCCCAGCGCGATGAGGCAGGCGAGCAGCACGAGATACGGCCCCACGCATCGCAGAAAGAGGGACCCGGCGCCCGCGATCGCGCCGCCGGCGCCGAAGACCCGCATGATCCACGGCCCGGCCACCAGCAGGGCCAGGGCCGCCGCGAGTCCCAGCCCCCCGGAGACGAGCAGCGCCTGGCGGCCGACGGTCCGCCGTTCGTCCCGTCCCGCGCCGAGCAGGTGCGCGGTGTGGATGGCGGCGGCCTGGCGCACCGCGTAGAAGGCCATCGTGACGACGTACATCGCCTTGGTCGCGATCCCGTACGCGGCCACGTCGCTCACGCCGATCCGGGCGACGACCGCGACGAGGGCGAGGGCGCCGGTCATCCGGACGAGGAAGTCGGCCGACATCGGCAGGCCGGTCACGGCGGTGGCGCGCAGGTCCGCCCCGAGCCCCCGGAACCGGGAACCTCCGGGCGGGCTCCACCGCGGCGGACGGGTGCGGCGCAGCACGAGCAGGCCGCAGACGAGCGCCACGCTCCGCCCCAGCACGGTGGAGACGGCCGCCCCGCGCACCCCGAGACCCAGGCCGAAGACGAGGAGCGGATCCAGCGCGAGGATCAGTCCGTTCGCGACCAGGGACAGCCGCATCGGCGTGCGGGTGTCGCCGGTGCCCTTGAGGATGCCGTCGACCACGTTGGTCGCGTAGAACACCGCGATGCCCGGCAACGCGATCGAGAAGTAGCCGGTGGCGAGGGACAGTGCGGGGCCGTCGTCGCCGCCCAGCACCAGCCGGGCCAGCGGCTCGCGCGCCAGGTACCCGCCGGCCGCGACCACGGGGGTGACGAGCGCCCACAGGGTCCAGCCGCCGCGCACGGCGGAGCGCGTCGCGGCCGGATCGCCCGCGCCCCTGGCCCGCGCGACCCGCACGGTCGTGCCGGAGCCGGCCACCAGGATCACGCCGAGCAGCAGGTTCTCGACGTTGGTGGCGACCGCGACGGCGGCGACGGCGTCCCCGCCGAGCCGGGCCACCCAGACCATGTTGATGATCCCGGCCGTGACCCCGGCGAGGAGCTCGACGTAGACGGGGCACGCCAGAGACACCAGCGTGCGGCGGTGGTACGCGGTGTCCACAACAAGCCCCCTCGTTTCGTTGTACCTCTTATCGAGGCACCGCGTTAAGAGATAGCATGGGCCCGCCGGGCGAACAAGTGCGCGGACAGGTGCGGGCAAGGAGAACGGTCCATGCTGGAGCTGGCGATCCTGGGGTTCCTCTGCGAGGAGCCCCTGCACGGCTACGAACTGAAGGCGCGGCTCCAGGCCCTCAACGGCCACATCCGCCCGGTGAGCGACGGTGCGCTCTACCCGGCCATCACGCGGCTGGCGAAGGCCGGCTCGGTCGAGCAGCGCACCGAACCCGGCAGCGGCGCCGCGCACCGCCGGGTGCTGTCCCTCACGGACGCGGGCCGCGCCGCGCTGCTGGACCGCCTCGGGAACCCCAAGGACGTGGAGATCACCGACGGGCAGCGCTTCTTCACACTGCTGGCCTTCCTGCGTCATCTCCCGGACCCCGCCGGGCAGGCCGCCGTCCTCCGCCGGCGCCGGACGTTCCTCGAGACGCCGTCGAGCTTCTTCTACCGCGACGGCGAGCCGATGCGGGCCGACGAGGCACCCGATCTGTTCCGGCAGGGCATGCTGCGCGTCGCCCGGGCGACCGGGGCCGAGGAGCGGACCTGGCTGGACGAGGCGATCGCCGCCCTGGAGGGCTGAGCGACATGCGCTGTCCGGGCTGCGGTTAGGGTCGTCCGGGCAACCGGACGACGAAGGCGGAGTGATGTCGACCCTGATCGACACAGTGGCGTGGGTGCGTATCGAGGACGGCAGGATCCTCTGCGCGCGACCACGGGGCAAGGACGTCTTCTACATCCCGGGCGGCAAGCGGGAAGGTGCCGAGACGGACGTGGAGACGCTGCTGCGCGAGATCAAGGAGGAGCTGACCGTGCTCCTCGACCCGGCCACCGCGGTGCACGTGGGCACGTACGAGGCCGAGGTGCCCGGCGCCCCGGGCGGCACGGTGGTGCGGATGAGCTGCTACACCGCGGACTACGCGGGGACGTTGGCCGCGAGCAGCGAGATCGACGAGATCGCCTGGTTCTCGTACGCGGACCGGGCCCAGGTGCCTCCGGTCGACCAGCTGCTGTTCGACGACCTCCGGGCCGGCGGTGCGCTGGGCGGGTGAGCGCGATCGCGGCGCGCGGACGTGAAGATGACGGCCCGTGGGCGCCCGCGATGCGCCGGTGTCGCCGGTCCCGCGCCGTTGTGCGCGGTATCTCCCGTGAATAACGGGTACGTGCCTATTGACCACAGGGAACCGGACACAGTCGGACTGCCTGGCTCGCTCGGCGAGGAGGTGATCCATGTGACCGACACCGACACCGACCGGGTCACGTGGACCTTCACCACGGACCTCGGTGCCGTGCACACCGCCCGCTGCGCCGTGCGGGACCAGCTCGGCGCGTGGCAGCTCGACACCGTCTCGGACGTGGCCGCGCTGCTGGTCAGTGAACTGGTCACCAACGCCCTGCGGTACGCCACCGGCCCCGTCGGCGTCTGCCTGACCAGGCCTTCCACGCGCCCCGGGGTGCTCCTCGTCGAGGTGTCCGACCCCCTCCCCGACCCCCCGCGCGAACGCGCCGCCCGCCCCGACGACGAAGGCGGGCGAGGACTGCAGCTCCTGGCCGTCTCCGCGTGCCGCTGGGGTCACCAGGCGGGACCGCGCGGCAAGACGGTGTGGTTCGAACTCGCGGTCCCGCGGTGAGGTCTCGCACGGTCGTTCGCGGGGGGATGCGTGCCCCCGTCGCACCGAGTGACCGGTTCCGGTCCGTGACGGTTGTCGAACTGGGGGATTCGACGACGTGTCCGCTGGTTAGAAGACTGGGAGTGTTCTCACGGCGCGGACCGAAAAGCATCGGGACCGTGCTGTGATCGTGAACACCGTGTTGTGCGGCGCCGTAGTGCTGGATACTGNGGGCAGCCGCCCCCGGTGACCGGTGCCGGACGCGGTGAGCTGGAGGGGACGGTTCGCGTGAGCGAGATACCAGCGAAGGCCACGGAGTCCGAGGACTCGACGGGAGGCCCGAGGAGCGAGGCCGCCGACGGCCTCGTATCCGGCGATGCCCCGTCCGGTGACGCGATGTGGCAGACCGCCCCGCCCGGCTCCATGTACGACTACATCAAGGTCGCCTCCTTCTCCATCGGCCCGGACGGGCTGGTGGACCAGTGGAGCCTGCGCGCCGAGCAGATCTTCGGCATCTCCGCGGAGCGCGCCGTCGGCATGGACCCGATCGAGGCGTTCCTCGAGCCCGTCCGCAGGGAGCGCGGCCAGCGCAAGATGGCCGAGATCCTCGACGGCCGGGAGTGGACGGGCGTGGTGCCGTTCCGGCTGCCCGCCGACCTGGCCGGGGACGAGCGCGAGCGGGAGGGCATCGCCGAGGTCTACGTCATGCCGACGCGGACCGAGGCGGGCGAGAAGGCCGCCGTCTGCATCGTCGTCGACGTGCGCACCCTGCGCCGTATCGAGACGGATCTGGCCGCCTCGCAGGCCATATTCGGCCAATCTCCCTTCGGCTTCCTGCTGATCGACCCCGACCTGCGGGTCCGCCGGGCCAACCAGCGGTTCGCGTCCCTCTTCGGCGGCACCCCGGACGACCACCGCGGCAAGGGGGTCCACGACTACCTGCCGCGCGGGGAGGCCGAGCGCGTCGCGGCGACCCTGCGCCGGGTGCTGGAGACCGGCGAGTCGATCACGGACATGCACGTCACCGGGTTCGTCCCGGGCTCCGACGAGCGCCGCCACTGGTCCGTCAACCTCTACCGCGTGCACAGCGGAAGCGGCCGTCCCATCGGCATCTCCTGGCTCGGCACGGACATCACCGCCCGGCGCGCCGCCGCCCGCGAGGCCGCCGCCGCGCGGCGCAATCTCGCCCTTCTGAACGAGGCGGGTGCGCGCATCGGCAACTCCCTCGACCTGGAGACCACCGCCCGCGAACTCCTCGACGTGGTGGTGCCCGGCTTCTGCGACCTGGCCACCGTCGACCTGTACCAGGGCCTGCTGGCCGGTGACGAGACCCCGCCGGGGCTCGCCGACGGCAGCGCCGAGGTGCGCCGGGTCGCCTTCGCCAGCGCTGTCTCCGACGGACCCTTCAGCGGCACCGGGGAGCCGGTGAAGCTGGGCGCCGTCCACCACTACCCCTTCAACTCGGCCTGCGCGGACGCCCTGCGCACCGCCCGCCCGCAGGCCGTGCCGGGCGAGGAGGGCGGCCTGGTGCAGTCCACGCTCGCGGTGCCGATGGTCGCCCACGACACCGTGGTGGGCCTCGCCCAGTTCGCCCGCACCAAGGGCAGTGAGCCGTTCGGGGACCGGGACCGCGACCTCGCCGTGGAACTGGCCGCGCGGGCCGCCGTCTGCATCGACAACGCCCGGCTGTACCGGCGCGAGCACGAGCGCGCCCTGATACTGCAGCGGTCCCTGCTCCCGCCCGGCGACCCGGAGGCGTCCGGTCTGGACATCGCCTGCCGCTACCTCCCGGGAAACGTGGCGACCGGCCGGCCCAGCGAGGTCGGCGGCGACTGGTTCGACGTCATCGAACTGCCCGGCCACCGCACCGCCCTGGTCGTCGGCGACGTCATGGGCCGCGGCCTGCGCGCGGCCGTCGCCATGGGTGAACTGCGCACCGCCGTCCGCACCTTGGCCCAGCTCGACCTCGAACCGGCCGAGGTGCTGTCCCAGTTGGACGAGATCGCCCGGGGTCTCGGCGCACCGGGCGGCCCCTCCCAGGCGTTCGCGGGAGGCGTCCAGCAGGCCACCCGGGCCGCCCGCCGTCCGCGCGAGGCGGACCTCTCCGAGGTCTACCTGGCCACCTGCGTCTACGCCGTGTACGACTCCGTCACCCGGCGCTGCACCTTCGCCAACGCGGGCCATCTGCCGCCCGTCCTGGTGGAGCCCGGCGAGACCGCGCTGATGCTGGACGTGCCGCCCGGCATGCCGCTCGGCGTCGGCGGGGAGCCCTTCGAGGAGGTGGAGGTCGAACTGCCCGAAGGCGCGCTGCTCGCGCTCTACACGGACGGACTGGTCGAAAGCCGCGATCACCCCCTCGACGAGGGTCTGCAGGCCTTCGTGGGCTCACTCACGGACCCCTCCGCCCCGCTGGAGGACGTCTGCGACCACGTCCTCAACACGCTGGACACCCATCACGGCGAGGACGACATCGCCCTGCTGATGGCACGTGTACAGGGCCTGCCCGCCGACTCCGTGGGCGACTGGACCCTGCCGCGCGAGCCGCGCAGCGTGGGCCGGGCCCGCGAGTACGCCCGCGCCCAGCTGCTGGCCTGGGACATGGAGCCCCTGGTCGACACCACGGAGCTGCTGGTCAGCGAGCTGGTCACCAACGCCCTGCGGTACGGCGAGGGGGAGATCAGACTCCGCCTGCTGCTCGACCGCACACTGGTCTGCGAGGTCTGGGACTCCGGCCTGGTCCAGCCCCGCAGACGGCGGGCCCGCGACACCGACGAGGGCGGCCGGGGCCTCCAGCTCGTCGGGCTGCTCAGCGCCGCCTGGGGCTCACGCCGTACGCCCCGGGGCAAGACGGTGTGGTTCGAGCTGCCGCTGCCCGGCACCGACACCGCCCTCACCGACCCGGCGGAGGCGCTGCTCAGCCTGTTCTGACGCCGTGTCGACCGTGCCGTGACCCTTCGTGATCATGGTGTCCCGACCGCAACCAGGACACGTGTTCTCCTCGTCCTCACCCGCAACATCCGACGACGAGGGGAACGGCGCATGGACCACACGGAGTCG
The DNA here is from genome assembly GCF_000527195.1 of Streptomyces sp. CNH189. Lineage (NCBI taxonomy): Bacteria > Bacillati > Actinomycetota > Actinomycetes > Kitasatosporales > Streptomycetaceae > Streptomyces > Streptomyces sp. CNH189. The sequence goes on from NZ_AZUS01000017.1 coordinate 160,324, forward strand.
CGGGACGGGACGGCGGGTGCGGACGAGCGCACGGACGACACGCAGGCCACGCCCGAACCAGCGCCCGAACCCGCTCCCGAGCCCGCGAAGAAGCGCCGCAGACCCTGGGTGCGCCGGGCCCGACGCACCGCCCTCGTGCTCGCGCTGCTGGTCGTCGTGCCGCTCCTCGCCATCGAGGCCACGCTGCGGGTCAACTACATGGGGGACCCGGCGGACGGCACCCACACCCGCAACCGGGACGCCATGTGGCTCGGGCACGCGTGGGTCGACGGGCGCAAGAAGGACGCCGACGTCACCGCCCTCGCCGGCCGCCTCAAGGACACCGGCATCCGGGACCTGTACGTCCACACCGGCCCGCTGGAGCACGACGGCACCCTGCCCACGTCGGTGTATCCGCGCGCCCGCTGGTTCATCGACGCGGTCCACCGGGAACTGCCGGGCGTCCGCGTCCAGGCCTTCCTCGGGGACGTCCTCGCCAACGGCGGCCCCGACGGCCTGGAGCTGAGTGACGCCGCCACCCGCGACGAGGTGGTGCGCAGCGCCGGGCAGGTCCTGGACACCGGCTACGAGGGCGTCCATCTCGACCTGGAGCCCCTGCACTCCGACGACCAGGACTACCTCTCCCTGCTGGACGACCTGCGCGCCGTCACCCGCGCCCGGGACGCGCAGCTGTCCGTGGCCGCCCACCAGATCGACCCGCTGCCGCACCTCCACACGGTCGCCGGCTTCGTCGCCGACCACCCCAAGTGGTGGTCGCAGAGGTTCTTCGGGCAGGTGGCCCGGCGCGTCGACCAGATCGCCGTGATGTCGTACGACACCGCGCGCCTCTTCGAGAGCACCTACGGCGGGTACGTGGCCCAGCAGACGTCACTCGCGCTGGAGGTCACCCCGCCCACCACCCACCTGCTGATGGGGCTGCCCTTCTACTACGAGAGCAACCCCAGTCACTGGGGTCACGCCGAGACGGTCGCCGCCGCCGTGCGCGGTGCCCGGCTGGGGCTGTCCCGGACCGACCCCGACCGGGAGCTCTTCGGCCTCGCCCCGTACATCGACTTCGCGGCGACCGAGACCAACTGGAAGGAGTTCGAGGACGGCTGGGTCCGCTGACCCTTCAGGACCGGCGGCGGATCTTGTTCCCCAGCCACACCAGCGGGTCGTACGTGCGGTCCACCGCCCGTTCCTTCAGCGGGATCAGGGCGTTGTCGGTGATCTTGATCCCCTCGGGGCAGACCTCCGTGCAGCACTTGGTGATGTTGCAGTAGCCGAGGCCGTGGTCCTCCTGGGCCGCGCGCTTGCGGTCCAGGCCGGTGTCCTCGGCCGCGTCCAGCGGGTGCATGTCCAGCTCCGCGACCCGCATCAGGAAGCGCGGTCCGGCGAACGCCGGCTTGTTCTCCTCGTGGTCGCGGACGACATGGCAGGTGTCCTGGCACAGGAAGCACTCGATGCACTTGCGGAACTCCTGCGAGCGGTCCACGTCCTCCTGCATCATCCGGTACTCGCCCGGCCCGACCCCGGCCGGCGGCACGAACGCCGGGACCTCGCGCGCCTTGGTGTAGTTGAAGCCGACGTCCGTCACCAGGTCCCGGATCACCGGGAACGCCCGCAGCGGCGTCACGGTGATCGTCTCGTCCCGGCCGAACACCGACATGCGGGTCATGCACAGCAGCCGGGGGCGGCCGTTGATCTCCGCCGAGCACGAACCGCATTTGCCGGCCTTGCAGTTCCAGCGCACGGCGAGGTCGGGGGTCTGGGTGGCCTGGAGCCGGTGGATGATGTCGAGGACCACCTCGCCGTCGTTCACCTCGACCGCGAAGTCCTCCAGGCCGCCTCCGTCGACGTCCCCCCGCCACACCCTGAAGCGGGCCTCGTAGCTGCTCACTCGTAGAGCTCCTCTTCGGCCAGGTACTTGACGAGCTCGTCCTTCTCGAACAGGGCGAGCAGGTCGGGGCGGATGGGTTCGGTGGTCTCACGGGTCAGGGTGATCTGGCCGCGCACGGCGTCCGTGGCGGCGAGACCGCCCGAGGGGTCGGTGAGCGCGCACAGCAGGTTGACGTTGCGCCAGGCGCGGTCCATGCCGGCGTGGTCCTCGCGGGTGTGGCCGCCGCGCGACTCGGTGCGCTCCAGCGCGGCCCGGGCCACGCACTCGCTGACCAGCAGCATGTTCCGCAGGTCCAGCGCGAGGTGCCAGCCGGGGTTGAACTGCCGGTGGCCCTCCACGCCCGCGCGACGGGCCCGTGTCCGCAGCTCGGCGAGCTTCTCCAGGGCCTGCTCCATCTCGTGCTCGCGGCGGATGATGCCGACCAGGTCGTTCATCGTCTGCTGGAGCTCCTGGTGCACGGTGTAGGGGTTCTCCGGTGGTCCCTCGGCCGGTTCCTCGCCCTCCGCGGAGAACGGGCGCAGCGCCTCGGCGGCGGCCGTGTCGACCTCCGCGTCGTCCACCCGGGGGCGTGCGGAGCCCGCGCCGCTCGCGTACTCGGCCGCGTGCCGGCCGGCCCGGCGGCCGAAGACCAGCAGGTCGGACAGCGAGTTGCCGCCGAGCCGGTTGGAGCCGTGCATCCCGCCCGCGACCTCGCCGGCGGCGAACAGCCCCGGCACCCCGCGCGCCGCCGCCGAGTCGGAGTCGACGGCGATGCCGCCCATCACGTAGTGGCAGGTCGGGCCCACCTCCATCGGCTCGGCGGTGATGTCGACGTCCGCCAGCTCCTTGAACTGGTGGTACATCGACGGCAGCCGTCGCTTGATCACCTCCGCCGGCATCCGCGTCGACACGTCCAGGAAGACCCCGCCGTGCGGGGAGCCGCGGCCCGCCTTGACCTCGGCGTTGATGGCGCGGGCGACCTCGTCGCGGGGGAGCAGTTCGGGCGGGCGGCGGTTGTGGTCCGGGTCGTCGTACCAGCGGTCCGCCTCCTCCTCGGACTGCGCGTACTTCTCCTTGAAGACGTCCGGGACGTAGTCGAACATGAACCGCTTGCCCTCGGAGTTGCGCAGCACCCCGCCGTCGCCGCGCACCGACTCGGTGACGAGGATGCCCTTCACCGACGGCGGCCAGACCATGCCCGTGGGGTGGAACTGCACGAACTCCATGTTCAGCAGCGGCGCCCCCGCGAGGAGCGCCAGCGCGTGCCCGTCGCCGGTGTACTCCCAGGAGTTCGACGTGACCTTGAAGGACTTGCCGATGCCGCCGGTCGCGATCACCACGGCCGGTGCCTCCAGGACGAAGAAGCGGCCCGACTCCCGCTCGTAGCCGAAGACGCCGCTGACCTGGTCGCCGTCCTTCAGCACCCGGGTGACCGTGCACTCCTGGAAGACCTTCAGCCGGGACTCGTGGTCACCGGTCTCCGCGTAATCCTCCTGCTGGAGCGCGACGATCTTCTGCTGGAGGGTGCGGATGAGCTCCAGGCCGGTGCGGTCGCCCACGTGCGCCAGGCGCGGGTACTCGTGGCCGCCGAAGTTGCGCTGGGAGATCCGGCCGTCCTTCGTCCGGTCGAACAGCGCCCCCCAGGTCTCCAGCTCCCAGACCCGCTGCGGCGCCTCCTGGGCGTGCAGCTCGGCCATCCGCCACTGGTTGAGGAACTTGCCGCCGCGCAGGGTGTCGCGGAAGTGCACCTGCCAGTTGTCCCCGGAGTTGACGTTGCCCATCGCCGCCGCGATGCCGCCCTCCGCCATCACGGTGTGCGCCTTGCCGAACAGCGACTTGCAGATCACGGCCGTACGGGCGCCCCGCTCGCGCGCCTCGATCGCGGCGCGCAGGCCCGCGCCGCCGGCCCCGACCACGACGACGTCCCACTCCTGTCGGTCGACCACGGACATAAGTAAGGCCCCCAGCTAGAAGAAGCGCGGATCGTCGAAGACACCGGACGCGACGAGGTAGACGTAGAAGTCGGCGAGCGCCACGCTCAGCAGCGAGGCCCAGGCGAGCTGCATGTGCCGGGCGTTGAGCCGGCCCACCCACTGCCACATCCGGTAGCGCACCGGATGCTTCGAGAAGTGCTTCAGCTTGCCGCCGACGATGTGCCGGCAGGAGTGGCAGGAGACGGTGTACGCCCAGATCAGGGCGATGTTGAGCAGGAACACCAGGGTGCCGAGCCCCATGTGGCCCCACGCGTAGTGCTCGTCGCGGAAGGCGAGCACGGTGTCGTAGCTCAGGATGCAGGCGACCAGGAGCGCCGCGTAGAAGAAGTACCGGTGGATGTTCTGCAGGATCAGCGGGAAACGGGTCTCGCCGGTGTACGTCGCGTGCGGTTCGGCGACCGCGCAGGCCGGCGGGGACGCCCAGAAGCCCCGGTAGTAGGCCTTGCGGTAGTAGTAGCAGGTCAGCCGGAAACCGAGCGGGAAGATCAGGATGATGATCGCCGGCGAGATGCCCCACCAGCCGCCGAACAGCTCCCAGTTCGGCCCGCCGCGCATCGGCTCGCAGTTCTCCGCCAGGCACGGCGAGTAGAACGGCGAGACGTACGGCGCCGCGTAGTAGTGGGCGTTCGCGAAGGCCCGCCAGGTCGAGTAGACGACGAAGGCGAGCAGCCCGGCCGCGGTGGCGGCCGGGGCCAGCCACCAGCGGTCGGTCCGCAGGTGCGGGGCGGAGATCGCGGCGCGGGTGCCGGATCTCACGCCGCCGCGGTGATCGGGTTCGGTCGCAGGGGGTTCCGTACCAGTGGCCACGTCGTCCACTCCGGTAGGCGTCGGGGGTGCCGTGATCGGCGGGGCTGCCGGGCGGGGGTCAGGGTGCGCGGCGGTCGCGGGCGCCGAGTCCCTCGTCGTCGGTGTCCACCCACAGCGAGGGGTCGTAGGGGGTGTCGGAGATGGTCACGAGGTCGGGCCGCTTGGCCGGGCCCGCGGTGGCGACGGCGGTCTCCCGGAGCAGCGCGAGGCTCTCGCGCAGGTGGTTGGTGTCGGAGCGGACGCGGCGCATTTCCAGGCCGCCGCTGCCCAGCTGCTTCTCCAGGCGCCCCACCGACCGCATCAGGTCGTCGAGGCAGCGCTGGACGGTCGTCAGTTCATCGTGCACGGACATGACGTGACCTCACTTCCAGGGTCTTCCAGGCCCAAGGCGGTGCATCGGTCATGCGCCTGCGAGTGTTGCGCGTCACACCTTGCGCTGTGAAGGGATGTGCATCGATTGGCCGAGGCGCATGGGTGCATCGTGCGGTGCCCGGCGGCGTCGCGCCGGGTGCGTTGGGCCGCACGGGTGGGTTTGGCGGCCGGGGCCGCCGTGTCGCCGGGGGTTGCCGGACCCTTTCCTCTTCAGTGGGCCGCATACATCGGATGAGCGCCAAATATCACCAGCATGATCTTCATGTCCGCGGCATTCCGGAGGTACCCAGAGATGTCCCACGACGGCATCGGCCCGCGCGCGGTCCTGCGCTCGGTCGCCTTCCTCACCGCCGGCATGCTCACGGTGCCCGTGCTGGCCGGATGCGGCTCCGACGACCCCGCGGGCAAGCCCCTCGCCGGGGCGGACGTCGCGCGCGCGGACCGCTCCGACGTCGCCGACGGCGGCACCCTGCGCTGGGCCGTGGACACCGTCCCGGACACCCTGAACACCTTCCAGGCCGACGCCGACGGCACCACCTCCCGGATCGCCGAGGCCGTCCTGCCGTCGATGTACCGCACGGACGAACGGGGCCGGGCCGTGCGCAACGCCGACTACCTGGCCTCCGCCGAGGTCGTCGACACCGAGCCCAAGCAGGTGGTCGTCTACAGGCTGGCCCAGCAGGCCGTCTGGAGCGACGGCCGGGAGATCGGCGCCGCCGACTTCGCCGCCCAGTGGCGCGCCCTGTCCGGCAAGGACACCGCCTACTGGACCGCACGCAACGCCGGCTACGACCGCATCGAGAAGGTCGAACGGGGCAAGAACGACCTCGAGGTCAAGGTCACCTTCAGCCGCCCCTACGCCGACTGGAAGTCGCTGTTCACCCCGCTCTACCCCAAGGAGGTCATGGGCACCCCGGACTCCTTCAACGACGGGGCGCGTAAGAAGATCAAGGTCACCGCCGGGCCCTTCACGGTGGAGAAGGTCGACAGCGAGGAGGACGAGGTCGTCCTCGCCCGCAATCCGCGCTGGTGGGGGAGCCCGCCCAAGCTGCAGAAGATCGTGCTGCGCGCCGTGCCGCACGACAAGCGCGTCGCCGCTCTCAGCGACGGCACCCTCGACCTCGCCGCAATCGACCCGGAGGCCGCCCGCCGCGTCACCGTCGCCGCGCTGCCGCAGGACGGGAACACGCCCCTGATGGGGCCCGAGGCCGACCGCTCCGCCGCGGACGCGCTGCGCTCCTGGGCGGTCGCCAACGGCACCGACGAGGACGCCGCCGACGAGGAGGTCTCCGCCCGCGAGAAGCTGCGCAAGAAGGCCGAGAAGTACGCCCGGCAGCAGAAGGCGCTCAGCGGCTTCGAGGTGCGCAAGTCACTGGAGCCCGCCTTCACCCAGCTCGCCCTGAACGGCGCCGAGGGCCCCCTCTCCGACGAGCGCGTCCGCCGCGCCGTGGCCCGCGCCCTGGACCGCGAGGACGTCGCCGCGTCCGTCCTGAAGCCGCTCGGGCTGCCCTCCGAGCCCGTCGGCAGCCACCTGGCGCTGTCCGGTCAGGCCGCCTACGCCGACAACAGCGGCGCCCTCGGCAAGCAGGACGCCAAGGAGGCACGCGCCCTGCTCGCGGACGCCGGCTGGGTGCCGGGCGGGCCGGTGAAGGAGGAGAAGAAGAAGGACGAGAAGAAGGACGAGGGCGAGGAGGCGGCGGGCTCCGAGGCCGACAAGGACGGCGACTCCGACGGCTCCGGCGACGACGGCACGTACATCGTCGGCGAGGACGACGGGAAGAACCACGGCGACGGCAAGGCCCCGCACGACTCGGGCACCGGGACCGGCCGGCTCACGCAGGGCGGAGCCCCCGCCGGCGCCTACGCGCCCAAGGGCACCGCCGCCCCGGCCCGCGCGGACACCGCGCCCGTCGCCAAGGACGGCAAGGCGCTGGCCCTGCGCTTCGTGCTGCCGTCGGGACCCGGCTCCGAGACGCTGGCCGGCGTGGCCGACCGGATCTCGAAGATGCTGAAGAAGATCGGCATCCGCACCGACGTCTCCAAGGTCGACAACGACAGCTTCTTCAAGGACCACATCGCCTCCGGCGCCTTCGACCTGGCCCTGTACTCCTGGCCCGCGACCGCCTTCCCCGCCACCGACGCCCGCCCCGTCTACGCCAAGCCGGTCCCGGCCGCCGACGGCTCGCTGAACGTGGAGCAGAACTGGACCCGCGTCGGCACCGACCAGGTCGACCAGCTCTTCGACCAGGCCGTCGCCACCCTCGACGACGGCGACCGCCGCGACCTGATCCGCAAGGCCGACTCCCGGATCTGGGCGGCCGCCGGCTCCATCCCGCTCTACCAGCGCCCGGAGCTCGTCGCGGCCCGCGAGAACCTGGCCAACGCCGGCGCCTTCGGCTTCGGCACCCCGGTCTACGAGGACATGGGCTTCCTGAAGAAGTCGGCGCAGGGACCGGCCGGCACCCCGGGGACGAAGAGCGCCGGGGAGTCGGCCGAGGACTGAGATCGCGCGGCCGTAACCGCCGGTCAGGGCCGTCGTGGCGGGTGCCCGCGGCGGCCGCGGGAGCCTTAGCCCCCGGAGGCCCGTACCATGGGGTGAGGCCGAGGCGTGTACAGCCCGGCAGGGCCCGCCCACCAGAGCTTCTCGTGCAGGGCCTTCCTCAGCACTCCGGGAGATACGCCTTTTATGGCTGCGTCTACAACGCGTCACGACATCCGCAACGTCGCCATCGTCGCCCACGTCGACCACGGCAAGACCACCATCGTCGACGGCATGCTCAAGCAGGCCGGCGCCTTCGCCGCCCACCAGCTCGACCAGGTCGACGACCGCATGATGGACTCGAACGACCTGGAGCGTGAGAAGGGCATCACGATCCTCGCCAAGAACACGGCGGTGAAGTACCACCCCAAGGACGGCGGGGAGCCCATCACCATCAACATCATCGACACCCCCGGCCACGCCGACTTCGGCGGCGAGGTCGAGCGCGGACTGTCGATGGTCGACGGTGTGGTGCTGCTGGTGGACGCCTCCGAGGGCCCGCTCCCGCAGACCCGGTTCGTGCTGCGCAAGGCGCTGCAGCAGCGACTGCCGATCATCCTCTGCATCAACAAGACGGACCGGCCCGACGCCCGCATCGACGAGGTGGTCAACGAGACCTACGACCTCTTCCTCGACCTGGACGCGGACGAGGAGCAGATCGAGTTCCCGATCGTCTACGCCTGCGGCCGTGACGGCGTCGCCTCGCTCACCAAGCCCGCCGACGGCACGGTGCCGAGCGACTCCGACTCCCTGGAGCCGTTCTTCTCCACCATCCTCGAGCACATCCCGGCGCCCACCTACGAGGAGGACGCGCCGCTCCAGGCCCACGTCACCAACCTCGACGCCGACAACTTCCTCGGCCGTATCGCCCTGCTCCGCGTCCACCAGGGCGAGCTGAAGAAGGGCCAGACGGTCGCCTGGATGAAGCGCGACGGCTCGGTGAGCAACGTGCGCATCTCCGAGCTGATGATGACCGAGGCGCTCACCCGCAAGCCCGCCGAGAAGGCCGGCCCCGGTGACATCTGCGCCGTCGCGGGCATCCCGGAGATCATGATCGGCGAGACGCTGGCCGACCCGGAGAACCCGGTCGCCCTGCCGCTGATCACGGTGGACGAGCCGGCGATCTCCATGACCATCGGCACCAACACCTCCCCGCTGGTCGGCCGCGGCGCCACCGGCAAGGGCGCGGACAACAAGGCGGTCGTCAAGGACCGCAAGGTCACCGCCCGTCAGGTCAAGGACCGTCTGGACCGCGAGCTCATCGGCAACGTCTCGCTGCGCGTCCTGGACACCGACCGCCCGGACGCCTGGGAGGTGCAGGGCCGCGGCGAGCTGGCGCTGGCCATCCTGGTCGAGCAGATGCGCCGCGAGGGCTTCGAGCTGACCATCGGCAAGCCGCAGGTCGTCACCAAGGAGGTCGACGGCAAGACCTACGAGCCCGTCGAGCGCATGACGATCGACGTGCCCGAGGAGCACATGGGCGCGGTCACGCAGCTCATGGGCGTGCGCAAGGGCCGGATGGACAACATGTCCAACCACGGCTCGGGCTGGGTGCGCATGGAGTTCGTCGTGCCCTCCCGTGGTCTGATCGGCTTCCGTACCGAGTTCCTGACCCAGACCCGCGGCACCGGCATCGCCCACTCCATCCACGAGGGCCACGAGCCCTGGTTCGGCACCCTGACGACCCGTAACAACGGTTCGCTGGTCGCCGACCGCTCGGGTGCGGTCACCGCGTTCGCGATGACCAACCTCCAGGAGCGCGGTGTGCTCTTCACGGATCCGGGCACCGAGGTGTACGAGGGCATGATCGTCGGTGAGAACTCGCGCTCCGACGACATGGACGTGAACATCACCAAGGAGAAGAAGCTCACCAACATGCGGTCGTCCTCGGCCGACTCGTTCGAGGCGATCGTCCCGCCGCGCAAGCTGTCGCTGGAGCAGTCCCTGGAGTTCTGCCGCGACGACGAGTGCGTGGAGGTCACCCCGGAGGCCGTCCGCATCCGCAAGGTGAACCTGGACGCCCGCGAGCGCGCCCGCGCCGCGAGCCGCGCCAAGCACGGCTGACCCCGCCGCACCGGCACACGGCACCGGACGCCTCCTCACGGGGGTGTCCGGTGCCGTTCGCGTCTCCGGCGCCCGGCGGGGCGTGAGGGCGGCGGGAACGGGGCGGAGAGGGACGAAAGGGTGACGGCAAGGGGAGGGTAGGGAAAACCCTTGATGACGGGCTGATCAGGCCGAAACGGTCCGGCCCGGCACTACCCTGCTCCCAAAACGGCGCGCCTGCGGCCGGTGGTCCCCCGATCGGTGGGGCCGTCACCGTGGCCGAGCCGACTCGGCGGGCCGAGTGCCCGGATGCCCCCTCGGGCACCCTGCACGCCGGGCACCCTGAGTGCAATCGGTTTTCCCCCGTGAAACGTCCGCTATACGGACACCGGCCTCCGGTAGATGTGTAACAAGTCCGTTTCGCAGGGATCTTTCGCCAAACCCTTTGTCCGGATTTTGGAAGATGTAGGCGAGAGCTGTGATCGAACCGAAACCTCGGGGGTGTGGCTCGGTCGTGGCGCATGGCAGATAGTTAGGCGCGTAGAGCTCGGATGAACGGGTCGTGAGCTGACGGCGACGATCCACGAGCGCAGGGGCACTTGACGATCTTCGGTCCGACGAGGGGCCGGGGGTTTCCGGTGTTCCTTTTTGCGGTGAACCAGCGGATTCATGAGGAGGAACCCATGCGAGGTGCCACAAGCGCCCAATGGGTCGCGTCGTACCCGGTGGCGGGTGGAGGTCCCGCGGGTGCGCCCAGTCCCGTCACGGTCGTCCCGGTGGCGGCGCGGCGTCGCGCCCTTCCTTGACGACTCGTGAGGCCGGTCGGTAGGTCACGACCGCGCCAGGGTTCCCCCGGGGCGGCTGCCGCCCCTCCGTCGTTGTTCCCCTCGCGCGCTGCGCAAGACGTACGTCGTGCGAAGGCCGTCGGGCCGCAGGTGCTCCCGACGACCTCCAACCTGTGAAACGGACGAATTGATGACGAGTCCCATCGAGCTTGAGGGTGCTCCCACCTCTACGGTCTTGGACAAGGAGAACGCCCCTCAGGGCGACGCCGAAGAGCCGAAGAAGCTCGAAGGCCGCAGTCCCGGGCAGTTGATGTGGGCGCGCTTCAAGCGTGACCGGACCGGTGTGGTCTCTGCCGTCGTCGTCCTGTTCTTCTTCGTGATAGCCGCGGCCGCGCCGCTCATCGCGAAGGTCTACGGCAAGAACCCGTACACCCTGTACGGGCAGGAGAACCCCGACCTCCTCGACCTGTTCACGATGCCGGCGGCTCCCTTCGGCGGCATCACCGGAGAGTTCTGGTTCGGCATCGAACCCGGCCTCGGCCGGGACGTGTTCACCCAGCTGCTGTACGGCATCCGCACCTCGCTCGCCACGGCCCTGGCCGCGACGATCCTGATGACGGTGCTGGGCGTGCTGATCGGTCTGGCCGGCGGTTACTTCGGCGGCAAGATCGACTACTGGCTCGGCCGGGTCACCGACTTCTTCATGGCCCTGCCCAGCCAGCTGTTCTTCGTGGCCGCGATGCCCGTCATCACCACCGTCTTCGTCGCCCCCGACGAGGAGACGCCCACCTATGTGCGCACCTCCGCGATCATCATCGTGCTGTCCTTCCTCGGATGGATGAGCATGGCTCGGATCGTCCGGAGCGCCACGCTGTCCCTGCGGGACCGTGAGTTCATCGAAGCGGCCCGGATCTCCGGTGCCTCGCCCTGGCGCATCATCCGCAAGGAACTCCTGCCCAACATCGTCACGCCGACGCTGGTGCAGGCGACGCTGACGCTGCCCTCCACGATCCTCAGCATCGCGTTCCTCTCCTTCGTCGGCGTCGGATACGTCGAGCCGACGCCGGACTGGGGCCGGATGTTCGCCATCGGCGCCGGCATCATCGAGCAGGACCCGTACTACATGCTCTTCCCCGGTATCGCGATGGTGATCTTCGTCGTGGCCTTCAACCTCCTCGGTGACTCGGTGCGCGACGCCTTCGACCCCAAGACGGGGCGCTGAGCCCACAGGGGAACCCCCCACGCTCCCGACCGGCCGGCGCCGGGCAGCCCCACGGCTTCCGCTTCGGCCACATACCAGCAGTGCTCACTACTACAGGCAGGTGGATCCGTCTCCATGAGCATCTTCCGTAACCGTGCCGCCACGGCCGCGATAGTCGCGGTTGCCGCCGGCGCCCTGACCCTCACCGCCTGCGGTGGCGGTGGCAGCGACAGCTCCGCGAAGGACAACAGCAAGACCAAGGACGACGCCAAGTCGCAGTCCAAGCCGGTGCAGATCGGTGACGTCAAGGCGTCGACCGGTCCGGCCGCCGAGATCCCCGGCGCCAAGCCCGGTGGCACGGTGAACGTGTACCAGGAGGACGACTTCTCCCACCTGGACCCGGGCCAGACCTACGTCTCGGACGGCAAGCTGCTCGGCCGTCTCATCTTCCGCGGTCTGACCCAGTACGACGAGGACGACCAGGGCAACCTGACCGTCGTCGGCGACCTGGCCACCGACGCCGGCAAGACCACCGACGGCGGCAAGACCTGGACGTACACCCTCAAGGACAACCTGAAGGACGAGAACGGCAACCCGATCAACTCGGCGGACATCCGCCACACGGTCGAGCGCCTCTACTCCTCGTTCATCACCGACGGTCCGACCTTCCTGCAGCAGTGGCTGTCCGGCGCGGGCACCACCTACCGCAAGGCCTACGACGGTCCGTTCAAGGGCAAGCACCTGCCCAACAACGTCCTCGAGACGCCGGACGACAAGACGGTCGTCTTCCACTTCAAGACGGCGCAGCCCGACCTGCCGCAGATGCTCACCATGCCGGGTTACGCGGTCGTCCCCGTGGAGACGGACACCAAGGAGAAGTACGACCACGACCCGGTCGCCTCGGGCCCGTACAAGATCGCGGACTTCAAGCCCGGCAAGTCCATGAAGCTGGTCAAGAACACGCAGTGGGACGCCAAGTCCGACTCCGTGCGCCACCAGTACGTCGACGGTTTCAACATCGAGATGAACCACGACGACGAGGACCAGACCAAGACCCTTCTCGCCGACCAGGGCGAGGCCAAGAACGCGATGATGTTCACGGGTCAGGTCGCCACCACCCAGCTGCAGAAGGTCGTCAGCGACAAGGCGGCCATGAAGCGCACGATCCAGGGCTACGCGCCCTACGTGTGGCAGCTGAACTTCAACATGGACCGCGTCAAGGACAAGAAGCTCCGTGACGCGATCACCCTGGCCCTGCCGGCCACGGCCATCTACAAGGCCGACGGCGGTGCCTACGGCGGTGAGGTCGCCAACTCGCTGACCTCGCCCACCACTCCGGGCTACCGCGAGGACTTCGACCCGTTCAACCGGCACACGAAGACGAACGGTGACATCGCGGCCGCCAAGAAGCTGATCGACGAGGGCGGCTTCGCGGGCAAGAAGCTCGTCTACGCCTACGCCAACTCGCCGGTCCGTCAGCAGCAGGCCGTGCTGATCACCGACGCGCTGGAGAAGATCGGCCTCGACATCCAGAAGAAGGAGATCGACGCCGCTACCTGGTACGAGCAGGTCGGTAAGGTCAACAACGGTCTGGACCTCTACATGACCGGTTGGGGTCAGGACTGGCCGTCCGCCTCCACCGTGGTGCCGCCGCTGTACGACGGCACGCAGATCCAGGACGGTGCGTCGAACTACTCGCACATCAACGACAAGCACGTCAACTCGGAGATCCAGCGCATCCTGAAGATCACCGACACCGACGAGGCCACCAAGGCCTGGACCGAGCTGAGCGAGTACATCGCCAAGGAAGTCAACCCGGCTGCCCCGATCTACTACACGAAGGTCTTCCAGATCTTCGGTTCGAACATCGGCGGCCTCCGCTACAGCTCGGACTCGAGCTACGTGGACGTCACCCGGATCTTCCTCAAGAAGTAACCGCCAGGCCGGAGTCCGGTGGTGGGCGCGCGGCGGAACGCCCACCACCGGCCCCGGAGGCCACCCCCAGATCTTCCTTCCGACAGCCGCCGTCCTGAGAGCAGCTTCCTGCCATGCTTCAATTCCTCATTCGCCGGACGTTCGGTGCGGCACTGATCCTTGTCCTGATCAGTGCGTTCACCTTCTTCATGTTCTTCGCCATTCCGCAGGACCCGGCTCTGCTGGCCTGTGGCAAGAACTGCACTCCGGACGCGCTGGAGATCATCCACACGAACCTGGGCCTCGACAAGCCGGTCACGGTCCAGTACTGGAACTTCCTGATCGGCATCTTCACCGGCCGTGACTTCGCCGTCGGCCACTGCAGCGCCCCCTGCTTCGGCGTGTCCTTCGCCAACGACCAGAACGTCTGGGACACGATCGTCGACCGCTTCCCGACGACGCTGTCGCTGACCGTCGGCTCGCTGATCGTCTTCCTGATCGTCGGCCTCGGCGCCGGCATGATGGCCGCCAAGTTCCGCGGCACCTGGATCGACAAGACCTTCAGCTCCGGCTCGCTGGTCATCAGCTCGATGCAGATCTACTTCCTCGGCCCGCTGGTCCTGCTCTTCCTCGTCTACCAGACGGGCTGGCTCGACAAGCCCAAGTACGTGCCGTTCTCCGAGGACCTCGGCGGATGGTTCATGGGCCTGCTGATCCCCTGGCTCGTCATGGCCACCATCTTCACCGCCAACTACACGCGTATGAGCCGCTCGTCGATGATCGAGCAGCTCCAGGAGGAACACGTCAGGGCGGCCCGCGCCAAGGGCATGTCGGGCAACTTCGTGTTCTTCCGCTACGCGTGGCGTGGCTCCCTCATCCCCATCATCACCATCCTCGGCATCGACCTCTCGTCGCTGCTGTCGGGCGGCATGGTGACCGAGCTGACCTTCGGCCTGGCCGGTCTCGGCCGGCTGGCGCTGTCCTCCGTCGTCAACAAGGACCTGCCGATGCTGATGGGCGTCATGCTGGTCAGCGCCGCGCTGATCATCGTCTTCAACCTGATCGTGGACGCCTTGTACGCCGTCATCGACCCGCGCGTGCGTCTGTCCTAGGAGAACTACCGTGACCACTCAGACCAAGCCCGAAGAGGCCGCGGCCGCCGCCGCGGGAGAAGCCTTCCTCTCGGTGCGCGACCTCAAGGTCCACTTCTCCACCGAGGACGGCATCGTCAAGGCGGTGGACGGGCTCTCCTTCGACCTGGAGCGCGGCAAGACCCTCGGCATCGTGGGCGAGTCCGGCTCCGGCAAGTCGGTGACCAACCTGGCCGTCCTCGGCCTGCACAACCGCAAGAAGACCGCCATCGACGGGTCGATCACGCTGGACGGCCAGGAGCTGACCACCGCCGGCGAGAAGCAGCTGGAGAGGCTGCGCGGCAAGAAGATGGCGATGATCTTCCAGGACGCGCTGACCGCGCTGTCGCCGTACTACACGGTCGGCCGCCAGATCGGTGAGCCGTTCATGAAGCACACCGGCGCCTCCAAGCGGGACGCCCGGGTGCGCGCCATCGACCTTCTGGAGAAGGTCGGCATCCCGCACCCGCAGCAGCGGGTCGACGACTACCCGCACCAGTTCTCCGGCGGTATGCGCCAGCGCGCGATGATCGCCATGGCGCTCTCCTGCGACCCGGACCTGCTGATCGCCGACGAGCCGACCACGGCCCTCGACGTGACCGTGCAGGCGCAGATCCTCGACCTGCTCAAGGACCTGCAGCAGGAGTTCGGCTCCGCGATCATCATGATCACCCACGACCTCGGTGTGGTCGCCAACATGGCCGACGACATCCTGGTGATGTACGCCGGCCGCGCGGTCGAGCGGGGCACCACGCGTGAGGTGCTCAAGTCGCCGCAGCACCCGTACACCTGGGGTCTGCTGGGCTCCATGCCGCGGCTGTCCTCGGACGTCGACGAGCCGCTGCTGCCGATCCCCGGCTCGCCGCCCTCCCTGCTGAACCCGCCCCCGGGCTGTCCGTTCCACCCGCGGTGCGCCTTCACCGACAAGGTCTCGGGGGAGCGCTGCTCGGGCGAGCGACCGACGCTCGCACCGGGACGCGCCGCCGCCTGCCACCTGACGGCGGAACAGCGGCAGCAGGTGTTCATCGAGACGATTCAGCCCCGGCTGGGCTGAGCGGAAACCGGCGACTGGGGCATTTCCATGAGCGACAACAGCAAGACGACCACAGCGGTCGCCGACTCCGTCCCGCAGCAGCGGAACGGCTCCGAGGCGCCGCTGATGAAGGTCAGCGGTCTGACCAAGCACTTCCCGATCAAGGGCGGCTTCCCGATCCGGCGCACCGTCGGCGCGGTCAAGGCCGTCGACGGCGTCGACTTCGAGGTCTACCCGGGCGAGAGCCTCGGCCTGGTCGGCGAGTCCGGTTGTGGCAAGTCCACCACCGGACGGCTGATCACCCGGCTCTACGAGCCGACCGCGGGCACCATCGAGTACCAGGGCCAGGACATCAGCTCGGCCGACCGCAGGAAGCTGGCGCCGATCCGGTCCGAGATCCAGATGATCTTCCAGGACCCGTACGCCTCGCTGAACCCGCGGCAGACGGTCGGCACGATCATCTCCGGCCCGATGGAGATCAACGGGATCAACCCGCCCGGCGGCCGTGAGAAGCGGGTCCGGGAACTCCTGGAGATCGTGGGTCTCAACCCGGAGCACTACAACCGCTTCCCGCACGAGTTCTCCGGCGGTCAGCGCCAGCGCATCGGCGTCGCGCGTGCCATCGCCCTGCAGCCGAAGCTGATCGTCGCCGACGAGCCGGTGTCGGCCCTGGACGTGTCGATCCAGGCGCAGGTGGTCAACCTGCTGCAGGAAGTGCAGCGGGAGATGGGCATCGCGTTCGTCTTCATCGCCCACGACCTGGCGATCGTGCGGCACTTCTCGCAGCGCGTCGCGGTGATGTACCTGGGCAAGATCGTGGAGATCGCGGACCGCGACTCGATCTACAACCGGCCCCGTCACCCGTACACGCACGCGCTGCTGTCCGCGGTGCCGGACGCCGACATCGACGCGGACAAGCGGGAGCGGATCCGCCTCGCCGGTGACGTCCCCTCGCCGATCTCGCCGCCGTCCGGCTGCCGCTTCCGCACCCGCTGCTGGAAGGCGACGGAGAAGTGCGCCACGGAGGAGCCGCCGCTGGTGCGGATCCAGGGCAGCAAGGAGGGCCACCTGACGGCGTGCCACTACCCGGAGGAGGGCTCGATCGCGGGCCGCACCGAGGACGTCGTGATGGACCCGGGCCTGAAGGCCCTGGAGAACGAGTCGCACATCGCCAAGAGCTGATCCGTCCCGGAGGGCCGGGGCAGGAGGGTGCACCCTCCTGCCCCGGCCCTCCGGCATACCCGCCCCCGACGCGCCCTCGCGGGTCCGGGCCTCGGCGTGGCCGCCCGTGAGGGCAAGGGCCCGTACGGGCGCGGGCGGTTCGCCGTGCGTACGGGAAGCCCTGGCCTTCGGGGCGCGGCCCCGAGTCCCGCGCCCGCCCGGCGCGCTGCCTCGCCCGCCGCCGGCCCGTGGCGCGGGCCGCCCCGGCTCGTCACCCCCGCCGTGGACGTGCGTCGTTCACCCGCGCCTCGGCGTGCCCGCCCGCGAGGGCAGGGGGCGTCCCGCGCCGTCCGGGGCTTCGGGGAGGGTCACGGGCGGGCTCGTGCGGCCGTCCGGAGGACACCCCGTACCCGTACGGACCCGGCGGGCGTGCGCGCCGGGTCCCCCGCTTCCAGGCTGACCCGGTAAGGGACCCGGGCACGAGGAGGCACCCCATGCGCATCACCACGCACGCCAGATGGGCCGCCTGCGCGATGGCGGTCGCCCTCGCCACGGCGGGATGCGGCGGCGGCGGAGACGGCGGGAGCGACTCCGCGGCCGTGCTGAGCGCTTCCTGGGGCGACCCGCAGAACCCGCTGGAGCCGTCGAACACCAACGAGGTCCAGGGCGGCAAGGTCCTGGACATGATCTTCCGGGGGCTGAAGCGGTACGACCCGGAGACCGGCGAGGCCAAGGACATGCTCGCCGAGAGCATCGAGACCGACGACTCGCGGAACTTCACCGTCACCGTCAAGGACGGCTGGACGTTCAGCAACGGCGAGAAGGTCACCGCCCAGTCCTTCGTGGACGCCTGGAACTACGGCGCGAGCCTGCGCAACAACCAGCGCAACTCGTACTTCTTCGGCTACATCGAGGGCTACGACCAGGTGCACCCGGAGGAGGGCGAGCAGACCGCGGACACCCTGTCCGGCCTGAAGGTCACCGGCGACCGCACCTTCACCGTCAAGCTCACCCAGACGTTCTCGACGTTCCCCGACACCCTCGGCTACAACGCCTTCGCCCCGCTGCCCCGGGCGTTCTTCGACGACCACGACGCGTGGGTGAAGAAGCCCGTCGGCAACGGCCCCTACCTGGTCGAGTCGTGCAACCGCGGCTCGCAGATGTCCCTGCGCAAGTGGGACGACTACCCCGGCGACGACAAGGCGGAGAACGGCGGCGTGGACCTGAAGGTCTACACCGACAACAACACCGCCTACACCGACCTGCTGGCCGGCAACCTCGACCTCGTCGACGACGTGCCCGCCGCGCAGCTGAAGAACGTGAAGAACGACCTGGGCGACCGCTACCTCAACACCCCCGCGGGCATCATCCAGACCCTCGCCTTCCCGTTCTACGACGACGCCTGGAACACCGACGGCGCGACGAAGGTCCGTCAGGGCCTGTCCATGGCGATCGACCGGAAGCAGATCACCGACACGATCTTCCAGAAGACCCGCACCCCCGCCACCGACTGGACCTCCCCGGTGCTCGGCGAGGACGGCGGCTTCCAGGACGGACTGTGCGGGGAGTTCTGCGAGTTCAAGCCGGACGAGGCCAAGAAGCTGATCGAGGAGGGCGGCGGACTGCCCGGCGGCAAGGTGACGATCACCTTCAACGCCGACACCGGCTCCCACCGGGAGTGGGTCAACGCCGTCTGCAACTCCATCAACAACGCCCTCGACAACGAGCGTGCCTGCACCGCCAACCCGGTCGGCACCTTCGCGGACTTCCGCAACGAGATCACCGACCGCAAGATGACGGGGCCGTTCCGGGCCGGCTGGCAGATGGACTACCCGCTCATCCAGAACTTCCTCCAGCCGCTCTACTACACCAACGCCTCCTCCAACGACGGCAAGTGGTCGAACAAGAAGTTCGACGACCTGGTGAACCAGGCCAACCAGGAGACCGACACCGCCAAGGCCGTCGGCCTGTTCCAGCAGGCGGAGGAAGTGGTCCGCGACAACATGGCCGCGATCCCGCTCTGGTACCAGAACGGCAGCGCCGGCTGGTCGGACCGGCTGTCGAACGTCAAGCTCAATCCGTTCAGCGTTCCCGTCTACGACGAGATCAAGGTCAGCTGAGCCGGCATGGGGCGCTACGTCGTCCGGCGGCTGCTCCAGATGATCCCGGTCTTCATCGGGGCCACGCTGCTGATCTTCCTCATGGTCAACGTGATGGGCGACCCCATCGCGGGACTGTGCGGGGAGCGGCAGTGCGACCCGGCGACGGCCGCCCGTCTGGAGCAGGAGTTCGGCCTCGACAAGCCGGTCTGGCAGCAATACCTGACGTACATGGGGAACGTCTTCACCGGTGACTTCGGAACGGCCTTCAACGGCCAGGAGGTCACCGAGCTGATGGCGACGGCGTTCCCCGTCACCATCCGGCTCACGGTGATCGCGATCCTCTTCGAGATCGTCATCGGCGTCACCCTCGGCGTGGTCACCGGGCTGCGCCGGGGCCGGCCGGTCGACACCGGGGTGTTGCTGCTGACCCTCGTCGTGATCTCCGTGCCCACCTTCGTCACCGGTCTGCTGCTCCAGCTGCTGCTCGGCGTGAAGTGGGGCTGGATCCGGCCCTCGGTGTCCTCCGAGGCGCCCTTCGACGAGCTGATCCTGCCCGGCCTGGTGCTGGCGTCGGTGTCCCTCGCCTACGTCACCCGGCTGACCCGCACCTCCATCGCGGAGAACCGCCGCTCCGACTACGTCCGCACCGCGATCGCCAAGGGCCTGCCCCGGCGCCGGGTGGTCGTCCGGCACCTGCTGCGCAACTCCCTGATCCCCGTGGTCACCTTCATCGGAGCCGACATCGGCTTCCTGATGGGCGGCGCGATCGTCACCGAGCGCATCTTCAACATCCACGGTGTCGGCTACCAGCTCTACCAGGGCATCCTGCGGCAGAACACGCAGACGGTGGTCGGCTTCGTCACCGTCCTGGTGCTGGTCTTCCTCGTCGCCAACCTCGTCGTCGACCTCCTGTACGCCGTACTCGACCCGAGGATCCGCTATGTCTGACCGTCACGAGGAACCCGAGGCCGCCATCGCGGGCACCAGCATGGGCGGCGCCATGGACCTGGGTGTCGACGAGGCCGAGACGCTGGAGAAGACGCCGGCCGGCCCGGACGGCACGGGCCCGGAGGACCGGCCCCGCTCGCTGTGGTCGGACGCCTGGCGGGACCTGCGCCGCAACCCCGTGTTCATCGTCTCCGCGCTGGTCATCCTGTTCCTGGTCTTCATCTCGCTGTGGCCGTCGGCCATCACCTCCGGAAGCCCCCTCAAGTGCGACCTGTCCAAGGCCCAGGAGGGCTCCCAGCCCGGCCACCCCTTCGGGTTCGACGGGCAGGGCTGCGACGTCTACACCCGCACCGTGTACGGGGCCCGCACCTCCGTCGCGGTCGGGGTGCTCGCCACCCTCGGGGTCGCCGTCTTCGGCAGTGTGCTCGGCGCGCTCGCCGGATACTTCGGCGGCGTCTCCGACTCGGTGCTGTCCCGGATCACCGACGTCTTCTTCGCCATCCCGGTCGTCCTCGGCGGTCTGGTGCTGTTGTCCGTCATCACCAGCAACACCGTCTGGCCGGTCATCGGCTTCATCGTGCTGCTCGGCTGGCCGCAGATCTCCCGCATCGCCCGCGGCGCCGTGATCACCGCCAAACAGAACGACTACGTGCAGGCCGCGCGGGCGCTCGGCGCGTCCCACTCGCGGCTGCTGCTGCGGCACATCGCGCCCAACGCGGTCGCCCCGGTCATCGTCGTCGCGACCATCGCGCTGGGCACGTACATCGCCCTGGAGGCGACCCTGTCGTACCTCGGGGTCGGGCTGAAGCCGCCCAGCGTCTCCTGGGGCATCGACATCTCCACCGCCTCGCCCTACATCCGCAACGCCCCGCACGCGCTGCTGTGGCCCTCCGGGGCCCTCGCGATCACGGTCCTGGCGTTCATCATGCTCGGCGACGCGGTGCGCGACGCCCTCGACCCGAAGCTGAGGTGAGCCGCGGTGCTGCTCGAAGTGCGTGACCTGCACGTGGAGTTCCGCACCCGGGACGGTGTGGCCAAGGCCGTCAACGGGGTCAGCTACGGCGTGGACGAGGGGGAGACCCTGGCCGTGCTGGGCGAGTCGGGCTCCGGCAAGTCCGTGACGGCCCAGGCGATCATGGGCATCCTCGACGTCCCGCCCGGCCGGATCACCGGCGGCGAGGTCGTCTTCCAGGGCCGGGACCTGCTGAAGCTCAAGGAGGAGGAGCGCCGGCGGATCCGGGGCGCCGAGATGGCGATGATCTTCCAGGACGCGCTGTCCTCCCTGAACCCCGTGCTCACCGTCGGCGACCAGCTGGGCGAGATGTTCACCGTGCACCGGGGCATGTCCCGCAAGGACGCGCGGGCGAAGGCGGTCGAGCTGATGGACCGGGT
The DNA here is from genome assembly GCF_000527195.1 of Streptomyces sp. CNH189. Classification (NCBI taxonomy): domain Bacteria; kingdom Bacillati; phylum Actinomycetota; class Actinomycetes; order Kitasatosporales; family Streptomycetaceae; genus Streptomyces; species Streptomyces sp. CNH189. The sequence continues at coordinate 181,603 of NZ_AZUS01000017.1, forward strand.
GCGCATCCCCGGCGCCCGGGAGCGGGTCCGGCAGTACCCGCACCAGTTCTCCGGCGGCATGCGCCAGCGCATCATGATCGCGATGGCGCTGGCCCTGGAACCGGCCCTGATCATCGCCGACGAGCCGACCACCGCCCTCGACGTCACCGTCCAGGCCCAGGTCATGGAGCTGCTCGCGGAGCTCCAGCGGGAGTACCGGATGGGCCTGATCCTCATCACCCACGACCTCGGTGTGGTCGCCGACGTCGCCGACCGCATCGCGGTGATGTACGCGGGGCGGATCGTGGAGTCGGCGCCGGTGCATGACATCTACAAGGCCCCGGCGCACCCGTACACCCGGGGTCTGCTGGACTCCATCCCGCGCCTGGACCACAAGGGCCGGGAGCTCTACGCCATCAAGGGCCTGCCGCCCAACCTCACCCGCATCCCGCCCGGTTGTCCCTTCCACCCCCGCTGTCCGCTGGCCCGGGACATCTGCACCACCGACGACCCGCCGCTGTACGAGGTCTCCGGCACGCGCGGGAGTGCCTGCCACTTCTGGAGGGAGTGCCTGGATGACTGAGCCGATCCTGGAGGTCAGCGGCCTGGTCAAGCACTACCCGCTGACCCGGGGCATCGTCTTCCGCAAGCAGGTCGGCGCCGTGAAGGCGGTCGACGGCGTGGACTTCCACCTGGACCGGGGTGAGACGCTGGGCATCGTGGGGGAGTCCGGCTGCGGCAAGTCGACGGTCGCCAAGATGCTGGTCAACCTGGAGCGGCCGACGGCCGGTTCGATCCGCTACAAGGGCGAGGACATCACCCGGCTGTCCGGCAGGGCGCTCAAGGCGGTGCGCCGCAACATCCAGATGGTGTTCCAGGACCCGTACACCTCGCTCAACCCGCGGATGACGGTCGGCGACATCATCGGGGAGCCGTACGACATCCACCCCGAGGTGGCGCCCAAGGGGGACCGGCGGCGCCGGGTGCAGGACCTGCTGGACGTGGTGGGCCTGAACCCGGAGTACATCAACCGCTATCCGCACCAGTTCTCCGGCGGCCAGCGGCAGCGCATCGGCATCGCGCGGGGCCTCGCGCTGCGCCCCGAGGTGATCGTCGCCGACGAGCCGGTCTCCGCGCTGGACGTCTCCGTGCAGGCGCAGGTCATCAACCTGATGGACCGGCTCCAGAGCGAGTTCGACCTGTCCTACGTCTTCATCGCGCACGACCTGTCGATCGTCCGGCACATCTCCGACCGGGTCGGGGTGATGTACCTCGGCCGGATCGTGGAGACCGGCACCGACACCGAGATCTACGACCACCCCACGCACCCCTACACCCAGGCGCTGCTGTCCGCCGTGCCCGTCCCGGACCCCCGGGCGCGCGAGCACCGGGAGCGGATCGTGCTGACCGGGGACGTGCCGTCGCCGACGAACATCCCGTCCGGCTGCCGGTTCCGCACCCGCTGCTGGAAGGCGCGGGAGCGGTGCGCCCAGGAGGTGCCGCTGCTCGCGGTGCCGGAGTGGCTGGAGGGGGGACCCGCGGCCCACGACTCGGCGTGCCACTTCGCGGAGGAGAAGCACGTGGTGCCGGTGGAGGAGCGGGGCGACGGGTCCGGTTGACCGGTGGGCCGGCTGTCGGCACGGGTACGGGTACGGGCCGGGATGACATGGCGCATCCCGGCCCGTTCACGGCACCCGCACGGCCGTACGCTGAACAGCTTTCCCTGTCCGTATATCGGTACCGCTTCCGCGGAGTTGCCCCGGTGTTAACGCGGTGCGTCGGTGTCCGGGAGGGACAGCGCGCGCCGGAGGAAGCCGAGCTGGAGGCGGAGCAGGTTCTCGGCGACCTCCTCCTGTGGCGTCATGTGCGTGACGCCGGACAGCGGCAGGACCTCGTGGGGGCGGCCGGCGGCCAGCAGTGCCGAGGACAGCCGCAGGGAGTGGGCGACGACCACGTTGTCGTCGGCGAGGCCGTGGATGATCATCATGGGCCGGTGCGGTTCGGCGGCGTCGACCAGGCCGGCGTCGTCGATCACCGAGTTGCGGCGGTAGTTCTCCGGCTGCTCGTCCGGGTGCCCGACGTAGCGCTCCTGGTAGTGGGTGTCGTACAGGCGCAGGTCGGTGACGGGGGCTCCGACCACGGCGGCGTGGAACACGTCGGGGCGGCGCAGCGCCGCGAGGGCGGCCAGGTAGCCGCCGAAGGACCAGCCGCGGATCGCGACCCGGCCCAGGTCGAGCGGGAAGTCCTCCGCCAGCGCCTGGAGCGCGTCCACCTGGTCCTGGAGGACGACCGCGGCGATGTCGTCCTTGACGGACTTCTCCCAGGCGGGGGAGTGGCCCGGGGTGCCGCGCCCGTCGGCGACGATCACCGCGAAGCCCTGGTCGGCGAACCACTGCGAGGTCAGGTGCGGGTTGTGGGCGGCCACCACCCGCTGGCCGTGCGGACCACCGTAGGGGTCCATGAGCACCGGGAGGGGGCTGTCACCGGCGTAGTCCCGAGGCATAAGCACGGCGCACGGGATGCGGCGTGCGCCCCCCTGTGTCAGCGTCACCCGAGGGGACATACCGGGGTCTTCGGCGTACGAGGGGACAGTCGCCGTCTGTTTCCCGTCACGGAGCACCCGCACCCGAGAACCTGGCCGGTCCAGGGTCGCCGAGACGAGCACCGTGACTCCTCCGGAGCGCACCGCGGTGTGCACCCCGGGCTCCTCGGAGACGCGCTCCATGCCCAGTTCGTTCACCCGGTAGACGTGCACCTGACCGGTCTCCGGGTCGGCCGCCTCCGCGCCTGCCGACGCCGAGACCAGCACGTCGTCGTCCGAGACGTCGAGTACCGCACGGATGTGCAACTGCGGTCCGGTGAGCGGTCGTTCACCTACGGCGAGGCGCCGGGCACCCCCCTCGTCGGCGATCCGGACGAGCTGTCCGGAGGGGCTCCAGCAGGGCACACCGGGGAAAAGTTCCAGCCATTCCGGATCTTCGTCGGCGTGCACCATCCGGGTGGCCCCGGACTCCGGGTCCACGGCCAGGATCAGCTGGCCCCGCTGGTCGCGCGCTTGTACGAGCAGCAACGGGGCCCCTGCCGCTGACCAGTGCACTCGCGCCAGGTACGGGTAGCGCGCCCGGTCCCAGGAGACCTCCGTGCGCGTCCCCTCGAGGTCGACCACGAACAGCCGGACGTCCGCGTTGGGGGTGCCGGCCGCCGGGTAGCGAACGTGGTGCGGGTCACGTTCCGGGTGGGCGGGGTCGGAGATCCACCACTGCCGCACCGGCGTGTCGTCCACCCGCGCCACCAGCAGCCGGTCCGACTCCGGGGCCCACCAGAAGCCGCGCGACCGGCTCATCTCCTCGGCCGCGATGAACTCGGCCAGACCGTAGGTGACGTCCTCCGACTCGGGGGTGGTGAGCGCGCGGTCGCCCGCCCCCTCGGCGGAGATCACCCGCAGGGCGCCCCGGGCGACGTACGCGACATGCCGGCCGTCGGGCGACGGACGGGGGTCGATCACCGGTCCCGGGGTGGGCAGTTCGCGTGCCGTGCCGGCCCTCAGCTCGGCCGTGAAAAGCCGCCCTGACAAGGCGAAAGCCGCCAGCTCCACCGCCGCGTCGGTGGCGTAGCCGACGATGCCGGCGCCCGACTCACGGCTGCGTTCGCGCCGTGCCCGCTCCGCGGCGGAGAGCTGCTCGGAGGCGCCGCCCAGGAGGGCGCGCGGGTCGGCCGCCACGCGCTCCCCACCCCCCTCGGTGTCGAGCACCCACAGGGCGTTGGCCCGGTCCGTACCGGAACTTGAGCGGAGGAACACGACACGTGAGCCGTCGGGCGCCACGCTGAACGAACGCGGTGCGCCGAGCGTGAAGCGGAGGGTGCGTGCGTGGAGTCGGGGGAAGGAGTCCGTCTCGGTCGTCATGCCCTGACCATATTGGCCATGCGCCCCCTTGTGCGGCCGTGCGCCGATCGATGCGCACGTACGGATAGTTATGATCGTTAGCGCATAGTGGGTATGAACCTGCTGCCTGCTGTGTGTACGTACTGCCCCCATGTTCCGTGACCCCCGCGCCCCTGGGATCCTTGGAGGTGAGCCGCCGTGGCACTCTCGATTTCGGCGGTGGTGCTGCTGGCGATCATCGTCTTCCTGCTGATCAAGAAGTCGGGCCTGAAAGCAGGGCACGCGATCGTGTGCATGCTGCTCGGCTTCTACCTGGCCTCGTCGACGATCGCGCCCACGATCAACGAAGTCACCACCAACATCGCGGGGATGATCGGCAGCCTCAACTTCTGAGCGCGGCCGAGGCCGGCCTCTCGCGTGTTACCCGTCGGTAAGCAATGATGGACGGGCCAGTATTCACGCGCGCAGGGCGGAGCCTACGGTGACGACTTCCGAGGAACAGAGCCAAGGACGCGGCGAGGCGCGGACCCAGGTCCACGTCTTCCGTGACGACGCCCTGGGCGACCTGGACGCGGTCGGCCTCGCCGCGGCGATCCGCCGGGGCGAGGTGAGCCCCGCCGAGGTCGCCAAGGACGCCGCGGCCCGGGTCCGGGACGCCGACGCCCGGCTCGACGCCGTCCAGGTGCACCTCGACATCCCCGCCCACGGCGCCCCCGGCGGCGGCGTGTTCGCCGGGGTGCCGACCTTCGTGAAGGACAACACCGACTTCGCGGGCCTGCCCACGGGACACGGCAGCGCCGCGTTCCGGCCCCGGCCGGCCCGGCGGCACGCCGCCTTCACCCGCCAGCTGCTCAGCACCGGCGTCACGGTGCTCGGCAAGACCCGGCTGCCCGAGTTCGGCTTCAGCCCCAGCACGGAGTACGAGGAGGGCCCGCCGGTCCGCAACCCCTGGCACACGGGCCACTCGGCGGGCGGCTCCTCCGGCGGCAGCGCCGCCCTGGTCGCCGCCGGTGCGGTGCCGGTCGCGCACGCCAACGACGGCGGCGGCTCCATCCGCATCCCGGCCGCCGCTTGCGGCCTCGTCGGGCTCAAGCCCACCCGCGGCCGGACCGTGCCGAACGCGCAAGGGCGTCAGCTGCCCATCGACATCGTGGTCGACGGCGTCGTGAGCCGCACGGTCCGGGACAGCGCCGCGTTCCTCGCCGCGGCGGAACTGCACCACCGGAACGCCAAGCTGCCGTCCGTGGGGCTGGTGGAGGGCCCGGGGAAGCGCCGGCTGCGGGTCGGCCTGCTGGTGGACTCCCCGAACGGCGCCCGCACCGACGAGGACACCCGCGCGGCCGTCACGGAGACGGCGCGGCGCCTCGAACGCCTCGGCCACACGGTGACGCCGGTGGAGCTGGCCATCGACCCGCGCTTCACCGAGGACTTCCTCACCTACTGGGGCATGCTGTCGTTCCTCATCGGCGCCACGGGCCGGACCATGGGCACGGACTTCGACCGCCACCGCATGGACGGCCTGAGCCGCGGCCTGCGCGAGACGTACGTCCGCAACTGGCGCAGCACACCGGCGGTGGTGCGCCGCCTGAAGCGCACCCGGGAGGCCTACGCGGCGGCGTTCCGGGGCCAGGACGTCATCCTGTCCCCGGTCCTCGCGCACACCACCCCGCCGCTCGGCCACCTCGCCCCGTCCGTCCCGTACGCCACGCTGATCGAGCGGATCCTCGCGTACGTGGCGTTCACCCCGGTCAACAACGTCGTCGGCACCCCGTCGATCTCCCTCCCGGCCGCGTCCACGACCCCGGACGGCCTGCCGATCGGCGTGATGTTCTCGGGCCGTCCGGGCGCTGAACGGACCCTGCTGGAGCTGGCGTTCGAACTGGAGGCGGACCGGCCGTTCCCTAGCCTCAGGGGGGCGTGAGGGGGCGCGCGGCGCTGGACCGGGCGCGCCTTACGCGGACCCGGCCTCCAGGGCGGCGACGATCGCTCGCCGGAGCACCGGCCAGAACCGTCGGTCGGTGACGTTTCCGGGGTGGGCAGGAGGGCCGAGGGCTTCGTCCCGGTCGAGCACGCGGATCACGAAACGCCACTGTGAGCCGGGCAGCGACACCCTGACGCGTGCGTCATCGGGGGGCCACCGGCCCGACCCGGGGTCGCCCGTCCAGCCCGCGGCCTGCCGCCAACCCGCCTCGCGCACGGCGTGGCCCGCTTCGACGTCGTCGTCGCGGCCGTCCACCGCCGCGATCGAGACCTCGTTGTCCACACCGCCGTCGATGCAATGCCGTTGCAGCGTCGTCATCTCCACGGTGACGTCGGCGTCGGACTCGTGGCGCGCGTCGGGTGTCATGACGGCACATCGCGGGCGGCACTCGGCACCGTGCAGTCGATCAGCAGCCCGGCCGCTTCACCGGGTCTGCGCCGCGGTGATGTCACGCCGGACGGTCGTGGCGCGCGGCGGTGAGGAAGCCGGCCCAGGCGGCCGGGGTGAAGGTGAGGCGGGGGCCGTCGGTGTTCTTGGAGTCGCGGACGTGGATGGTGGCGGGGGCGGTGGCGATCTCGACGCAGGAGTCGGTCTCGGCTCCGCTGCTGTAGCTGCTCTTGAACCACGCCAGTTCGCAGGCGTCCCGTGACGGGGTCGTGCGGATCATGTCTCCCCCAACAGCCGCTCGATGAAGGCGGTCGACTCGAGTGGAGTGAGCGCCTGCGCCCGGATGATGCCGTAGCGCAGTTCAAGGATACGGAGCTGGCGTGGATCGGTGACCGGACGGCCGCCGGCCACTGCCGGGGAACGGCCGACCGCCGTCCCGTCCTCGAACTTCAACACCTCGATCCCGCCGTCCGCCCCGGCGTGCTCCTCGCGGTCCATCGGCATGACCTGGATCTCGACGTTGGGCAATTGGGCCACGGTCAGCAGGTGGTCGAGCTGCGCGCGGACGACCTCCCGGCCCCCGAGGCGCCGTCGGAGCGTCCACTCGTCCTGGATGAAGCTCAACTCCGGCGCCGAGTCACGGTCGAAGACCGCCTTGCGGGCCACGCGGGCCGCAACACCGCGTTCGATCTCCTCCTCCGCGTAGCGCGGTCGCCGCATGCGGAACAGGGCGCGGGCGTACTCGGGCGTCTGGAGAAGCCCATGAAGGTTCACGGGGTTGTAGAGCTGAAGCTCAACCGCCCGCGCCTCCATCTGCGCAAGATCCCGCACCTTCTTCGGGTACCGGACCTTCCGCACGTCCTCCTTCATCGCCGCGACGAGGCCGCCCGCGCCCAGAACCTCGTCGGCCGTGTCCAGGTACTCGGGCCTCGGGATCCGCCTGCCCGTCTCGATCTTGTAGACGAGATCCTCGCCGTATCCGACCGCCACCGCGAAGTCGCCGACGCGCATCCCTGTTGCCTCTCGGCGAAGCCTCAACTGCCGTCCTACTGTGGCGACCACGGCGAGCGCCCAGTCGTCGTCCGGGTCCACCTCCCAGCCCGGCTCGTCCGTCTGGTCCGTCCCGGTCCCGACCCGCACCGCCTCACCGTTCACCGACATGCGCGCCCCTCCATAGTGCTGCGACGTACTGTTCCGCCCCGCTCGCAGGAGTCGCTCCGACAGTCCCGACAGCGCTGGACAAACCTTGGACCGTAGCTCTACGTAACAGGGCAATCACAGGTAACGGTATGTCCGGTCGACCACGCTCGGTCACGTGAATCAGCAAACTCAGGGAATCGCCCGGCACGGGTCAGGACCCGAACCCGAGCACCGCATCCGCAACTTCACCGTGCTGTTGTCCTCCACCCCCCGCGGTGCCCGCCTCGCCCGCCTGCTCGCGGTGGACACGCTCCGGAGCTGGGGACTCCCGTACGAGCGGGCGAGCCACGTCGTCGCGGAGCTGGCCGCCAACGCGGCCACCCACGGCCGCCTCCCCGGCCGGAGCTTCCGCCTCACGCTCTACGTGGTCGGCACCACGCTCCGCATCGAGGTCACCGACACGCGCAGTGAGCGGATGCCCGAGCCGCAAGTACAGGACCCGGAAGCCGAGTCGGGCCGGGGCCTCCTGCTCGTCGAGGCGTTGGCCGACCGCTGGGGCGTAAGCGAAGGGCGCTTCCCACGCAAGACCGTCTGGGCCGAACTGAGCCTGACGGCACCGGAACCCGCACCCTCGCGCTCCGGTGCCATCGACGACTGAAAGACAAAGAACTCCGGGGGAAAACACCCCACCAAACCCCACCCCTCCCGCCCGTGGTCGCGCTCACTCGGGCGGGTGAACATCCCCGGTTCGGCTGCATTTTCGAGCCGCCCAGGCCCGACGCTCAGCGCAGCGCACCACCGCGATCACAGACATGAGACGGCCCCCGCCGGGACTGCAATCCCACTGCGAGGGCCTGACCACCAAGGAAGACAGGACCTTCCTGATGGATACGCAGAACCCTAGCGTGCCCCCGCACGCACAGGCCCGCCCAGCGGGCAACAAGCACCCGAACCAGGCCCACCGCACCACCGGCGGGCTCCGGCACGACAACACCCGCCACACCACCCGCTTCACGGTGATCGGCAACCACCTCGCCCAGCACCGCGAGCTCTCACTGCTCGCCATCGGGCTCGGCACGCACCTCCAGTCGCTGCCCAAGGGCGCCCCGGCCGACATCAAGAGCCTCGCCGCACGGTTCCCCGAGGGAGCTGTTCGTATCGCTGCCGCCCTGCGCGAACTGGAGACTCACGGCTATCTGCGCCGCGAACGCGTCCGCACCTCCACCGGCCGCATCGTGACCCGCACGACCTCGTGCAACCAGCCGGCGGCGGCCCGCCGTCCCGCCGAGGCACCCTCCCGAACGACAGCCGAACCGCAGCCGCAGCCACCACCGCAGGAGGCCCGCGAGGAGCGCACCCCACGGGAGACGCGTGAGCAACGAGCACCCCGCAAACCCCTCCCCGCCGTGCCCCGCCCAGGGTGCAGCGTCCCCGCGCTGTTCCGGGCCGCCGCCGACCTCCTCGCGGACCTCCACCGCCACGAGCCCCGGCTGCTCCTCTCCACCACCGACACGGCCCACCTGACCCCCGGCGTCGCCGCCTGGCTGGAGCGGGACGTCACCCCCGCCGCCGTACGCCGGGCCCTGACCGCCGACCTGCCGCCCGAGGGCGTACGCCGGCCCGCGGCCTTCCTGGCCCACCGCCTCGCGGACCAGCTCCCGCCCCCGCCCCCATTCCGCGCACCGGCCGCCGCCCCGCCGCCCGTACCGCACCCCCTGCGGAACTGCGACGGCTGCGACCGGGCCTTCCGTTCACCCGGCTCCGCGACCCGCTGCCGCGACTGCCGGACGGACATCCAGACGGCTGCCTAGCGTGAACGACGAGGAGCGAGAGCCATGACCACCCCACCCGACGACGCACATCAGGGCGCCTCCCGCCGGTACCGGGCCCTGCGCGACTTCGTCCGGTCCACGGACGACGCGCTGCCGGGGAAGTTCGAGATCACCAAGGAAGGGATCATCCACGACCTTCTGTCGCCCAACGGCCGACACGAGCTGACCGCGTCGCTGCTTCGCAAGCGCCTGGAGAGGGTGATGCCGGCAGAGGTCGTGGCCCATACGGGCACGCCTGATGTGGAGGACGAGTACGAGGGCATCATGCGGCGCCCTGACGTCATGGTGATCACCATGGCGGACATGGAGGTGCCGGCCGGGTTCGATCCCCGGGCGGTCATCGCCGCCATCGAGGTCGTCTCGCGGTCCAACCCGGACAACGATTGGGTGGGCAAGATGGGCGACTATCCGCTGATGGGCGTACCGGTCTACGCGATCTTCGACCCCCGCACCGGCAGCGGTGCCGTCCTCGGCGACATCCACTCCACCCCGGACGGCCCTCGCTACGCCGTGCGCAAGGACTTCGTCTACGGCGAGGACGTCATCATCGGCGAGTGGACCATCTCCACGAGCGGCCTGCCGCGCTACGAGGACCACGGCGCGGAGCGGAACCGGTCGTGAAGGACGTGTTCCGGAAGTCGGAGGGACTCAATCGGTCACCTTCGCCCGCGCGGCACGTCCTGGCTTGACCCACCCCCGGCGGCTCCACGATCGCACTCGTGGAGATCGTGGCGGAGAGTGATCGTGGGGTGCGCCTACGGGCCAGCTTGACGCACTTATGTGAGTGGTCTATTACTTACATCCGACGCCGTTAGAGGGCGCGCCAAGCTGGCTGTAGTCCCCGCTCCGTCCGAGTGGGGACTCTCTTTCGGACTACAAAGTAAGTGGTTGACCGCTTACATGAGTAGGGAGTGACCCACCCATGACCCACACCCCCCAGACCCTCGACCCCATCCGCGCCGCCGCCCAGCAGGCCTTCCTCGACCACCTCGACCTCCTCACCGCCGGACGCCCCGACGAGTGGGCGGCGCTGTTCACCGAGGACGGCGTCCTGGAGTTCCCGTACGCGCCGCCCGGGTACCCCACCCGGCTCCAGGGGTACGACGCACTGCGCGCGCACATCGCCAACTTCCCCAAGGCGTTCCGTGTCGAGATGAAGGACGTGCGGATCCACGAGACCGTCGACCCGACCCTCGTCATCGCCGAACTGTGCTGCGAAGGCGTCGCCCTGGAGACCGGGCGGCCGTACAACCAGACGTACATCTCCGTCGTCGAGACCCGGGACGGGAGGATCAGCCGGTACGTCGACTACTGGAACCCGCTGGTCGCGATGGAGGCGCTCGGCGGCTCCGCCGACATGGTCACGGCGTTCAGCCGCGACTGACCGCCGGCGGATGTTTTGACGCCCCTTTCTTGAAAGTGGTTGATTACTTCCATGGAATCCAGGACGCGGCAGCGCTCCACCGCCGACGAGCGCCGGGCCACGGTCATGCGGACGGCCATCGGGACGTTCGCCGCCCGCGGCTACTACGGGACCTCCACGACGGACGTCGCCAAGGCGGCCGGCATCTCGCAGGGGTACCTGTACCGGCTGTTCAAGGACAAGGAGACGCTGTTCGTCGCCCTGGTCGACCACTGCTCGGACCGTCTGCGCGAGGCCGCCGCCACGGCGGCGGCCTCCGTGCGCAGCACCGACCCGCAGGCGGTCATGGACGCGCTGACCACCGCGTACGACGACGTCATCGGCGACCGGGACGTGCTGATGATCCTCATGCACGCCCAGGGGTGCGCGACCGAACCCGGCATCGGCGAGGCCGTGCGCCGGTGCTACGCCAAGCAGGTCGAGTACATCCGCGCCGTCTCCGGCGCCTCCGAGGAGCAGATCCGCCGCTACTTCGCGGACGCCCTCCTCAGCAACGTGCTGGTGGCCATCGACGCCGCCGCCGTCGACGCCCCCTGGGCGCGCACCCTGCGCGGCTGAGTGCTGCCCGGCCGGAGGGCGGGACGTCCGGCGAACCGGCCAAGTCGACCGGAACCACCCCAGGCCAAATAGGGTGGCCCCATGACGGAACTGCCCTCCTCCAGCCCTCGGCCGGGGGGACCCCCATCTGGCTCCGCTCGGCGTCTGATGCTGGTGCACGCGCACCCGGACGACGAGTCGATCAACAACGGCGCGACGATGGCGCGCTACGCGGCCGAGGGCGCCCACGTGACGCTGGTCACCTGCACCCTCGGTGAACGCGGCGAGGTCATCCCGCCCGGACTGCGGCACCTCGGCGGCGCCGCCCTCGGCGGACACCGGCTCGGTGAGCTGCGGGAGGCGATGGCGGCGCTCGGCGTCACGGACTTCCGGCTGCTCGGCGGGGCCGGGCGGTACTGCGACTCCGGAATGATGGGGCTGCCCGACAACGACGACCCCGGCTGCTTCTGGCAGGCCGACGTCGACCAGGCCGCCGGGCTGCTCGCCGAGGTGATCGTCGAGGTGCGGCCGCAGGTGCTGGTCACGTACGACGACAACGGCGGCTACGGGCATCCCGACCACATCCAGACCCACCGCGTCGCCATGCGCGCCGTCGAACTGGCCACGGCGGCCGGGTGGGACGTCCCCAAGGTCTACTGGAACCGCGTGCCGCGCTCCGTGGCCGAGGACGCCTTCGCCCGGCTGGAGCGTGACCTTCCCGACCTGCCCTTCGACAAGGCGGGCGGGGTCCAGGACGTCCCCGGTGTGGTCGACGACGAGCGGGTCACCACGGCCGTCGACGGCACGGCGTACGCCGGCGCCAAGGCCGCCGCGATGCGCGCCCACGCCACCCAGATCACCGTCGCCGACCAGCCGTACTTCGTGCTGTCCAACGAGCTCGCGCAGCCGCTGTTCACCACCGAGTACTACGAGTTGGTACGCGGCGGGCGGCCCACGGGCCCGGAGGACGACCTGTTCGCCGGCGTCGGCGCGGGGGAGGCGTCGTGAGCGGCGACCGCGTGCCCCTGATGGCGCAGCCCTTGCGTCCGCCCTCCGCGGGACGGGCCGTCGCCCTGCTCGGGCTGCTGGTGCTCGGCGCCGTGGTGGGCATCGCCGGGGCGCTGGTCCAGCCCGCGTGGTTCCCGGGCGGGCTCCTGCTCGCCCTGGCCGGTGAGGCGGGCCTGGTGCTCGGCGCGTCCCGGGCGACGCGTGGCCGGTCGGGCGGGGTGGCCGTCGCCGCCGGCTGGATGATCATGGTCGTCCTGCTCACGGTCAGCCGTCCGGAAGGCGACTTCGTGTTCGCCGCGGGAAGCGGCTCGTACCTCTTCCTGCTCGGTGGCATCGCCGTGGCTGTGATCTGCGCCACCTTCGGTGCCGGGAGGCAACCGGACGGCGACTCCGCCCGACTTCGCAAGTGACGTACCACTTCGCCGTGCCAGGGGCGTGATGGTCCGGTGTGGGTTTCCCCGGCGGTACTGGGATACGGGCCGGACATGGCCAGTAAGGTGGTGCGCGCCGTCGAGCCTCCCTCGAACCCTCGGCCTCGCCCGAGCTGGGAGGACCCCCACCGTGAGGTCGTGACGGGCGGCGGAGCCAACCGGGAGAACCTGCCTTGAGTCGTGAAACTGACACTCCGTCCTCCGGGCCCAACGGGCACGGCGGAGCCGCCTACCCGTCGGGCACCCCGCCCTACGGGATTCCGGCGATTCCGGACGAGGGCACGGACGCGGGCCGTTCGGCCGCGCGGCCGGAGGAACGCAAGACCGAGACCACGCTGACGACCCGGATCCGGATCAACATCCCCGGGTCACGGCCGATTCCGCCGGTCGTGGTGCGCAAGCCGGTCACGGACGCGGAGGGCAGGAAAGCCACCGCCGACGCCGAGACCGCCGCCGAGCCCGCTCCTGCCGCACCCCCCGCCGACCCGGTCGAGCCCCCCGCGCGGCCCGAGGCCGCCGACCGGCCCGCCGCCGAGGAGAAGCCGGCCAGCGACTGGTTCGCGCCCCGCAAGTCCTCGGCGGGCAAGCCCGGTCAGGGCGCGGCCCCGGCCAACGGCGTGGCTGCTCCCGGTACTTCCGGCGCGCCCACCGCGGCTCCCTCCGGCACTCCGCAGGCCCCGTCCGCACCGAACGGCGCGGGCCCCGCGGGCGGCGGCGCCGCGCCGGGCGGTCCCGGCGCGCGACCCGGTGGCCCGCGGCCCGGCGGCGTGGTCGGCTCCATGGGCGCCCCGGGCGCTCCCCGTCCCGGCGGCGGGAAGGCGGCCGGGCCCACCGGCGGTCCGGTGGCTCCCGGTCACGGCGGCGGCACCGGCTCCTTCGACGTGACCGAGGCACTGGCCGGCGCTCCCGGCGGCAACGGCGCCCGTCCGGACGCGAACCGCGGCGGCGAACCGCGCCGCGACGACCTCCCGTACTTCGCGGACGACACCGACGGCGGCAACCGGCGCGGCCCCGCGGGGCGGCCCGGCGGCGCGCCCGGCCCCGGCCGTCCCGGCGGCCCGCAGGCCCCCTCCGGCCCCACCGGCGGCCCGGTCACCGGCGACGGCCCGATGACCCCGCCCGCCGTCGCACGCGGCGTGGGCGCCCCCGGTGGCGGCGCGCCCTTCGCGGAGGAGCGCACCGGCCCCGGCGGCGGACTGAGCGACGACACCGCGATCCTCACCCCGCAGAAGCTCGCCGACCCCGCCGCCGCCGGCTACGGGCCCCGCCACGACAACGTCTCCGGGCAGACCGTCACCAGCGGCATCCCGGTGATCCCGCCGAGCGCGTCCTTCGACGCCCCCGGCATGGGCCCGAACGCCCCCGGCCCGCACACCCCGCCGAAGCTGCCCGACCCGGTCAGCCCGCCCCCGGCGAGCTCCTCCAAGGCGCCGAAGAAGAAGGGGCGCAGCAAGCTCGTCCTGCTCGCCACCGGCGTGGTCCTGGTCGCCGGCGTCGCCTACGGCGCGGGCCTGCTGATGAACCGTTCCGACGTGCCCAAGGGCACCACGGTGCTCGGCATCGAGATCGGCGGCGGCACCCGCGACGAGGCCGTGAAGAAGCTGGACGGCGCGCTCGACGGCCGGCTGAACAAGCCGCTGAAGCTGTCCGTCGACGGCAAGACCTTCGAACTCCAGCCGGACAACGCCGGTCTGCAGGTCGACATCGACGCCACCGTCGGCAAGGCCGCCACCAGCGACTACAACCCGGTCAACGTCATCGGCTCGCTGTTCGGCCAGTCGCGCGTGGTCGAGCCGGAGATCCCCGTCGACCACGAGAAGCTGCAGGCCGCCCTGGAGAACGCGGCCGGAGGCGTCGGCACCGTCAAGGAGGGCTCGATCACGTTCGAGTCCGGCAAGGCCGTCCCGGTGTACCCGCAGGCCGGCAAGGGCGTCGACGCCGCCAAGGCGGCCGACGTGGTCGCCGCCGCGTACCGCACGCAGGTGGAGACCGGTACCGCGAACGCGGTGAACGTCCCCACGACGGCCCAGCAGCCGAAGGTCACCAAGGCCGAGGTCGACCGGATGATGAAGGAGTTCGCCGAGCCCGCGATGTCCGACCGGGTCACCGTGCAGACCGACCCGGCGCACTCGGTGCCGATGAGCCCCGAGAAGTCGCTGTGGAAGTTCCTGCGCGTCGAGGCGGTCAACGGCAAGCTGGTCGACAAGCCCGACCTGAAGGCGCTGGAGGACTTGTACGGCCAGGCGTTCGACGGTGTGCTCATCACCCGGGGCAACGGCAAGAAGACCGCCGTCACCCCCCAGGACGTCTACGGCGCCCTGCGCCAGGCGCTGATCAGCACGTCCGACCGCACCGCCGTCATCGAGACGAACCCGAGCTGACGCGCCCGTGACGGGGACGGGCCCGGGTTGACGCGCCCGCGCGACAGGGACGGACTTGGGCCGACGCACGCACGAAGCGAGCGGCGCCGCACGGAGCATCCGTGCGGCGCCGCTCGCCTTCGTCCGCGTCCTCGCCGGACGCGCGGCGCTCAGTGCGCGGCGACGGGCACCGGGGCCTCGGCCGC
>NZ_AZUS01000018.1:0-187972 GCF_000527195.1 Streptomyces sp. CNH189
CCCGTGCCGGTGAGGTGAGGGGCGTGAACGCCAAGTGTCTGGACGTGGACGACGCGGGGACGGCGGACGGGACGCAGGTGCAGATCTACGCCTGCAACGGGTCGGCGGCGCAGCGGTGGACGGTGCCGGGTGACGGGACGTTGCGGGCGTTGGGGAAGTGTCTGGACGTGTCCGGTGGGGGGAGTGCGGACGGGACGAGGGTGCAGTTGTGGACGTGCAACGGGACTGCCGCGCAGGTGTGGTCGGCGCAGTCGGACGGCACGGTCCGTAATCCTCGGTCGGGCAAGTGCCTGGACGCCTCGGGCGGTACGTGGAACGACCGCACGCCGGTCCACCTGTGGACCTGCCACACCGGCCCCAACCAGAAGTGGACCCTGCCCTGACGGCCGGCACCACTGCCGGGGACGCTCCCTGCCGGGCCGGGCGGGCAGGGAGCGTCCCCTTGCCCGCCCGATGCTCGACCGTGGGGGACGGCGTCAGGTGCGGCGGCGGGCGAGGGCGACGAGGCCGGTGCCGGTGGCCAGGGCGAGGACGGCGGCGCCGCCGAGGACCGTGAGCTGCTCGGCACTGCCCGTGTCGGCGAGGGCGGGGCCGGAGGAGTCGTGTGCCGCCTGCAGGATGAGATCCGTGATCTCGTCGGGAGCGGTCTCCATGACGGCGTGCGGCCCGTCGACCTCGACGGTGGTGGAACCTGCCCGCTCCGCCATGAAGCGCAGGTTGGCGGTGCCGATGGTGCGGTCGTCCGTGGGCACGAGGAACCAGGACGGGATGTCCTTCCACGCGGTCGCCTCGGTCGGCTCGTTGCCGCTGGCGACGGTCGCGGGCCGCTGGGCGGCGGCGAGGGTGGCGGCGCGGTCCGCCTCCAGCCGGTCGCTGAGGAAGACGTCGCTGAACTTGTCGGGCTTGAGGTACAGGTCCACGTCGGTGGGGTCGTCGCTCAGCGGCACGGCGTTCAGGGAGGTGGGCACGGGGGCCGTGGGGTCGTCCGTGATGCGGCTGCCGGGGTACTTGGCCGCCAGCTCGAACGCGGTCTCGCCCTTCTCCGGGGCGAACCCCGCGATGTAGACGAGGGATTCGACGTTCGGGTTGCCGGCCGCGGCGTTGGTGACGACGGCGCCGCCGTAGGAGTGGCCGACGAGGACGATGGGTCCCTCGATCGTCCTGAGCAGGGTGGCCAGGTAGTCCGCGTCGCCGGACAGGCTGCGCAGCGGGTTCGCGGGGGCGATCACCCGGTAGCCCTTGGCCTGAAGGTTCTCGATCACCTGGGTCCAGCCCGAGCTGTCCGCCCAGTAGCCGTGCACCAGGACGACGGTCGGCTTGGCGTCCTGGTGCGGCGTGGTGTCACCCCCGCTCTCCGACCCCGTGGACGGGCCGGCCGCCATCAGGGCCAGGGCCGGGAGGAGGACCGCGAGGGCGAGTGTCCGCCGCGCGGCGGAGTGCCGTATGTGCGTCATGACCGCTCTTTCTCCGAGGGTGTGGTCTGCTGAGACGACACTGCACGCGCGGCGGGGGCACGGCACCGCCCGGTGGTCCGTGCGGGTGACACCGCACGGACGACGCACGGGTGAAGATCACGGCGGTCAGGTTTCGGCACGCCTCGTCCCCGGCGGGTCACGCCGGGGGAGGCCGCGTGTCAGTCACCCCGGTGCCGCTGCTCCCGCCAGGGATCCCCGTAGTTGTGGTAGCCGCCGCCCTCCCAGAAACCCGGCCGGTCCTCGGCCGTGAGGCGCAGTCCGCGCACCCATTTCGCCGACTTCCAGAAGTACAGGTGGGGCACCAGCAGCCGTGCGGGGCCTCCGTGCTCGGGCGACAGCGCGAAGCCGTCGTAGGCGTGGACCACCCATGCCTTGCCGCCGCGCAGGTCGGCGAGCGGGAGATTGGTCGTGTAGCCGCCGTAACTGTGGGCCACGGCGAACGCGGCGTCCGTGGCGACACCCTCCAGGGACGTGTCCAGGGAGACCCCGCGCCACCGGGTGTCGAACTTCGACCAGCGGGTGACGCAGTGGATGTCGCGGACCGGCTCCTCCTGCGGCAGCGCCATCATCTGGTCCCACGTCCAGCGGCGCTCCTCGCCGTGCTCCGTGGTGACCGTGAACGTCCAGGTGTCGGTGGACACCTCGGGCGTGGGACCCGCCGACAGTACGGGAAAGGACTCGGTCGGATACTGCCCCGGCGGAAGGCGGTCGACGAACGACCGGCCGCGTCCGCGGAATCCGGGCGAAAAAGAACTCACGGCTCACTCCGTCCCTGGGAAGAGCGAGGGTCGGTGTGCTTCTTCTCTCCTCGAATCGTCGCTTCATCGACATGTCTGCCGAATGGCCAGCCTACGTCAGCGGTGCGCCTCGGGCAGGGGCGGCCGGGCGGCGCGGACCGCCTCGTCGACATCGGCGTGGAAGGTGAAGACCTCGTCCAGCCCGACCATCTGCAGCACCCGCATCTGCGCGGGGGTGACCCCGGCCAGAGCGAGCGACGAACCCGCCGCCTGCGACCGCCGGTGCGCCGTCACGAACACCGTGATGCCCGTCGAGTCGCAGAAGGTCAGCCCGGACAGGTCCAGCACCACCCCCAGCGGCCCGAAAGGGGCGTCGTTGACAGCCTCCGACAGCACCGGGGCCGAATGGTGGTCGAGCTCCCCGACCACCTCAAGGACGTAGGGGCCCGAGGTGCTGGGGCGGGGGGTGACGACGAACGTCTGGTCCGTATGGGACACGCAATCTCCTCGGCGGGGTCCTCGGCGCAAGCGGCCGACCTGGCTCCGCCCATCCAGTGGTGCACGGCTGGCCGGATCATCCTACGAACTCGACGCAGGTGGATCGTGCACACCCTGCCCCGATCGCTCCGCGTGCGCACGTCGTCCCGTTCTGTGCGGCGGAGCGAGGATCAGGGGCGGGAGAACCGCACGCCCGCCGGACGTGTGATGATCTGGGGAGGGTCGCGTCGTGCTTCCCGGTTTCCCGCCACGGTCCGGCCGAGCGCTCGGAACCGTGGGGTCCCGTGACCGTTATCCGATCGACAGGTGGCGAGGAGGGGACATGGAGACGGCGGGTGACGGCCGTGGTTCCGGCGACGGACATGGCGGAGCGGGCCCCGACCGGACGGTCGGCGACATGCTCGCCCGGCTCCGCACGGGCGCCTACGTCGTGGACGTACGCGGCTCCATCGTCGCCGTCAACGCCCTCGCCGAGCAGCTCCTCGACCGCACCGCCGCGCAACTCGTCGGTGCGGACGCACACGACCTGCTGCACCGCAACGCCCGCGGGGAGTCGATGCCGACGTCCCGGTGCCGTATGCGGCCCGCCTTCCTCGCGGGCCGCCCCGCCCAGGACGACCAGGAGTGGTTCGAGCGGGGGGACGGCACCCTGCTCCCCGTCGCCTGGAGCATCATCCCGTGCGGCGCGGGACCGGCCGACACCCTGGTGCTCGTCCTCTTCCACCGCCGCGAGATTGCCGCCGGCCTTCCCGGGCACGAGGAGGCCGGGGGCGGGACGCTCGACGAGCTCGAACGGCTCGCCCTGCTGGCGGAGATGACCACCCAGCTGACGTCCACCCTGTCCGTCGACGAGGCGCTGCGCCGTCTCGTCTCCCTGGTGCTGCCACGGCTCGCGGACTGGGCGGTCGTCGACCTGATCAGCGAACGCGACGAGGTGTGGCGCACCAAGGTGGTCCACGTGGAGAACGGCACCCCGGTCGCCCGCCGGGATCTGGAAGGCCCCATGGCCCCCGTCCCCGCCGAGTCCCCGATGCCGCTGTCCCGGGCTCTGCGGGGCGTCTCGTCGACGATCGCCGAACCGCAGACCTACGAGCGGTCCCCCGACTCCGGCATCGCCGTCGAACAGCGCCGGCTGTTCGAGGCCACCGGCATGCACTCGGCGGCCATCGCCCCGATACGCGGCCTGCGTGAGGTGCTCGGCGCCCTCACCCTCGGCCGGTCCGAACGCGCCGACAAGTTCACCCCCGCTGACCTCACCCTGCTCGAGGACATCACCCGGCGCGCCGGACTGGCCCTGGACAACGCCCGCCTCTACCAGCGGCAGCGCAAGGTCGCCGAGACCATGCAGCGCTACCTGCTGCCCCAGCTGCCGCGCGTCGCCGGCCTGGAGATGACCTCCCGGTACCTGCCGGCGCCGGACGCCTCCCATGTCGGCGGCGACTGGTACGACGCCTTCACCCTCGGCGACGGCGACACCGCCCTGGTGATCGGCGACGTCTCCGGGCACGACCTGGACGCCGCCGCGGGCATGGCCCAGCTACGCAACGTGCTGCGTTCCTACGCCTGGTCGCAGAAGGAACCGCCCAGCCGCATCGTCGAACGGGTGGACCGCGCGGTGCTGCGCATCACCGACGTCTCGATGGCCACCCTGGTGCTCGGCACGCTGACCACGGACGACGAGGGACGGTGGACCCTGCGCTGGACCAACGCGGGCCACCCGCCGCCGCTGCTGGTCACCCGGGACGGCGTCACCGAGTACCTCACGGACGGCGGCGGCATGCTGCTCGGCACCGGCACCGACCGGCCGCGCGTGGACGGTTCGACCGCCTTGCCGCCGGGCTCCACCCTCGTGCTCTACACGGACGGACTCGTCGAGTCGCCCACCCACTCCATCGACGACGGGCTGGACCGGCTGCGCCGGAACGCCGCCGCGCTCGCCCACCGCCCGGTGGAGGCGTTCACCGACGAACTCCTGCGCAGGGCAAGGCCCGACGACAACGACGACGACGTCGCCCTGCTGGCCGTACGGATCGGCACCCGCTCCGGCCGCCGCTGACACCCGTCCCGGCGCCCGGCGAGGCGTCCCCGCCCCGTCAGCGCAGGCTGTCGCGGAGCCGGGCGACGGCGGCCTGCAGAGCGTCGAAGGCGTGCTCCTCCTGCCGCGGACCGGTGCGCGCCGCCGGCAGCAGGCTGTCACGGGCCGCCCGGGCCCGGGCGTACGCCTCGAAGCGCGTGACGACGTCGGCCACGGCGTCGGGCGGCGGTGCGCCCTGGTGGGGTTGCTCGCGGGACGGCATGGAGCGTCCTTCCCTCCCCGAGTCGGTCCGTCCGGTCATGCCCCGCATCCTTACCGGACACCCTTGCCCTCCACACTGCCCGACGCCGGACACGGACCGCGGGCCGACCTTGCCGACAACCGGCAACGCGCCGCCGTACGCCCGTCGTCCCCCGCGCACCGCGGCCACTCGCACGGGTGAAAGTCGGCGTCCGG
Source organism: Streptomyces sp. CNH189 (assembly GCF_000527195.1). NCBI lineage: Bacteria > Bacillati > Actinomycetota > Actinomycetes > Kitasatosporales > Streptomycetaceae > Streptomyces > Streptomyces sp. CNH189. The sequence continues at coordinate 5,202 of NZ_AZUS01000018.1, forward strand.
TCGGGGAGTGTCAGAAGCGGACCCCGGGATACCTGACATAGCGTCGACCCGACCCACCCGTGCCGTTTGCACCTTTCGTGGCATGAGTGGATGCCCTTCCCGCTCTGCATTCCGCGTTGTGAACCGAAGGACCTCGATGGCGACACACACGACTGAACCGCTTTCTCCGGTACCCGCGGCGGAGGGACGACGAGGGAAAGGGCGTGTGGTCGTCTCGTGGCTGACGACGACCGACCACAAGAAGATCGGGCACCTGTACCTGATCACCTCGTTCGCCTTCTTCCTGGTGGGCGGTCTGCTCGCCATGCTGATCCGGGCCGAACTGGCGCGCCCCGGGCTGCAGATCGTGTCGCAGGAGCAGTACAACCAGTCGTTCACCATGCACGGCACGATCATGCTGCTGCTGTTCGCGACGCCGACCTTCGCGGGTTTCGCCAACGCGATCATGCCGTTGCAGATCGGCTCCCCGGACGTGGCGTTCCCCCGGCTGAACATGCTGTCGTACTGGCTGTTCGCCCTGGGCGGTCTCATCGTCCTGGGCAGTTTCCTCACCCCCGAGGGCGCCGCCGACTTCGGATGGACGGCGTACACCCCGCTCAGCGGCGGCGAGCGCACCACCCAACTGGGCGGCGACCTGTGGATCATGGGGCTGGCGCTGTCCGGTTTCGGCACGATCCTCGGTGCCGTGAACTTCATGACCACGATCATCTGCATGCGCGCGCCGGGCATGACGATGTTCCGGATGCCGATCTTCACGTGGAACGTCCTGCTCACCTCGCTGCTGGTGCTGCTGGCGTTCCCCGTGCTCGCGGCGGCGCTGCTCGCCCTGGAGGCGGACCGCAGGTTCGGCGCGCGGATCTTCGACCCGTCCAACGGCGGCGCGCTGCTGTGGCAGCACCTGTTCTGGTTCTTCGGCCACCCAGAGGTGTACATCATCGCGCTGCCGTTCTTCGGTGTGGTCACCGAGATCCTGCCGGTGTTCTCCCGCAAGCCGATCTTCGGTTACATGGGCCTCGTGGGTGCGACGATCGCCATCACGGGCCTCTCGGCGACGGTGTGGGCGCACCACATGTTTGCCACCGGCGCGGTGCTGCTGCCGTTCTTCTCCTTCATGAGCTTCCTCATCGCGGTACCGACGGGTGTGAAGTTCTTCAACTGGATCGGCACCATGTGGAAGGGATCACTGTCCTTCGAACCCCCGATGCTGTGGGCGGTCGGGTTCCTGGTGACCTTTCTCTTCGGCGGCCTGACGGGCGTTCTGCTCGCCTCACCCCCGATGGACTTCCACGTCCACGACAGCTACTTCGTCGTCGCCCACTTCCACTACGTGGTGTTCGGCACCGTGGTGTTCGCCATGTTCGCCGGATTCAGCTTCTGGTGGCCGAAGATGACCGGCACGATGCTCGATCACCGGCTGGAGAAGGTGCACTTCTGGACCCTTTTCGTCGGCTTCCACACCACCTTCCTGATCCAGCACTGGCTGGGCGCGGAGGGCATGCCCCGGCGCTACGCCGACTATCTCGCCGCCGACGGGTTCACCGCGCTGAACACGGTCTCCAGCATCGGCGCCTTTCTGCTCGGTCTGTCGACCCTGCCGTTCCTGTACAACGTGTGGAGGACCGCGCAGAAGGGCGAGAAGATCGAGGTCGACGACCCCTGGGGCTACGGCCGTTCCCTGGAGTGGGCCACCTCCTGCCCGCCTCCCCGGCACAACTTCGTCACCCTGCCGCGGATCCGCTCCGAGTCCCCGGCCTTCGACCTGCGTCACCCGACCCTGGCCGGCTTCGACCAGGCGGAGAACGCCGGCCAGCGCGATGTCCTCGACCCCGGCGGCCACAAGGGCGACCGCTGATGGCGCGGGCCTCGCGCTCCCGTCGCGCCCTCGCCCGCGATGCCTCGGCCGTCACGGCCGAGGCGGAGGGCATCGTCATGGCGCGGTCCCATCTCGCCGAGGCGCGGCTGGAGGCGGAGGCGCTGTGCGGGGACATGCCGTGGCTGACCACCGCCCAGGCCGAGGACGTCGCCCGGCACTACGTCGACCGGCGCATCGACCTCACCCGGCGGATGCTCCGGACGACGGCCCGCCGTGCCGAGGAACTGCGCGGCGAGTACGAGGCCCGGTACGCCGAACTGCGCGGCGCGCTGCTGAGGCGTCACGTGGCCTGTGCGTCCGGCCTGCTGGCCTGCGCCACCGGGATCAACGCGGCGCTCTGGGTGTTCATGCGATAGGCCCTGTCGTCACCTTCCCGTCGTTCATCTGCCGCAGTACACGGGCCAGCCAGTCGGTGCGGGTCCGGCGCGCCGCGACCGACAGCTCCGCCTCCGGGAACAGCGCGTCGAACCCGTGGTGCCCGCCCGCCCACACGTGCAGTTCCGCCTGACCGCCGGCCGCCCAGAGGCCGGCGGCGTAGGCCACGTCCTCGTCGCGGAACACCTCGGCGGAGCCGGTGTCGAGGTACGCGGTGGGCAGGCCGGACAGGTCGCCGGCCCGCGCGGGGGAGACGTACGGGGGCACCTCGTCGTCGGCGAGGTCACCGAGGACCGCGCGCCAGGCGAACGCGTTGGTCTCCCGGGTCCAGACGCCCGGCTCCCCGGCGTACTGCCGGCTGGAGGGGGTCGCGTTGCGGTGGTCGAGCATGGGGCAGATCAGCAGCTGCGCGGCGATCGCCGGCGTACCGATGTCACGGGCCAGCAGGCAGAGCCCGGCGGCGAGGCCGCCGCCCGCGCTGGTACCGGCGACCACGATGCGGGCGGGGTCGATGCCCAGCTCCTCCCCGTGCCCGGCCACCCACTTCAGCCCTTGATGGCAGTCCTCCACGGCCGTGGTGCCGGTGGCCTCCGGCGCCAGCCGGTACTCCACGGTGACGACGACCGCGCCGAACCGCTCCAGCCACTCCAGCGGGATGTCGATCTGCGAGAAACGGTCCCCCATGACCATGCCGCCGCCGTGGATCCAGTACACGCACGGCGCGGGGACGGCCGGGTCGCGGTCCGCGGGGCTCAGGACCGACAGCCGGACGAGGGCACCGTCCTCGGCGGGCACGTCCACCTCGCGCCGGACGGCGCGGTGGCGGGCGAGGAGGGAGTCGACGGGGGCGGAGGGCAGCTGCCGCAGCTGGGCGAGGATGTCCTCGTCGAGCCGTGCCACAAGGGGCATGTCGGTCAGGAGCGAGCGCAGTTCGGGGTCGAGGGCGGGACGCGGGACGGTCATGGGGTTGCCTTTCAGGGGAGAGTGAGGCGGGTCAGGAGTGCCGGGGTGACGGCCGGGCGACGCGGGCGACGCGCGGCGCGGTGCGGGTCAGACGGCGGCCGGGAACGCGGCCTTGCCGTGCACCGGGACGTGGTCGGTGTACACGGGCTCCCCGGCCAGCAGTCCGGAGAGCCGGGCGACGACGGCCTGGGCGGCCTCACCGTCGAAGACCCGGTGGTGGTCGTCCTCGCTGGTCCAGCCCTCCATGACGTGGACGACGTCCGGGTCGGCGGCGGAGCGCGAGACGAGGTAGACGACGCAGTGCTCGCTGGACGCCGGGCCGCCCTCGTCCAGCCCGGTCAGGAGCACGTCGACCAGCGCCTCGCCCATGCCGGGCCGGGCGGTCAGGGTGGCCTGGAAGCCGTAGTGCGCGATCATGTCGGCCTTCTTTCGTCCGATGGAGTGTGGTGATTCCATTGAAGGCCGCTGAACTGCGGAAACGTTAGAGCGATGCTCTCCGCTGCTTGCACGATCCTGCTGAGGGGAGGACAGCTGGCCCCGACGGGTGTGCTGCAATGGGGGTATGGGCCTTGAAGAGCTGCGCACGCTGCTGGAGCGGCACGCCCGCCCCGACGCCACCACCGCCATCGACGGCGTCCTCGCCTCGAGGATCGACCGCCAGGACCCCCCGGGGCCCTCCATGTCGGGCACGGTCCTCGCCGTCATCGCCCAGGGCGCCAAACGTCTCGCCCTCGGCGAAAGGGTCTACGAGTACGGGCCCGGCCAGTATCTGGTCGCCTCCGTGGACCTGCCCGTCAGCGGACAGTTCCTCCAGGTCGACGCCGAGCACCCGGCGTTGGGCTTCGGGCTCGTACTGGAACCGTCCGCCATCGCCGAAGTGCTGCTGCAGGCCGGGCCGGGGGACCTGCCTCGGGCCGGCGGCGTTCCGTCCGCGATCGCCGTCAGCGACGCCCCGGCGGCGCTCCTCGACGCGATCGTCCGGCTGCTGCGGCTGCTGGACGAACCACGCGACCGCGCGGTGCTCGCCCCCCTGCTCAAACGGGAGATCCTCTGGCGCCTGATGACCGGCGAGCAGGGCGCGACGGTCCGTCACCTGGGCCTGGCCGACAGCGGACTGAGCCATGTCTCCCGGGCGGTGCGCTGGATCCGCGAACACTACGCCCAGGCCTTCCGGGTGGAGGACGTGGCGCGCATGACCGGCATGAGCGTGTCCGCGTTCCACCGCAACTTCCAGGCGGTGACCGCGATGAGCCCCATCCAGTTCCAGAAGCAGATCCGGTTGCAGGAGGCCCGCCTGCTGCTGGCCACCCGCCCGGGTGACGTCACCGCGGTCGGCCGCCGGGTCGGCTACGACAACCCGTCCCAGTTCAGCCGGGAGTACCGGCGCCAGTTCGGCGCGCCCCCCAGCCGCGACGCGGCCCGCCTGCGCGACACCGGACGCGTCCCCGCGGCGGTCACACCCTGAGCGATTTCAGCCCACGTCCGGCAGCTTCATCCACTCGGCCCAGGTCAGGTCACGGCCGATGAACCGCGGCCGCTCGAACGGCCAGTCCTCGGCGATCCAGCGCGGCACGAACGCGTCCAGCGCCCGCTCCAGCGGACCGCCCACCTCGTCGTCCACCACCCACCAGGAGATCTCGGCGTCCGCGCCCTCCTTCTCCGGCGGGTCGATGTAGACGCAGCCCCTCAGCGCGGTGCGCTCGGCGTTCTCGACGGTGTAGTTGAACGACTCGTGCGCCTCGATCTCCTCGGCGTGCCGCTCCAGATCGGCGAGATTCGCCTCGTACGACATCGTGGCCGACGGCCAGCCCCACGCGGGCCCGAAGATCGAGAACAGCCGCTCGCGCGACCCCATCACCGTCGGGTAGTCGAGCGGCGCGTCCGCGCCACTGATCGGCCGCAGCCGATGACCCCCGCCGTCGGGTATGCCGACGTGCGGAGGATGGACGAAGTCACGCGGAAGCCAGCTCATGACCGCGAAGCCAACCACGCACCGCCCACCGGGGCAAAGTAATATCCGCACCCGCCAGTTCCGCGCGGCGCCAGCCCGCCGCCGGCCCTGTGCCGCGGCCGACGAGGAGGACCGGATGGGGCTCATGCTGTTCCCCGGCGACAGCGACACCACCAGCCCGGACGTGGCCTGGTCGTACGGGGACTTCGCCATGTTCCGCCGGTGGCTGGCGCGGACCGAGGGGTTCGAGCTCGACCAGATGGACGGCTTCGGCGGGAAACGTCCCTGGAGCGACGTCTCGACCGCGCTCGAGCCGCTTCTCGACCACCCCGACGACGCCGGCCCCGACTTCCCGCCGTCCCGGTGCGCCGCCATGCTGCCCCGCCTTCAGCAGATCGCGGCGCGGACGCACGACGGAGCGGGCGGACCGGACGCGGCACGTCATCTCGATGACGTGCGGCGGCTGGTGGTCGTGCTGCGGCTCTGTGTGGAGAAGGACGTCGAGTGCGTCTTCGGGTAAGCCGCCGGCCGGCGGTGTGGGCTGCTCCAGACCGGTGAGATGCCGGGGGTCCGGCAGTGGGGAGCGGGGGAATCGCGCGATGACCCGCTTATCTGGAGGTCCGAGCATCGGACCATCGCAAGGAGTTACACCGTGCCGTCACAGCCCAGCGACCCCTCGTACACCGTGCCGGGCCTGCGCACCCAGGACAGCGGACGGATCATCGAGCTGCTGCAGATGCGACTCCACTCCCTCAACGACCTCCACCTGACCCTGAAGCACATCCACTGGAACGTCGTCGGACCCCACTTCATCGCCGTACACGAGATGATCGACCCGCAGGTCGACAAGGTGCGGGACATGACCGACGACCTCGCCGAGCGGATCTCCACCCTCGGCGGCGAGCCCAACGGCACCCCCGGCGCCCTGGTGCACGCGCGGACCTGGAACGACTACTCCATCGGCCGGGCCGAGGCGATGGAGCACCTGGGCGCGCTGGACCTGGTGTACACGTCCGTCATCGAGGACCACCGGGAGGCGATGCGGGAGACCGAGGAGGCCGACCCCGTCACCCAGGACATGCTCATCGAGCAGCTGCGCGGCCTGGAGCTCTTCCAGTGGTTCGTCCGCGCCCACCTCGAGTCCAGCGGCGGCCGGCTCAGCACCCGCGGCGCCACCACCGAGACCGGCGCGGCGGGGCAGGCCGCCGCGCAGGCCCGCAACCAGCCCTGACCGTCGCCCCGCCACGGGGTACCGCGATCGCCGTGCCCGCCCCGGTCCGGCCGGCCGGACCGGGGCGGGCACGGACCTCACACCGCTTCCCGCACGCACCCCGTGGTGATCCCCGACGCGCGGGCGACCAGCGCCGCGAACTCCCGCCGCACCGCGCGCTGCGCGCCGGTCTCGTCGAAGTGCCGCAGCGCGGAGTCCGCCAGCTCCGCGATCTTCGACTCCACCTCGTCCCGGGCACCGGTCCGCTCCAGCGCGTTCCGTACGCCCTCCACGGCACCGTCCGGCAGGGTGGTGGTGGAACCGGGGGAGAGGAGCGTCACGGCCTCCTCGTCCCCGTTGGCCCGGCCGAGCTCCAGGGCGACTGCCAGCAGATACGTCAGCTTGCGCGCGCGCAGGTCGTCACCCACCGGCTTGCCCGTCAGCGCGGGATCGCCGAAGGCGCCGAGCAGGTCGTCCCGCAGCTGGAAGGCCAGCCCGGTGCAGCGGCCGGCCGCCCGCAGCGCCGTCACGACCGACTCGTCCGCCCCGGCCAGTGACGCGCCGAGGGCCAGTGGCCGCTCCACCGTGTACAGGGCGCTCTTGAGCGTCGCGATCGTCAGCGCCTCGTCGACACCGGACGCGCCGGCCGCCTGCGCCTGGAGATCGCGGTACTGCCCGGCCACCATCTCGCCTCGCATCGCCCGCCACTCCCGGTACACCCGGGGCCCGTGCGGCGAGTCGAGAACGATGTCCGTCATCAGGTCGTCGGCCCAGGCCAGCGCCAGGTCACCGGCGAGCACCGCCGCCGAGTGCCCGAACGCCTCCGCGCTGCCCGTCATGCCCTCGGCCCGGTGCATCCGGGCCAGGTCCACGTGCATCGCGGGCGCCCCGCGGCGCAGGTGCGACCCGTCCATCACGTCGTCGTGCACGAGTGCACACGTCTGCACCAGTTCCAGCGCGGCGCCCGTCCGCAGCAGCGGGCCCGGGTCGCCCGAGCCGCCGCCGGCCCGCCACCCGCACCAGGCGAACGCCGTACGCAGCCGCTTCCCGCCGCGCCGGGCGAACGCGGAGACCCGGCCCGCGACCTCGCGGGCGAACACCGCGTCGACGTCGTACGCCTGCGACATCCGCGCGTCCAGCACCTCGTCCAGGACCCGCCGCACGGCCCGGGTGGCGGCGTCGGCGGTGAGCGGGCCACCGGCACGTTCCGCCGGTTCCTCCGTCGCCGACCGCAGTTCACGCATGCACAGCCTCTTCTCGTTGTCCGTCGCCCGCACGCACTCGTCCGCCGCCGAGTACCCGGGAAAAGGCGCGGTGACCTTCTCCCGACGGCGCGGCGCCCCCGGACGCCGGTCCGGTACGCCCACGGGGCGGCCCGGCGCTAGTTCGGGACGCCCGCCCGTCGTCGGCGGGTCCGCCGCCCACGACCGGTACCCGTCGCGCCGCCCGGTGCGCTTCCGCCCGCCGCCGCCCGGGTGATGTTGCGGGCCATGCCGCCGAAGACCACGGCGTGGAAGGGCGAGACGGACCACCAGTAGGCGTGGCCGAGCAGGCCGCGCGGGTGGAACAGGGCGCGCTGCCGGTAAGCGGTGCGGCCCGCGCCGTCCGTCTCCACGCGCATCTCCAGCCACGCCAGGCCCGGCAACCGCATCTCGGCCCGCAGCCGCAGCAGCCGTCCCGGCTCGATCTCCTCCACCCGCCAGAAGTCCAGCGAGTCACCGGCCCGCAGCCGCTGCGGGTCACGCCGGCCGCGCCGCAGCCCCACCCCGCCGACGACGCGGTCCAGCCAGCCCCGGATTGCCCACGCCAGGGGGAAGGAGTACCAGCCGTTCTCGCCGCCGATGCCCTCGATCACCTTCCACAACGCCTCCGGTGACGCGGACACCGCCCGGTGACGTTCGTCCCGGTAGAGGCTGCCGCCGGCCCAGTCCGGGTCCGTGGGCAGGGGGTCGCTGGGGGCGCCCGGCACGGCGGCCGACGACCAGCGGGTGGCGACCTGCGCCTCCCGCACCCGCCGCAGGGCCAGCTCCAGCGCCTCGTCGAAGGGCAGGGGCCGGCCGGGTGCGTCAGGCACGTACGCGGCGATGTCGTGCTCACGGCACACGACCTCGTGGCGCAGCGACTCCGTGAGGGGCCGCGCGATGCCGGCCGGCACCGGGGTCACCAGCCCCACCCAATGGCTCGACAGGCCGGGCGTGAGCACCGGCACCGGCACGATGACGCGCCGCCGCAGACCCGCCACCGCGGCGTAGCGGCGCATCATCTCGCGGTACGTCAGGACGTCGGGGCCGCCGATGTCGAAGGCCCGGTCGACGTCGGCCGGCATCGTGGCCGACGCGACGAGGTAACGCAACACGTCACGGACCGCGACGGGCTGCGTGCGGGTGTGCACCCAACTGGGGGTGACCATGACCGGAAGACGCTCGGTCAGGTAACGCAGCATCTCGAACGACGCCGACCCCGAGCCGATGACGACGGCGGCCCGCAGCACGGTGGCGGGGACGGGGGAGTCGAGGAAGATACGGCCCACCTCGGCACGGGACCGCAGGTGCGGGGACAGTGTGTGCTCCGGCACGCCCTGCGGGGTGAGCCCGCCGAGGTAGACGATGCGGCGCACCCCGGCCGCATGCGCCTGCTCGGCGAAGGTGCGGGCCGCGCGGCGGTCGGTCTCCTCGAAGTCGCCGCCGGTGCCGAGCGCGTGGACCAGGTAGTACGCCACGTCGACGCCGTCCATGGCCGCGGCGACGGAGGCGGCGTCGGTGACGTCGCCGCGTACCGTCTCGACGTCCGGCGCCCAGGGGTGGTCGCGGAGCTTGTCGGGGGAGCGGGCCAGGCACCGGACCCGGTGGCCGGCCTCGAGAAGATCGGGGACCAGCCGCCCGCCGATGTAACCCGACGCCCCGGTGACGAGGCAGTGCGCCCCCGCGCTGCTTCCTCCTTGGCCGCGCCTGTCCACGGTCATCCCTCCGCACGGTCGTCGTGACACCGGCTCCTGCTCCCGATCCTCGCCGCACGCGCCGGGTCCCGCGCGTCGACCGGGGCACGCGGCTTCACCGGTGACCGTCCCGGACCCCGTCGCCCTGCCCGACGGCCGCCTCCAGGTCGGACGCGAGGGCGTGCAGCCACACCTCCACGTCGACCAGGTGGGAGACGGACGGTGCCGGGATCCGCGCCAGGACCCCCGGCGGCAAGGGCGCCGGTCGTACGGCCACACCGCCGGCCGGGAAGTCCGCCGCCCGGAGCGCCGCGGACACCACCTCCTCGGCCGCCGCCCGGGCCCAGGCCGCCGCGTCGGGAGGCCACGGCGCCCCCGGCGCCCAGGGCACCCAGTAGGTGCCGGTCAGCACGCGGGAGCCGAAGTTGATCGCGGCGAGCCAGTCGGGCCCGCCGTCCGCCGGGCGGCGGGGCGGGGGCTCGGTCCGCAGCTGCGCGTACGAGGCGTGGGCGATGCGCCACCGCAGCAGCGCCCGCCGCAGCGTCGGGGCCGCGTCCGTGCGGCTCGTGGGGGCGGCGTGTCCGGCCGCCGTCCGCTCCACGGTGACCCGCACCAGCGGCGCGGTGGTGCGGAACAGGTCGGCCGCGCTGCGCCGCATCTCGGCCCGCGCACCGGCGGGCCAGGCCAGCACCCCGCACACCAGCCCGATCACGCTGCCGGTGAGCACGTCGACGATCCTGGCCTCCGCCAGCTGCCACGTCACCGGTGCGATCTGCGCGAACGCCATGGACACCACCAGGGTGAAGAGCCCCTGCCCCCAGGCGGGCCCGCCCACCGGGCCCGCCCAGAAGGCCACCAGCGCCGTGGGCACCAGCAGGGCGGCGTACACCTCGGTCGCGTCGCCCACCGAGACCAGCAGCGCACCCGCCGCCAGCGATCCGACCAGCGTCCCCGCCACGGCCCCGCGCACCGCGGACCAGGTGGCGCCCGCCGTGGTGCGGCCCAGGGTCAGCATGCCCAGCAGGACCCAGAAACCGTGCGACAGGTCCAGCGACCCCGCCACCAGCCGGGCGAGCGCCAGCCCGGAGGCGGTGCGGACGGCGTTCTGGAAGACGACGGAGCGCGGCGTGACATGGTCGGCGATCCGCACCCACCACAGCCGCGCCGTGGAGGCGTCGGCGTACCAGAACTGCTCGCGCGGCAGCCCGGGCAGGGGCCCGCGTCGTCGGGTCGCCAGGGCCACCGCCGCGCTCACCGTCACCGCCGACACCGCGACGGCGAGGAGCGCCGACTGACGGCTCAGCAGCGGGTGCGGGTCCCCGCGCAGGTCCGACGGTACGCCCCGGGCGACCGCGTACTGCGCGGTCATCTCCTCGGTCCTTTCGGGATCGGGGGCCGGGTGCGCCCCGCGCAGCGCGGCGGCCGTGTCGGCGCAGGCGGCCGCGAGACCGCGCAGCAGGGTGGCCGAGGGCAGGTCGACCGGTGGCCGCAGCAGCGGCGCGAGGACGGCGAGCAGGTCGAGACAGCGGCGGGTCGCGTACCCCGCCTGGGCCAGCGCACGGTCCCGCGCACCGGCTCCGGTGGGGCGGCCGCCGGCCGGTGTCCTCGAGAAGCGCAGGTCCCGGCCCGCCGCCCGCAGCGCCTCGGCCGCCTCCCGGCCGTCGGCGACGCCTCGCAGCAGGTCCCGCACGGCATGCGCCGCGAGGTCGAGGCTCCCCGCGATCCGGTCGCGGTACGACGGCTGTTCGGGTTCCGGCAGCAGCAGCCACTCGCACACGACGGTCAGGGTCGCGCCCACGGCGAGCCCGGCCAGCCGGTCCGGCAGGGTGCCGGGGGCGTAGGGCGGGAAGCTGGCCAGGATGTAGCTGAGCTGGAGCGCGGGGACGACGCCGGCCGCCCGGGAGCCGATCGAGGAGCCGAGCACGAGCACGAACCCCACGAGCAGCATCCCGAGCGCCGCGGACCAGCTCGCCGCCGCCAGGTACGTGCCGAGCACGATCAGCGCCGCGGCGGCCGGCACGGCGCGCAACACGGTGCCGGCGCGCCGGCGTCCGCAGCCGGGGAGCGGGGAGAGCAGCCCGAACGCGACGGGGATGAACAGCGTGTACAGCGCGAGGACGGGCCGGTCCAGCAGATAGACCGCGGGATAGAACCCGGCGACGGCTGCGACCGTGACGCGGACCGCGCGCCGGGCCGCACCCACGGATTCGACCCGTGACGGCGGTTTCGGCAGCAGCGTCCGCCAGGAACGTGCGTGCCTCTCGGAGCGCCCCCGATGCCACATGACGCACCATCCTGCCGGGACACGGCGGGGTGGCGGGCAGGCCGCACCGCCGTGGGCGGCGGCACCGCCCGTCCGGCGCACCGTGGCGCAGGCCCCCTTGCCGGACTGTCATGTCAGCGTCATCATCTCTACTCGCGGGTCTACCCGCATAGACACCCGCACGGTCCCGCTCACGAGCTCCATACGCAGTGCCCCGCCCCTCACTCGTCCCAGGAGGCTCGATCCACGTGAGATCCCGTCATCTCCGCCGCCGCGGCGCCCTCGCCGTCGCGGCGACGACCCTGGCCGTCCTGTTCGCCGGCCAGTCCCTCGGCGCCCCGCAGGCCGCCGCAGCCCCGGCCACCGCAGCCCCCGCCCCCGCGTCGGCCTCTCCCGCGTCCGAGGTGCACGCGGTGGAGGACCTGGCCGCGCGGGCCCTCGCCGGCGCCCTCGCCGACCCCGCCTGGAACGCCCGCGTCCGCCGGGCCGCGCTCGCCTCCGAGGAGGTCGCCGTCACCGCCCTGGCCGACGGCGCCCTGAGGTCCACCCTCGCCGCGGCCGACCGCAGGATCGCCACCGCCAAGGGCCTCGACGCCGACGTCGGACCGCTGCTGCGGCTGCGGCTCGGCGACCCCTCGATGCGCGGAGCGCTCACCGCCGGCACGCGGCCCTGGGTGGCCGCCGCCACCTCGGACGACGGCCCCGTCACCGCGTACGACAGCAACGGCCGGATCCACACGCTGGACGCGCGCGAGGCGCCCGCGCACCCGGTGTACGTCGTCGACCTCGACGGCTCCCGGGCGCTGGCCGCCGGCCTGGACGTCCTGAACGAGGAGCTGACCCGCCGCGGCGTGCGGTCGACCGCCCCGACGGCCCTGCGGACTCCGCTGCGGGACGCGTCGGCCACCGCTGCCGGCGCCGGCTTCTGGACCACCCGCGTCGCCGCGGTCTCGCTCTCCGACGACCAGGAGCCCTGGATCAAGGGTGACGCCGAGATCTACACCCTCGTCACCGGCTTCGGCCACGACGGCAAGGTGCGGGTCGACCCGGTCGACATGCCGTACCTCGACGACGACGGCGTTGTTTACCGGCCCCAGCAGATCCTGGTCAACTGGTCGTCGTACAAGTACGACCTGGCCGACGCCGTGATGATGGAGGACGACGGCGGCACCAACTACCGCGACCTCGCCAAGGCCATCGCCGCCGTCCTGCTCACCGTCACCGACCAGGGCGCGTACATCCCGCTGGTGAACGCGGTCCTGGACGCGATCCCGGACGACTGGTGGACCGACGACCCGGACTACGTCGACTCCTGGTACACCCTGGCCCGCACCGACGACGGCACCCGTCACGGCGCCCGCGGCAACGGCTGGATGACCCTGGAGCCGTACTTCGTGCAGGAACTCTGAGAGGCCGGCGCGTCCGCGCGGCCCCGCGGTGAGGGCGACCTGCCGCGGGGCCGCCCCGCGTCCGAGGTCACCTTCCCGCTGCCCCGTCCGGACCCGCTGGGCTCGGCATCCGCCGCCGGGAGCCGGAGGCTGGGGACCGGGTGAGGCGCGGGCGGTCCGGAGCCGGCCGGCCGCCCGGGCACAGGTGGAGGAGAGACCGTGGACGATCAGCACGGGGTGGCGGACCGCTTCGTGGTCGGGGTGGACGGCTCGCCGTCGTCGCGGCAGGCGCTGCGCTGGGCGGTGCGCCAGGCCACGCTCACCGGAGGGACGGTGTGGGCCCTGAACGCGTGGGACTACCCGCAGTACCACGGCGCGCTGGGCTGGCTGCCCCCGTCGAGCGGGGACGAGGACGAGCTGGAGGCCAGGGCGCGCGAGGACCTGACCCGGTGTGTCGAGGAGACCCTGGGCGCACGGCCGCCGGCGGAGGTCCGCACCGAGGTGCAGTACGGAACGCCGGCCGGCGTGCTGCTGCGCGCGGCCCGTGACGCGTCCCTGCTGGTGGTCGGCAGCCGGGGCCTGGGCGGGTTCGCCGGGCTGCTCCTCGGCTCCGTCGCGCAGCACTGTGCGCAGCACGCGGCCTGCCCGGTCGTCGTGGTCCGGGAGGACACCGCGACAGGGATCGGCGACGCCGACTGACGAGCCGCCTCAGGCGCGTGCGCGGACGGCGGCGCGGACCAGGTCGCGGGCCAGGTCCGTGGCCGTCGCGAGCGTGCCGGGGCCGAGGGGCCGGGTGGCGAGCGCACCCTCGTGCAGGACGAGCAGGCGGGCGGCGAGGGAGGCCGGGTCCGGGCAGCCCGCCGCGCCGGCCAACTCCTCGAAGAGGCGCCGCAGCCAGCGCTTCTGGTCCGTGGCGACGCGGTGCGCTGGATGTCCCGGATCGGGCAGCTCGGCCAGGGCGTTGATGAACGCGCATCCCCGGGGGTCGGTCGCGCTCCACTCACGCAGCGTCTCGAAGGGCGCGGTGACGGCCTCCTCCGCGCCGCCGCTCGCCTCGACCGCCGCGAGGACCGCCGACCGCCAGCGCCGGTCGCGCTCGGCGAGGTAGGCGGCGACGAGGTTGTCCTTCGAGCCGAACCGGTTGTACAGCGTCCGCTTGGTCACGCCGGAGTGCTCGGCGATCAGGTCCACGCCGACCGCCGTGATGCCCCGTTCGTGGAACAGTTCCTCGGCCGCCGCCACGATGCGGCGCCCGGCCGGGGTGAGAGGCGTATCGGTGCTGTGGTCCATCCGCGCGGGCCTTCACTGATCGGTGTACGGTGGAGGTGAAAGTATACAGATCAGTGTACCTGTGAGGTGAGAATCTTGTCCGAGTACATGCGCGCGGTACGCATCACACGGCACGGCGGACCCGAGGTGCTGGAAGTGACAGACGTGCCCGTACCCGTACCGCGGGCCGGCGAGGCGCTGGTGCGCGTCGCGTCGGTGGCCCTGAACAACACCGATCTGTGGACCCGCGAGGGCGCCTACGGCCGGCCCGGGGATCCGGAGGCCCGGTCGGGCTGGCGGGGGCCGGTCGACTTTCCCCGCATCCAGGGCGCCGACGTCGCGGGCCGGGTGGCGGCGGTGGGCTCCGGGGCCGACGAGGGCCTCGTCGGCCGCCGCGTGGTGGTCGACCCGGCGGTCTACGACGGAGACGGCCCGGACGCCCACCCGGTGGGCCTCATGGGCAGCGAACGCGACGGCGGATACGCCGAGTTCGTCACCGCCCCGCTGGACCAGCTGCACGACGTCACCGGCTCCCCGCTCACCGACGACCAGCTCGCCTCCCTGCCGACCGCGTACGGCACCGCGCTGGGCATGGTCGAGCGCGGGCGCCTGCGCGAGGGTGAGACCGTGCTGGTCTCGGGCGCCTCCGGCGGGGTCGGGCTCGCGCTGGTGCAGATCGCCCGCGCCCGAGGTGCCCGGGTGGTCGCCGTCAGCAGCGGCACCAAGATCGACGCGGTGCGCGAGGCGGGGGCGCACGCCGTCGTCGACCGGGCCGGGGACGTCGTCGGGCAGATCCGTGCCGCCGCGCCGGACGGCATCGACGTCGCGCTCGACGTCGTCGCCGGGGACCTGGTGAGCGACGGTGTGCCGCTGCTGCGCGAAGGCGGACGGTGGGTGATCGCCGGGGCGCTCGGCGGCTACGGGGTGCACCTCGACGTACGCCGTCTCTACCTGCACAACGCCCAGGTGATCGGCTCGGCGATGCACACGCGGGCCCACTTCGGGCTGCTCATGGACATGGCCCGGCAGGCCGCCGTCGAGCCGGTCGTCGCCGCGGTGTACCCGCTGGACCAGGCCGCGCGGGCGCAGGAGGAACTGGCCCGCAGGAACCACGTCGGAAAGATCGCCCTGCACCCGGGGGCCGCGCCCGGCCGGTGACCGGGCCGCCCCCGTCGTCCGCCGCCCGCCGGGCCGCTCACGCCGTGAGCCGGACCCCCCCCGCCGTCCGCCGAGCCGCTCAAGCCGGTGACCAGGACGCCCCCGCGGCCCGCCAGGGCACTCAGGCCCCGCGGTCCGCCGGGGCGCTCAGATCTGCCGGGCGTGCACCGGGCTGTTCGCGACCTCCTCCGGGCACTTCGCGTGCGCCTGGCGCATCCGCCGGTCGCGCAGCCAGTCGTACGCCGCCAGGGCGAGCGAGGCCAGCATCGCCGTCAGGGCGGCAGTCAGCGCGATGAACAGGGAGACCTGGAAGTCGTCGTTGCGGGCGAGCATCAGGTAGAAGAGGCCCGGCAGGGCCGCCGTGCCCACCGCGGCGCCGAGCCGCTGCCCCGTCTGCAAAGCGCCGCCGGCCGCGCCCGCCATCCGCACGGGCACGTCCCGCAGCGTCATGGTGATGTTGGGGGAGACGACGAAGCCCCCGCCGATGCCGCCGACGAACAGTGCCGGGGCGGCGAGCCAGGGGGCGATGTCCAGGGGCGCGAACCGCAGCAGCAGGGCGGTGGTGCCGAGCCCCACGATCACCCCCGCGAGCCCCCACACGGTGAGCAGACGCCCGAACCGGTCGACGAGACGCCCGGAGATCACCGCGGCCCCGGCCGAACCGATGGCGAACGGTGTCACGGCGAGCCCGGACTCCAGCGGCGAGTAATGCAGACCGTGCTGGTAGAACAGCGCGAAGACCAGCCAGACGCCGCTGAAGCCGATGAAGTACAGCGTGCCGACGCCCGCGCCGATGGCGTAACCGCGCACCGTGCTGAACAGCCGCGGGTCGAGCAGCGGGGTGGCCCCCCGGGCGAGCAGACGGCGCTGCCGGCGGACGAAGACGGCGAGGATCGCGGCGCCGACGAGGAACAGCCACCACATGCGGCTCAGCCCGCCCGCCTCCGCCTGCACCAGCGGGAACATGAACGACAGCACGCCGAGCCCGAGCAGCAGCACGCCCGGCACGTCCACATGGCCCCGCCCCGACGTGCGGGTCCGCGGCAGCAGGCGGCGCCCCAGCAGCACGGCGAGGACGCCGATGGGCACGTTGACGTAGAAGATCCACCGCCATCCCTGCATGCCGTCGGCCAGCGCGAGGATCGCACCGCCGACGATCGGCCCGGACGCCGAGGAGATGCCGACGGTGGCGCCGAAGTAACCGAAGGCGCGGCCCCGTTCGGCGCCCCGGAACATCTGCTGGATGAGGGCCGAGTTCTGCGGCGCCATGAACCCCGCCGCCAGACCCTGGGCGAGGCGGGCGACGACCAGCAGGGTGATGTCGGGCGCCGCGCCGCAGGCCGCGCTGAACAGCACGAAGCCGCACAGGGCGATCAGGAAGATCTTCCGCCGGTCCAGGGCGTCGCCCAGCCGGCCCGCCGTGACGAGGGCGAGCGCGAAAGTGAGGGCGTAGCCGGACACCACCCACTGGACCTGTGCGGGGGAGGCCCCCAGATCGGTCTGCACGGTGGGCAGCGCGACCGCCACGATCGTGACGTCGAGCAGGCTCATGAAACCGGCGACGAGCGTCACCCACAGGGCACGCCACCGCTGCGGATCCGGCTGGTGGTCGTCCTCCCGGGCACCGGGCTGCCGGTCGCCCGCCCCTGACGCCGACGCAGTCACATGGAGTCCTCTCGCACGCCCGAACAGGGCGAACATGTTCCCCGGCCGGGCCACGCGCACACCCGGTGGCGCACAAAACCAGCCCGCCGCCCCGCCCTAGCCGGCCGAAGCCACCGTGCTCCCGCGGACGGCCAGCCGGTGCGGGACCGTGAGGTCGGCGGCGGGCACGTCGTTGAGCGGGCTGTAGACGCGGTCGGCGAGGCACTGCAGCGCCCGCGCGGCGATCTGCTGCTTGTCGGGCGAGACGGTGGTGAGCGTCGGCCGGGCGTACCGGCCGTCCTCGATGTCGTCGAACCCGACGACCGCCAGGTCCTCCGGCACCCGCACCCCCCGGACGTGCGCCGCGTGCAGCGCGCCCAGCGCCAGTTCGTCGCTGAACGCGAACACCGCGTCGGGCGCGTCGCCGGAGTCGAGGAGTTCGGCCATCGCCCGGGCACCGTCGCCCCGGTGCAACGCCGTCACCGGGCGCTCCCACGCGGCGTCCGGGGTGATCCCGGCACGCCGCAGCGCCGTACGGTAGCCCTCGGCGCGCAGCTCGGCCGTGCCGTTGCGCAGGTGGGGCTGCAGGCCGATGGCGGCGACGCGGCGCCGGCCCAGGGACAGCAGGTGCGTGGTGGCCTCGTCCGCCGCGGCCACGTTGTCGACGGCCACCCGGTCCGCCAGGCCCTGCGGGTCGCGCTCGCCGAGCAGCACCACGGGCAGGGGGCGTGCGGCGGCGGTGATGTCCTCGGCCGGCAGCGCCCAGGGACTGATGATCAGACCGTCCATCACCCGGCCTCCGTCACCGGTGAGCAGCCGCCGTTCCGCCTCGGCGTCGCCCCGGGTCTGGTCGATGACCACCGTCCACGACCGGCGGCGCGCCTCGTCCACGAGCAGGCCGGCCAGCTCGGCGAAGTAGGGGGAGTGCAGCTCCGGGATCGCCAGGCCGATGATGCCGGTCCGTCCCGCCCTCAGGCTCCGGGCCGCGAGGTTGGGGCGGTACCCCAGCTCGTCGATCGCCTTCTGCACCCGTCGGCGGGTCTCGGGCGCCACCCGGGCGGAACCGTTGACCACGTTCGACACCGTGCGCGCGGAGACCCCCGCGCGCGCCGCCACGTCTTTCAGGCTGCTGCTCACCCGCACATCGTGGCATGCGCCCCGGCGCGTGGACCATGACCCGGCACCGACCTATTGCCACGTTGAAATCAACGATGCAACATGGGTGCGGGGAGGTACCCGGCCCGGTACCTCCACAGGTTCCGCCGCAAGGAGGCACGCATGAGCCCGTACGCCCACCCCGGCATCGCGCCGGCCGAGCTCGACGTCGACGTCGCGGCCGACGTCCAGGCCCTCTACGAGGACGGCATCACCGCCCGCAAGGGCGCCTTCACCCCCGAGTGGGCCGACCGGCTGCGCGAGGACATCGAGGCGGCCTTCGAGGAGGCCCGCGGCCGCCCCGGCGGCGCGGTCGGACGCGGACCCCACCGCTACTACGTGGAGATCCATCCCGAACAGCTGCGCGGCTTCGTCGACCTCGTCGACCATCCCTGGGTGCGCTCCGTCTGCACGGCGGTCCTCGGCCCCGACTACCGCATCGTCGAGGTCGGTTTCGACGTGCCGCTGGAAGGCGCCGTCAACCAGCCGTGGCACCGCGACTTCCCCATGCCCGAGGAGACCCGCGCCGAGCGGCGGCTGACCTCCCTCGCCTTCAACGTGACCGCGGTCGACACCGAGGAGGACATGGGCCCCTTCGAGATCGCCCCCGGCACCCAGTGGGACGACAGCCCGGAGTTCGGCCACGGCATGTTCCCGCCCCGGACGCACCACCCGCGCTACGAGGAACGGGCGGTGCGCAAGTACCCGCGGCGCGGCGACATCTCCGCGCGCAGCGCCCTGACCATCCACCGCGGCACCAAGAACCACTCCGCCAAGGCGCGCCCCGTCCTCGTCCTGGGTGTCGACGGCCCCGACGCGACCAACGGCGAACGGCACGACACCGCCGTCACCCGCGCCTACTGGGAGACGCTGCCCGAGCGGGTCCGGCGCCACCTGGACTGCCCGGTCGTCGACGTCCTGGTGCCGGTGACGCAGAAGCACACCATCGAGGGCCTGGTCATGGGGGACGCCTGACCGGGCGGTCCGCCGGGGAGAGGCGGACAATCACCACCATGGGCATGTGGGGCAAGCGGGACGACATGGTGGTCCACGGACGAGAGCCGTTCAACGCGGAACCGCCCGGCTCCGCCCTGGCCGGCGCGCCTGTCACCCCCGTCGACACCTTCTACAGCCGCAGCCACGGACCCGTGCCCCGGCTCGACCCGGCGGACTGGCGGCTCACCGTCGACGGCCTGGTGGCGCGCCCGCTGCGGCTGTCCCTGGACGAGCTGCGGGACCGTTTCGAGGAAACCGGGGCGACGGTCACCCTGCAGTGCGCGGGCAACCGGCGCGCCGGCCTGATGACCGTCCGCGACATCCCCGGCGAGACACCCTGGGGGCCGGGCGCCGCGTCGACGGCCCAGTTCCACGGCGTGCGCCTCGCCGACGTCCTCGCCCACGTCGGCGTCGCCCCGGAGGCGGTCCATATCGCCTTCCACGCCCCCGACGTCTCCCCGTCCGCCGACCCGCCCCAGCCGTACGACGTGTCCGTCCCGCGCGAGAGGGCGACGGAGCCGGACGTGCTGCTGGCCTGGGCGATGAACGGCGCGCCACTGCCCGACGTCCACGGCGCGCCCCTGCGCGTGGTCGTGCCGGGCTGGATCGGCGCCCGCAGCGTCAAATGGCTGACCCGCGTCACCGCGCGCACCACCCCGTCCGACGGCTGGTTCCAGACCACCGCCTACCGCCTCCCCCCGGCCGAGGCCGGCGCCGAGGGAGTCACCCTCGGGCCGTTCCCGCTCAACTGCGCCGTCCTGACCCCGCAGGACGGCGCCCTCGTGCCCCGCGGTCCGGTCGAGGTCACCGGCTACGCGCTCGCCGGCCCCGGGCGCACCGTCGCCCGGGTCGAGGTGTCCACGGACGGCGGCCGCGCCTGGTCCCGGGCGGCACTCGACGAGCCCGCGGGGCCGGGGGCCTGGCAGCAGTGGCACCTCACCCTCGACCTGCCGTCCGGTGACGCGGACGTCCTGGCCCGGGCGTGGGACACCACCGGAGCGGGCATGCCCGCGTCACCGACCGCTCTGTGGAACCCCAAGGGCTACGTCAACACCTCCTGGCCCCGTGTGCGCCTGCGGGTCCGCTGACCTGCCCGCGGCCGCCCGCACTCATCCCGCTGTTTGCGCGGCGCGCGTGGGGAAACTCAGCGCCCATGAGCAAGAAGCCTGGGCGCCCCCTCATGGGTCAGAACCGGATGCTGTGGCTGTTGGACGCGCTGGAGCGCGATCCCGGCCGGGACAAGCTGATCGACGCGCTCGGCGCACGCGTCCGCGCGCTGCCGCTCGGACGCGTCCGGGACGTACTCCACGGCACGTGGCTCGGCCACCCCGTGCACCCGATGTCGATCCATCTGCCCATCGGCAGCTGGATGTCGGCCGCCGTTCTCGACCTCACACCCGGCCGATCCCGGCAGGCGGACCTCCTGGTGGCCGTCGGCCTGGCCGGTGCCGCCCCCGCCGCCGTGACGGGCCTTGTCGACTGGGCGGAACTCCGCCGCGAGCAGCAGCGGGTGGGCCTGGTGCACGCCGTGGCCAACACGACGGCCGTGGGGCTCTACGGCGCCTCCCTCGTCCTGCGCATGACCGGCCGGGGCACGGCGGGACGCGCCCTCGGGTTCCTCGGGCTGACCGCGGTCGGCGTCGGCGGCCTCCTCGGCGGCCACCTGGCGTACCGGCAGGCGGCGGGCGTCAACCACGCCGAGGAGGTGCCGCACGTCGTCAGCGACGGCTGGCACCGCGTCGGCGGCGTGGACGAGTTCCCGGTGGGCGAGCCCGTACGGCGCGTCGTGGACGACGTGCCGGTGCTGGTGGTGCGGGAGGCCGGCGGGGAGGTGCACGCGCTGGCCGAACGGTGCAGCCACCTGGCCGGACCGCTGTCCGAGGGCACCGTCGCCGACGGCTGCGTCCGCTGCCCCTGGCACGGCAGCGTGTTCCGGCTCTCCGACGGCTGGAACGTCGAGGGCCCCGCCACCGCGCCCCAGCCCGCCTTCGACACCCGCGTGACCGACGGGCACGTCGAGATCCGCCTGCCCGGCGACGGCGTACCGGACACCGTGGACGGTACGGCGACGGCCGGGGCGACGCCGGGGACGGACGGAGGACGGACGTCGTGACCAGGACGGCCGAGGGCGGTGCCGTGACGCGGGTGAAGGGGATGCTGCGCCGCGTCGAGCACACGTACGCGGAGGACGGCGAGCGTCCGATCCGCGGCTACCTCGTCGCCATGTCGGCGTTCGCCGCCTACACCACCGGCTGGGCCCTGGTGGTGCGGCGGCGTGGCCGCCCGCTGCCGGACCGGCCGGTGCCGTGGGACGTGGCACTGACCGCCGTCGCCACGTTCCGGCTGAGCCGGCTGCTGAGCAAAGCGTCGGTGACCAGCCCGCTGCGCGCCCCCTTCACCACCTTCGTCGGCCCGCAGGGACCCGCGGAACTGCACGAGGAGGCACGGTCCGACGACCGCAAGGCCACGGTCGGCGAACTGGTGACCTGCCCCTTCTGCGTGAGCGTCTGGGTCGCCTCCGGCCTCACGGCGGGACAGCTCCTGTGGCCGCGCGCCACCCGCACCGCCATGGGGGCCCTGACCGCGCTGGCGGGCGCGGACGCGCTGCAACTGACGTACGGGGCCCTCGTGGACAGGGCGACCGGTCACTGATCCCGGCCGTGCGTGCCCCGGGCCTCCGGCCCGCCCCGTGACCGCCGCCGACGTCGGCCCGGCGCCGTTTCGCCTCACCCGCCGCGGAAACCCGGCGCCCACGATGAGGCGTTTCCGAGCAGGAGGCAGTACATGAAGAGGGCGTTGTGGATGGTTCCCGTCGCCGCCGTCGGCGTCGCGGCGGCCCGGAAGGCCGGTGCGGCGGCACGCGGCGGGGACGACCGGGCGGGTGACCGCTGGCTGACGGTGACGGTGAACCGTCCGATGGAGGACGTGCGGCAGGACGGAAAGCTGCCGGACGCCCTCGAACGGCTCGCCGACCGCGTCGACGTACGGCTGAGCCCTGCGCCCGGCGACCGCGGCACCGAACTCGCCGCCCGCCTCAAGGAGCCGACGCCTCCCACGTCTGCCTCCGTGCCCGCCCGCCTCGCCGGGCAGGACCCGCGCCAGGAGGTGCGGCTCGCGCTGCGCGAGGCCAAGGCCGTCCTGGAGACCGGGGAGGTCATGCTCCCCGACACACCGCCGACGACGCGGCCCACCCCGGGCGGCCGGCTCGTCGGACTGCTCAGCCGCCGGTCCGGCGGGGAGGGAGTGCTGTGAAGGCCCTGTGCTGGGAAGGCGTCAACAAGCTGTCCGTCGAGCAGGTCCCCGACCCGGAACTGCGCAACGACCAGGACATCGTCGTACGGCTGATCGCGGGCACCACCTGCGGTTCCGACCTGCATCTCATCGGCGGGTACATCCCGGCGATGCGGGCCGGCGACGTCATCGGCCACGAGTTCGTCGGCGAGGTCGTCGAGACCGGGTCCGCGGTGCGCAAGCACAAGGTGGGCGACCGGGTCGTCGTCTGCTCGTTCATCGGCTGCGGCCGCTGCTGGTACTGCGCCAACGACCTGTGGTCCCTGTGCGACAACAGCAACACCAACCCGGGCATCGGGCAGGCCCTGTTCGGCTACGAGACCGCCGGCATCTTCGGCTACTCGCACGCCATGGGCGGCCTGCGCGGCAGCCACGCCGAGTACGTACGGGTCCCGTTCGCCGACTACGGTGCCTTCACCGTCCCCGAGGGCATCGACGACACCAGCGCCCTCTTCCTGTCGGACTCCGTGCCCACCGGATGGATGGGAGCGGACCTGGCCGGCGTGAAGCCCGGCGACGTGGTGGCCGTCTGGGGCTGCGGCGCCGTGGGACAGATGGCGGCGCGGGCGGCGATCCTGCTCGGCGCGGAACGCGTCATCTCCATCGACCGCATCCCCGAGCGGCTGGAGATGACCGAGCGGTACGTCGGCGCGGAGACCATCGACTACACCACCACCGACGTCGCCGCGGAACTGCGCGAACGCACCGGAGGGCGGGGCCCCGACGTGTGCATCGAGGCGGTCGGCATGGAGGCCCACAGCGACGGCCCCATGCACCTGTACGACCAGGCCAAGCAGCAGCTCCGGCTGCAGACGGACCGCCCCACCGCCGTACGTCAGGCCATCCACGCCTGCCGCAAGGCGGGAACGGTGTTCATCCTGGGCGTCTTCGCGGGCGCGGTCGACAAGTTCCCGCTCGGCGCCGTGATCAACAAGGGGCTCACCGTGCGCGGCGCCCAGATGCACGGGCAGCGCTACCTTCCGATGCTGCTCGACCGGCTCGCCGCCGGTGAGATCTCCACCGCCCACCTGGCCACCCACTCGGTGTCCCTCGACGACGCCCCCACGGCGTACGACATGTTCAAGCACAAGACCGACGGCTGTGTCCGCGCGGTCATCCGCCCCGGGGCCTGAACCGCCCGTGGGCACCGTGCACGAGACCGCCCACCGGGCCGCCGAACGGGTGGCCCGGTGGCGGGGCGCGCCCGCCGTGCACTCGACCGGGGTGCTCTGCTCCGGCACCCTGCACGTGTCCGGCCGCGGCGACGCCGTCTGGGGCGTGCCGTGGCTGGACCGGCACGCCTCCTACCCGGTGACCGTGCGCTGGTCCCGCGCCCTGGGCACACCCCGGCGGCTGCCGGACGCGCTGGGCCTGGCCGTCCGCGTCGAGGACGCCGGCGGACCCGGCCGGCCGCTCGACCTGCTGTTCACGTCCAGCGGCGCGGGCCGGCTCGGCCGGCATCTGCCGCTGCTCCGGCCCGACGCCCTCACCGGGGCGTACTCCACCCTGCTGCCCTACCGGACCGGAGGATGCGAACGCGTCCTCGCCGCCTTCCCGGTGCACGGCCCGCCGCACACCCCGCAGCCGACGCTGTGGCGGGAACTCGCCCGCCGCCCCGTCCGCTTCCGGCTGTGCGCGGCCGCCGCCGGTGAACCCTGGCGGCCGTTCGCCTCGCTCACCCTCGACGCGGTGTACGCCGCCCCCGCGGACGCCACGCTGTCCTACGACCCCAACGCGCACAGCCTGCCCGGACTGCACCCGGCGGGACGCCTCAACCGCCTGCGCGACGCGGCCTACGCGGGCTCCCGCCAGGGACGCGACGCCGAACCCCCGGAGTGAAACCGACTCCCGGCCCGGAGTGAATCCCGGCCCGGATTCACTCCCGGCCCGGAGTGAATCCGGGCCGGGAGTGAACCACAGCGAACGAAGGGCGGCGCCCGGCGCGTTGTCGCGCGGCCGCCGCCGACGTCTGCTCAGCCGCGCGTACGGCGGGCGAACCGCACCGCCAGGACGACGGCGCCACCCGCCGCCACCACTCCGGCCGCCACGAGGGAGGCGCGCCGGGCGGTCGGACCGCTGCCCGGCGCCAGGTCGCGCAGCCGGTCGAAGGCGCTCAGCGGCACACCGCGCAGGGCGTTCCCGGGCGGGCGCCGCGGCACACCGGGGTGCGGCCGGGTCGGGGCGGTCGCCCGCACGGCCTCCCACGTGGCGCCGATGCGTCGCAGCTTGCGGTCGTCGAACGCCACCCGCAGGTGCGGCAGGAGCTCGTCCTCCTCGTCGCGGATGTCCTGCCGGATGAGGGCGAACGCCTGCTGGAGCCACTCCGCGCGCCGGGGGTCGTCCGGGGACCGCTCGATCCGCGCGATCAGCTCGTTGATCTCCTGGTGCTCCTCCTCGACCTGACGCGTGAGCGCCTCCCCGTCCGGTGCCACGCGCCGCAGCAGCGGCCACAGCACGGTCTCCTCGGCGAAGGCGTGGCTGAACACCAGCTGCACGATGTCGAGCCAGAGCGCGTCCAGTTCGTCGGCCGGGAGGTCCTCGGACTGGCAGCGGCTGATCATCGCGTCGAGCCGTGCGTGGTCCCGGCGCTGGCGCATCAGGATGCTGTCGTCACCGCCGAGCGCGTCGGCGTCCTGGAGGGAGATCGAGGCGGCGCTCACGGTCATGGTCAGCCTCCGGACGTGTCGTCGCCGGAGCCGGCGGCGCCCTGTGCGTCGGTGTCGCCGGACGCCTTCCGGTCCTGGCGCTTCTCCTCCTCGGGAGTGACGTCCTTCTCGCCGGTCACCTGTTCCAGCGGATGGGTCAAATCCTTGTCGTCCGGGGTGCTCATCGGGTCGCTCCTCGGGTCGGTTCCGACCGCCGGGTTCCCCGCCCGCCCGGAACCGCTCAGCCGATTCCGGGCTTTTTTCCGGGATGTCCGCTACCGCCGTGACGACAGCGGGACGGGCCGCGGGCGGTGGGTCAGCCGACGGGCCAGCCCGCCACCCTGCTCCGCGGCGGCTCCGCCTCCAGAGGCTGCACCTGCCCGTTGCGGATGACCCCGCGCCAGGCGCCGCTCTCCTGCCCCAGCCCTTCGATGAACCACTTGAAGTGGCCCAGCTCGGCCCGCACCACGCGCGCCGTCACCGGGATCCGGTGCAGCAGGTGCCGCTTGGCGGGGTGCGGCAGGGACCCCATGCGCACGACGATCTCGGTGTGTTCCGTCCCCACGGAGCGGAACGCCACTTCGCCCCGGTGCCCGGCCCAGCGGCCGAGCCCCCGCCACGCGATCAGCTCGTCAGGCCGCTGCTCCACGATCTCGGCCGTGTACGTGTAGCTCACCCAGCCGGCGCCGATCACCCACCGGGTGAGGTTCGGCCTGAGCTGCTCGACGCCCTTCACCCAGCGCATGAAGCGGGGGAAGGTCTTGTACTGGGTCCACTGGTTGTACGCGGTGTGCACCGGAACGGCGACCTCGATCGCCTCTTCGACGGACTGCGTGGCTGCTGCGGGCATGGCCCCACCTGTCGCTCGGGGTAGTCCACCTCAGTGTCACGCCGCGTCCGGCACCCCGCCACCACACACTCCGCGCGGGGCGCCCCGGCCGCCTCGTGCCGTCAGCCGATGCGGGTTCCCGCGCCGCTGACCCGCACGCGCGGGTCGCCGGCCCGCAGCGTCACCGTGAGTTCGCCGGGACGGCCCAGGTCCTCACCCTGGCGCAGGGTGAGCACGGCGTCCTCGGGGACCAGGCCCAGCTCACGGGCGTACCCGCCGAACGCGGCGGCCGCGGCGCCGGTGGCCGGATCCTCGACGACCCCGCCCACGGGGAAGGGGTCGCGGACGTGGAACAGGCCGGGCGACTCCCGCCACACCAGCTGCACGGTGGTCAGGTCGAGGCGGTGCATCAGGGCTTCGAGGCGCTCGAAGTCGTAGGCCAGGTCGGCCAGACGGGCGCGGGTGGCCGCCGCCAGGACGAGATGGCGGGCGCCGGCGAACGCGATGCGGGGCGGGAACGCCGGGTCGAGGTCGGTGGCGGGCCAGTCCAGCGCGGCCAGCGCCTCCGCCAGATCGGCGTCGGTGACGTCCTCGAGGTGCGGTTCGACGCTCGTGAGCGTGGCCCGCAGCGTGTCGCCCTCCTCCGTCACGTCCACCGGCACGGTGCCGGCCGGTGTCGCGAAGACCAGCGGCCCGGGGCCCAGCCGCTCGGCGAGCGCGAGGGCCGCCGCGACCGTCGCGTGTCCGCAGAACGGCACCTCGGCCTTCGGGCTGAAGAAGCGGACGGTGTACGCCCGTCCCTCCTCCCCGCCGAGACCCTCCGGGGGCGCGGTGAGGAAGGCGGACTCCGAGTAGCCGATTTCGGCGGCGACGGCCAGCATGTCCCCGTCGTCCAGGGCACTGGCGTCGAGCACGACACCGGCGGGGTTCCCGCCCGCGGGGTCGCTGGAGAAGGCGGTGTAGCGCAGCACTTCGGGCCGTGACGTCGTCGTGGTCATACGCGCGACAACTACCGCAGGAGCCGGTGTGTTCCCGGGGGCCGTCCGGCCGGAGCCCGGGATGCCCGGGCCGGTGACAAGTGGCACAACGGCCCACCCGCGAAGTGGCCCACACGGAGGGATCGGCTGGTGCATACGGTCGAGAGCACGGCACGGCACGTCCCCTCGCGGACCCGCGAGGGGATGGTGCTGGTGCCCCGACCACCCCGTAACCTCCGAGGACTTCCATGCGCGCCATCACCGTCCACGACCCCGACGCGGGTGTCCAGGGACTCACGCTCACCGAACTGCCCTACCCCCACGCCGCCGAGAACGACGTCGTCGTAAGGGTGCACGCCGCCGGCTTCACCCGGGGGGAACTCGACTGGCCGTCGACCTGGGCCGACCGCGCCGGCCGCGCGCGTACCCCCAGCGTGCCCGGACACGAACTGTCGGGGGTGGTGGAGCAGCTGGGCTACGGCACCACCGGACTGTCGGTCGGCCAGCACGTCTTCGGCATGGCGGACTGGGCCCGTGACGGATCCCTGGCCGAGTACACCGCCGTCGAGGCCCGCAACCTGGCCCCGCTGCCCGCCGACGTCGACCACGTCGTCGCCGCCGCGCTGCCCATCTCCGGACTGAGCGCGTGGCAGGGCCTGTTCGACCACGGGCGGCTCACCGCCGGACAGACGGTGCTGATCCACGGCGCCGCCGGAAGCGTGGGTTCGGTCGCGGTGCAGCTGGCGTGCGAGGCCGGCGCGCGGGTGATCGCCACCGGACGGGCCGCCGACCGGCACACCGCGCTCGGCCTGGGCGCCCACGTCTTCCTCGACCTGGAGTCCGAGCAGCTCGAGGCCGTCGGAGAGGTCGACCTGGTGCTCGACGTCATCGGCGGGACCGTCCTCGATCGCTCGGCGGCACTCGTGCGCGCCGGGGGCACCCTCGTCACGATCGCCGCGCCGCCCACGGTCCGGCCCGCGGACGGCAGGGCCGTCTTCTTCGTCGTCGAACCCGACCGCGCCCGGCTCGCCGACCTGGTGCAGCGGGTACGGGAGGGCCGGCTGAAGCCCGCCGTCGCCGAGGTCCGGCCGCTGGAGGAGGTTCCCGAGGCGTTCGCGCCCGGCCGCGGCAGGCACGGCAGGACGATCGTCCGCGTGGTGCAGGAAGGCCCCACCGAGGCGGACGCACGGTGACCCGTCCGACGCTCGACGCGCTGCCGGTACCGGACGGCGCGACGGCCGCCGCCGCCCTGGAGGTGGCGGCCGCCCACTACTCACCCGCGATGCTCCACCACGCGCAGCGGTCCTACCTGTGGGCCGCGGCGCGCGGCACGGCGGACGGCATCCCCTTCGACCCGGAACTCCTCTACGTCGCCGCCCTGCTCCACGACATCGCCCTGGTGCCGGTGTTCGACAGCCACACGGTCGCGTTCGAGGAGGCCGGCGGCCAGGTCGCCGCGGTCTTCGCGGCCGGCGCCGGCTGGCCGGCCGCGCGCCGCACCCGTCTGGCGGAGGTGATCGTCCGGCACATGTGGCCGGAGGTGGAGGTGTCGGCGGACCCGGAGGGGCACCTGCTGGCGCGCGCGACGGCGACCGAGATCGTCGGCCGGGAGGCCGACTCCTATCCGGCCGCGTTCCGGGCCGAGGTGCTGGAGCGCTATCCGCGACTCGGTCTCCCCGTGGAGTTCCTGGTCTGCTTCGAGGCCCAGGCCGCCCGCAAACCGGAGAGCAGCGCCGCCGGGGCGGTGCGTTCGGGCCTCGCCGGGCGGGTGGCCGCCAATCCGCTCGACTCCCTCGCCTGACGCCGCCGGACCGGCCCGAACCCGGTTCCCCGCCCGCCGGGTGACGGCCACGGAACCCCATCGGCGGAAGATCATGTGGCCGTCCCCGGCCGGTGACGTGAGACTGAGGACGTCCGCGTGTCCGGTGAAGGAGAGTCCGATGTCCGAGCGGTCCGACGACGGTTCCCAGGAACAGGAACAGCTCACCGTGACACCGCCCAAGACGTGGGCGACGGGAGCACCGGCGGTGATGCACGCGCTGGAGTACTCCCTGGCGCAGACCTCCCCGCTGCGCACGGGGCAGACGCTGCTGACGATGAACCAGGTGGACGGCATCGACTGCCCCGGCTGCGCCTGGGCCGACCCCGCGCCGGGGCACCGGCACCGCAACGAGTACTGCGAGAACGGCGCCAAGCACATCAACGACGAGGCGACCACGCGGCGCATCACCCGCGGCTTCTTCCGCGAGCACTCGGTGTCCGACCTCGCCGGACGGTCCGACAAGTGGCTCAACGACCAGGGACGGCTCACCGAGCCGATGGTCAAGCGGCCCGGCTCCGACTTCTACGAGCCGATCAGCTGGCACGACGCCTTCGGACTGCTCGCCGGAGAGCTCACCTCTCTCGGCTCGCCCGACGAGGCCGTCTTCTACACCTCCGGCCGCGCCAGCAACGAGGCCGCCTTCGTGCTCCAGCTGTTCGCCCGCGCCCTCGGCACCAACAACCTGCCCGACTGCAGCAACCTGTGCCACGAGTCCAGCGGCTACGCCCTGCACGAGACGCTCGGCACCGGCAAGGGCACGGTCAGCCTGGAGGACATGCACCACGCCGACCTGATCTTCGTGGTCGGTCAGAACCCCGGCTCGAACCACCCCCGCCAGCTGTCCGCGCTGGAACAGGCCAAGCGCAACGGTGCCCGCATCGTCGCGGTGAACCCGCTGCCCGAGGCCGGACTGCTGCGCTTCAAGAACCCGCAGACGGCGCGCGGGCTGATCGGCCACGGCACGGCGATCGCCGACCGGTTCCTGCACATCCGCGTCGGCGGTGACCTGGCGCTGTTCCAGGGCCTGAACCGGCTGCTCCTGGAGGCCGAGGACGCCCGCCCCGGCACGGTGCTGGACCACGCCTATATCGACACGAACACCGAAGGGTTCGCCGACTTCGCCCGGCACGTCCGCTCCGTCGACTGGGACGACATCCTCACGGCGACCGGACTGACCCGCGAGGAGATCGAAGAGGTCCGCGACGACGTCCTGCGGTCCGAACGCGTCATCGTCTGCTGGGCGATGGGCATCACCCAGCACAAGCACGCGGTACCCACCATCCGCGAGTTCGTCAACTTCCTGCTGCTGCGCGGCAATCTGGGCCGGGCGGGCGCCGGGGCGTGTCCGGTGCGCGGGCACAGCAACGTGCAGGGCGACCGGACGATGGGCATCTGGGAGCAGATGCCGGACTCCTTCCTGGACTCCCTGCGGGAGGAGTTCGGCTTCGACCCGCCGCGCGCCCACGGCATGGACTCGGTGAAGGCGATCCGAGCGATGCGCGAGGGCCGCGTCACGTTCTTCCTCTCCCTGGCCGGCAACTTCGTGCGCGCCGCACCCGACAGCACGGTCACCGAGGAGGCCGTGCGCGCCTGCCGGATGACCGCCCACATCTCCACCAAGCTCAACCGCACGCACACCGTCTGCGGCGACACCGCGCTGATCCTGCCCACCCTCGGCCGCACCGAACGGGACGTTCAGTCCGGCGGCGAGCAGTTCGTCACGGTGGAGAACTCGATGAGCGAGGTGCACACCTCGCGCGGACGCCTGCAGCCGGCTTCCCCGCTGCTGCTCAGCGAGGTCGCCATCCTCTGCCGCCTGGCCCGCCGCACCCTCGCTGGCAAGGGCCCCGACATCCCGTGGCCCACGTTCGAGTCGGACTACGGCGAGATCCGGGACCGCATCTCGCGCATCGTGCCGGGGCTGCACGACTTCAACCGGCGCGTGGTGCGCCCCGGTGGGATCCGGCTGCCCAACGCGGTGAACGAGGGGGTGTTCCACACCCAGGTCGGCAAGGCCCGGTTCACCCGCAACACCTACGAGATGCCACACGTCCCCGAGGGGCACCTGCTGCTGCAGACCCTGCGCTCGCACGACCAGTGGAACACCGTGCCGTACACGGACAACGACCGCTACCGGGGCATCCACGGCAGCAGGCGGGTCGTCCTCGTCAGCCCCGCCGATCTCACCGCGCTGGGGCTCGCCGACGGGGACCACGTCGACCTGGTGGGCGTGTGGACGGACGGCACGGAGCGGCGCGCCGACGACTTCACGATCGTCTCGTACCCGACCAAGGCCGGTACGGCGGCGGCCTACTACCCGGAGACCAACGTCCTGGTCCCGCTCGACAGCGTCGCCGACAACAGCAACCAGCCCACGTCCAAGAGCGTCGTCGTCCGCCTGGAGCCCGCCCGCCGCCCGGCGCCGGCCCCCGTCCCCGGGTGACCGGAGCGGCGGCCGGACGGCGCGGGAGCCCGGGTCCGAGGAGCGCGGGCGCCCACGCGCGGGACCGCGGTCAGGAGGCCGGCGCGGTCAGGTAGGGGCCGTGCTCCAGGTCCTCCAGCAGGGTCGGATGGCCGGGGGACCAGCCGAGCAGATCCCGCGTGAGCGCGCTGGTGACGGGGCCGTCGAATGCGTACACGCCGGCCATGAAGGGGCTCACGATGTGCTGGCCGCCTCGGCGGGCGTCAGCGACACCGTGGGCAGGCCCAGGCCCCGGCCGATCGTCTCCGCGATGCTCTTCATGGTGACGCCGGTCTCGGCCGCCCCGTGCAGGACGCTGCCGGCCGGTGCCTTTTCCAGGGCGGAACAGGCCCGCCGCGTCGAGCCGGTGCACGGCGGGCCGGCGGTTGGCGCCGTCGCCGACGTAGGCCGACACACCGGTCTGCCGCGCGGTGGCGACGGGCATCGGGACGAAGCCGCCGTCCCGGGGGCCGTGGACCGTCGGGGCGAGCCGGTGCACGGGCGGGAGACCGCCGACGCCGTTCTGCCCGCGCACCGATCCGCCGCCCGCCGCAAGATGGAACCAGGGGGCCGGCGACCGGGAGGTGCGGTGATGGGCGACAGCGCCGAGAACGACGCGGCGGCGATCGAGGAGGGAGAGCCGTACGACACGGACGAACCCGACGTGGAGCCGGACGCGTACGACGCGGAACCGGACGTGTACGACGCGGAACCGGACGCCTACGACGTCGAGCCCGACGCCGACGACGTGGAGGACCGACCCGCCGCCCCCGTGGCCGGCGACCGGACGGACACGGACGTCTACCTGGACGTGCCGCTGCTCAAGGTCGACCAGATCGACCTGGACGTCGAGGACCTGCGCGCTCATGTGTCCCTGCAGGCCGAGGTGCTCGACCTGCTGCGGCTGAACGTCGGCGCGGACGTGTCCCTCGGCCGGGTGCATCTGGGAATCTCCGGGGTGGAGGCCCAGGCCCAGCTGAAGGTACGTCTCGACAACGTCGCCCTGATCATCAACCGCGTGCTGACCACGCTGGACCGCAACCCAGAACTGCTGCGCGACCTGACTCGCGGGGTGGGCTCCGCCGTGCGGGACGTCGGCGGTGGGGCGCGTGAAGCCGTCGGGGCGGTGGGGGAGGGCGCCGGGCAGGCCGTCCAGGACGTCGGCCGGGGTGCCGGCGGCGCGGTGCGGGACGTGGGACGCGGCGCGGGAGGTGCCGTGGAGGAGGTCGGCCGGGGTGCCGGCGGCGCGGTGCGGGACGTGGGACGCGGCGCGGGAGGTGCCGTGGAGGAGGTCGGGCAGGGTGCCGGCAGTGCCGTGCGGGACGTCGGCCAGGGTGCCGGAGGTGCCGTGGAGGAGGTCGGGCAGGGTGCCGGCGGTGCTGTACGGGACGTCGGACAGGGCGCCGGGGAGGCCGTCGAGGACGTCGGACAGGGGGTCGGGGAAGTGGTCGAGGGCGCCGGAGATGACGTCGGCGCGGTCGCGCGGGACGCCGGTCGGGGCGCCGGGCAGGCCGTGCGGGAAGCGGGGGGCGAGGTCGGACGCACGGTCGGGGACGCCGGCGCCGAAGCGGGGCAGGCCGTCCAGGGTGCGGCGGGCCAGGAGGCCGCCGAAGCGCCCCCACGCAGGGCGACCAGGTCGGCCGCGAAGAAGCGGACCACGGCGGAGAGCGGCACCCGTAAACGCAGGGTGCGCGGCGAGGACGGCAAGCTGCCGCGGAGGCCCGCCCGCCGCCGCGCGGTCGAGGAGTCCGAAGAGCCGCCCTGAACGGCCGACGCGCGGGAGCGGAAGCAGGGGAGTGGGCGCAGGGCGCGCACCGCCCCCGACATCACCTTCCGGGCGACGGTCCGTTCCGACCGTCTCCGCTTCGAGGACGCCCCCCGAACGGCCGTACGCTTCCCGGGCTCCGGTGCGCGTGAGTCGGTCAGCCGCAGCGTGCGTACCCACCTGCCGGAGACGGTCGAACCCGGTGTGGACTACCGCGACGTCACCGTGCACTACCGGCTGGAGACGGGCCTGAAGCAGCCCCCCTGGACCATGTACGGCGACGGACCGCCCGGCGACGGAACCGCCCCCGCCCCCGACCACGTCCCTTGAGGTGCAGGAGCGCCGACGCGCCACGGGGGACAGTGACATGACGGCCGGCACGGCCGCCCGGCACCTCCACCTGGTCCGGCACGGCGAGGCCCTGCCGGACGGCAGCGGGCTGACGGAGCGTGGTCGCCGCCAGGCAACGCTGCTCGGCCGGCGCCTCCGAGACGTCCCCCTGGCCGCCGTGCACCACGGCCCGCTCGCGCGCGCGGAACAGACGGCCCAGCTGATCGCCGGCCAGTCGCACGACCTGCCCGTGCACGTCTCGGAAGCCGCGGGCGACTACGTGCCGTACGTGCCCGGCAGGGAGGAACTGCCCGCCGACCGGGGTCACGCTCCTCGAAGCGGTCGCGGCGAGTTGCGCCGTCCCCGTCGTCTGACCCCCGGTCACTGTCGCGGGCCGCCGCTGGATGGACGGCGGCAGCCGCTCGACCGCCAACCTCCGGCTCGCGCACGGCAGTCGGAGGGTGCTCGCGATCGTACCGATCCCCCGTGCGGTGAGCCCCCACCCGAGCGCCCCGAGCAGGCCGCGCACCTGACGGAACAGGGGGCGCGCGTCGCACTGCTGACCCCGGACCACGCCGCCCGCCGGACCATGGGCCGCGACATGGCGGACGCCGCACGCCAACCGGACGCCGCCCGCGCGGGCCACGCCCAGGCAGCAAGGGTGGCGGCCACGGTCGCCGCACTGTGGCAGAACTGACCGACGGTCACCGTGCCCCTGTGCGATCCTCGGCCTCACGTCCCGCTCTCACGTCGCGCGGGAACGTGGTCGCCACGGGGCTTCCCGTTCGGCACACTCGTGCCGATGGACCAGATCTCCCGCATCGCGCACCGGTTGCAAGCCGTGGACGGCGTCGTCGCGGTCGCCCTCGGCGGCAGCCGCGCCCGTGGCACGCACCGCCCCGACTCGGACGTCGACCTCGGCCTCTACTACCGCCCTCCGCTGGACACGACGGCGCTGCGCCGGCTGGCCGCCGAGCTCACCGGGGCCCCGGTGGAGATGACCGATCCGGGCGGCTGGGGGCCGTGGGTGGACGGCGGCGGCTGGCTGACCGTCGACGGCACACCCGTCGACTGGATCTACCGTGACCTGGACCGCGTGCACCGGGTCTGGCAGCAGTGCGGCGCCGGACACGTCGAGGTGGGTGTCCAGGCCGGCCACCCGTTCGGCTTCTCCTCCCACACGTACGCCGGTGAGGTGGCCCTCGGCCGAGTCCTCACCGACCCCACCGGCGAACTGACCGCCCTGCGCGCCCGGATCCGCTCCTCGTACCCCCGGCCGCTGCGTGACGCGCTGATCGGTCAGGCGCGCTGGGAGGTGCCGTTCATCCTGACCGCCGCCCGCAAGGGCGTGCCCCGGGGCGACGCCTTCCATGTCGCGGGTTGCCTCCACCGCGCGGTCGGACTCCTCGTCCACGCCCTGCACGCCGCGGCCGGAACCTGGGTGCTCAACGAGAAGGACGCCGTCCGCGCGGCGGGCGGGCTTCCCGCCGCCCCGGCCGGCTTCTCGCCCCGCGCCCACGGCCTGTTCGGCACGCTCGACACGGCCCCGGACCGTCTCTCGGCGGCGGTCGACGACGCGCAACGGCTGGCCGCCGAGGTCCTGGACACCCTCCCCAAGGGGTGAAACGGCACTAAGGCAGGGGTGTTGACGCGCATCCGGAAACCGGCCGCGATCGGGGATCTTTCAGGTCGCGTCTGCCGGGTACCCGCCGTCCCGGACGATCCGAACAGGAGGCCGACGTGCCCGGCACGCCGGCCCTTCGCACAGAGAATCCAGGAGGGACCCATGAGCACGGTCAAGGAGACGGTCGACGTCAACGTCCCCGTCCGCCGGGCCTACGACCAGTGGACGCAGTTCGAGGACTTCCCGCGCTTCATGGAGGGCGTCGAGGAGGTCACGCAGCTCGACGACCGCCACAACCACTGGACCACGAAGATCGGTGGGGTGAAGCGCGAGTTCGACACGGAGATCGTGGACCAGCTCGTCGACGACCGGGTCACCTGGCGGACCATCGGGGGCGAGACGCAGCAGCGCGGCTCGGTCCGCTTCGAGCCGCTGGACGACACCCGCACCCGGGTGGAACTCACCATGGACGTCGAGCCCACCGGCATGGCGGAGAAGGGCGCGGACGCCATCGGGCTGATCGACCGGCGGGTCAAGGGGGATCTGCACCGCTTCAAGGACTACGTCGAGGACGGGGGCAGCTCCGGCGGCTGGCACGGCCGCATCCGTCCGGAGGACCCGGCCGCCGGCCACTGAGCCGGCGGACTGCCACACACCGAAAGGCCGGCCCCCCGCTCCCGGGAGGGCCGGCCTTTTCGTGCGCCGTGGGGCAGGCCGCGGGTCAGGACCCGACGATCTTGCGGACGTTGTCGACGGAGCCGCAGCCGGCCTTCAGCCGGCGCTCCCGCTCCTCCCAGAACGCCACGCCCAGCTCCTCACGCCGCTCCATCGGCACGTTCTCCCGGGCGCCGTTGAGGATCGTGCGCTCCTCCTCGTCGGCGTGGTGCGTGACGGCCTCGACGAGCTCCTCGAGCTTCTCGTCCCACTCGTCGCCGCCGATCTCCTCCACCTGGAGCAGCTCCAGCAGCGCCTTGTTGCCCTCGTCGTGCTCGTCCTCGCCGTGCTCGACCTCGTCGTCGTCGATGTTCTTGTACCGCTTGAGCGCGGGGTACACCTTGGACTCCTCGGCCAGCGCGTGTGCGATCAGCAGATCCGAGAACTCACGCAGCGCGGCGCCCCGGTCGTCCTCGACGCTGCGCATCAGGCGGAACAGGTCCTCCATGCGCCGGTGGTCTCGAAGGATCAGCTCGACGACGTCCGATGTCTCGGGCATGGGACTGCACTCCTTACATCTGAGCGGATTCGGCGACTACCGAATGCCCAGTTCCGCCGCGATGAGTACTCCCGATCTCCCGAACGGCGGAGCCTGCCCCCGCCACCGGCACGCCCGCCGCCCGCAGGTCCCCGCCCTGTCACACGGCGGCCGTCCGGACGGTCATCCCTGCGTAAAGGGGCGGACACCAACCTTCCACTACCGAATCCGGACCAACCATGGTGACTCTGGACAAGCCGATGAGCAGTGCCGACATCTCCGACACCGCGCTGGCCCTGCTCGACGACGACGGGACGGTGATCGGATGGACCCAGGAGGCCCGCCGACTCACCGGTCTCGCCCCGGGTGACGTCGTGGGCCGGGCCGCCGACCTGGTCTTTCCCGGCCTCGCGAGCGGGCGGGACATTCCCGGCGACGCGGACGTGTGCGGGACGGACGACAGCCGGCCGGGCACGGCGGGGGCGCGCCACCTCGACGGCCGTCTCCTCGACGTCACCCTGCGCCTCTCCCCGGTGCGCGGGCTGCGGGGAGCGGTGCGCCGGCTGGTGTCCCTGGCCGACACCACCACGCTGCCCGACGGCCCGAGGGGCGCGGCCGTGGGGCAGGCCCGCCCCGCCGGGGATCCCGTCGGCGTCGTCGTCCGGGACCCGGAACTCCGCTGCCTCTGGGCGAACGACACGGTGGAGGACCACGACGGCATCCCCGCAGGCCGGCGGCTCGGGCGCCGGGTCGGCGAGGTGCGGCCGGGACCCGAGGCCGACGTGCTCGAAGCCGTGATGCGGCAGGCGCTGCACAGCGACACGACCAAGGTCCACGAGTACCGCACCTGGCTGCCGACGGGCTCCGGCCGGGAACATCTCTTCGCCGTGTCGTTCCAGTGCCTGCAGGGCGCCGACGGGCGGGCGCTCGGCGTGTGCGTCCTCAGCACGGACGTCGAACGGCACCGGCGGACGCGGGAGCGCCTCGCCGTCCTCGGGCGGATCAGCGCACGGCTGGGCAGCACCCTCGACGTGATGCAGGCCAGCCAGGAACTCGCCGACGTCGCCGTTCCGTTGCTCGCCGACTACGTCGCCGTCGACCTGGAGCAGTCGCTGTCCTTCGGTCAGGGACCGCCGGTCCCCGTCGGCGCGGCCGGCCGCACCCTCCCCGGCCTGCGCCGCGCGGGCCTCGCCTCGATCCACCGGGGGGTGCCGGAGTCACCGTGGATGCGCGGCGAGCTGGTGCGGGTACCGCCGGTCTCACCGCTGGCCGGCGTGCTGCGCGCCGGGCGCCCGCAGCTCGAACAGGTCCGCGACAGCGCGTCGAGCCCGTGGGTCGACGAGGTGCCCGCGCTGGCCCGCAGGGTCCGCGGGCACGGCATGCACTCGATCATGGCCGTACCCATCCGCGCCCGGCGCGCCCTGCTCGGCGTGGCCCTGTTCGTGCGCACGCGCGAGTCCGAGCCGTTCGACGAGACCGACCTGCTGCTCGCCGAGGAACTCGTCGGCCGCGCGGCGCAGTCCCTGGACAACGCCCGCCAGTACACGCGCAAGCACAACGCCGCCCTCGCCCTGCAGCGCACCCTGCTCCCCAAACGCCCGACCGGCGGCACGGCCGTCGACGTGGCGTCGCGCTACCTGCCCGCGGACGTGGACCACTCCGTCGGCGGCGACTGGTTCGACGTGATCCCGCTGTCCGGTGCGCGGGTGGCGCTCGTCGTCGGCGACGTGGTCGGGCACGGCCTGCACGCCGCCGCCACCATGGGCCGCCTCCGCACCGCCGTCCGCACCCTCGCCGGCCTGGAACTGCCCCCCGACGAACTCTTGGCCCACCTCGACGACACGGTGCAGCGGCTGGGCGAGGAGGACTGCGACCTGCCGGAACAAGTGCCCGCGGTGGCCGGCGCCACCTGCCTGTACGCCGTCTACGACCCCGCCACCCTCCGGTGCACCCTCGCCTCCGCCGGACACCCTCCGCCCGCGGTCGTCGACCCCCAGGGGCACGTCGACTACCTCGACCTCCCCACCGGAGCACCCCTCGGTGTCGGCCTCGGCGACCCCTTCGAGGCCGTCGAGGTGGACCTGCCCGAGGGCAGCGTCCTCGCGCTGTACACCGACGGCCTGATCGAGACCCGCGCGCACGACCTCGACGCGGGCATGGACCGCCTGGCCGGCGCCCTCGCCCGGCCCGGCAGCTCCCTGGAGGACTTGTGCGACGCGGCGACCCGGCCCCTGGCGGACCGGGACCCCTGCGACGACGTCACCCTCCTCCTCGCCCGTACCCGCGCCCTCGGGCCGTGCCGGGAGGCTTCCTGGACCCTGGACGGCGACCCGCGGGCCGTCCGTACCGCCCGCGGTCTCGCGGCACGCCAGCTGGGGGAGTGGGGCCTGGACGGCCTGGCCGACGCCACGGAACTGCTCGTCAGTGAACTGGTCACCAACGCCCTCCGCCACGGGGACGGGCCGGGACCGGTCGGACTGCGGCTCCTGCGTGACCAGGTGCTGACCGTCGAGGTTTCCGACGGCGGCAGCACGCTCACCCCGCACCCGCGTCGCGCGCACGTCACGGACGAGGGAGGCCGCGGCCTGTTCCTCGTCGCCAAGCTGTCCCGCAGGTGGGGATCGCGACCGGCCCCGGACGGCAAGGTCGTCTGGGCCGAACTGGACTACCCCCGGTCCTCTGCCCCCACCGGACCGGTGGAGACCGCTTCCCGCGGCGTACCAGTTGAGGTCTCCTCGGTCCCCGTGCGACCGCAGGCGGCCTGACACGGTCTCGCCCGGCCGGACGAGCGGTGTGACGCGGCCCATCCCCGCCCCGGCGGGTCGACGAGCGTGCAATCGCCGG
This sequence comes from Streptomyces sp. CNH189, assembly GCF_000527195.1. Lineage (NCBI taxonomy): Bacteria > Bacillati > Actinomycetota > Actinomycetes > Kitasatosporales > Streptomycetaceae > Streptomyces > Streptomyces sp. CNH189. The sequence goes on from NZ_AZUS01000018.1 coordinate 44,162, forward strand.
GACGGGAAATACGTGGCGTTATGGCAAGACGAGTCGGTGACCAGGCAGGGACGCACACGCACGCACAGGGAACGGCACAGGAGCCGACGGCCCTCAAGCGCGCCCTGACGACCCCGCTGCTGTACTTCTTCATCCTGGGTGACGTGCTGGGCGCCGGTGTGTACGTCCTGGTCGGGCAGGTCGCGGCCGACTCCGGGGGAGCGGTGTGGGTGCCGCTGGTCGTCGCGCTGCTGCTCGCGATGCTCACCGCAGCCTCCTACGCCGAGCTGGCGACGAAGTATCCCCGGGCGGGCGGCGCCTCCCACTACGCGACCCGCGCCTTCGGGCCGTTCGCCGGTTTCGTGGCGGGGTTCTGCATGCTGGCCGCCGGCATCGTCTCCGTCGCGGCCCTCGCGCGCGGCTTCGGCGGCGACTACCTGTCGGCCTTCGTGTCCTTGCCCGTGGCGCTCGTCGCCGTCGTCTTCCTCGGCCTGCTCGCGCTGGTCAACGCGCGCGGCATCAAGGAGTCGACCCGCGCCAACGTCGTCGCCACCGTCGTCGAGGTGGGCGGACTGGTCGTCATCGTCGTCCTCGGTGCCTGGCTGCTGCTGCGCGGCGACGGCGACCCGGGCCGGCTCACCCAGCTCGGCACGCCGGAGAAGGGCGCGGCGGCCGCCGTACTGAGCGGCTCCGTGCTGGCGTACTACTCCTTCGTCGGCTTCGAGACCTCGGTGAACGTCGCCGAGGAGACCCGCGACCCCCGGCGCTCCTACCCGCGCGCCCTGTTCGGCGCGCTGGCCACGGCCGGAGCCGTGTACGTGCTGGTCGGCCTGGCCGCGTCCGCGGCCGTACCGACCGACCGGCTGGCCGCCTCCAGCGGGCCTCTGCTGGAGGTCGTGCGGGAGGCGGGCGGCGTACCGACCCGCCTGTTCAGCGCCATCGCGCTCGTCGCCGTCGCCAACGGCGCGCTGCTCACCGGCATCATGTCCTCCCGCCTGGCCTACGGCATGGCCAAGGACGGGCTGCTGCCCGGAGCGCTGACCAAGGTGCTGCCGGGCCGCCGCACGCCGTGGGCCGCCATCGCGGTCACCACCCTCCTGGCGATGCTCCTCGCCCTCACCGGCAGCGTCGCCACCCTCGCGTCCACCCTGGTCCTGCTGCTGCTCATCGTCTTCCTCATGGTCAACACCGCGGTGCTGGTGCTGCGCCGCGACCCGGGGGAGACCGACCACTTCCGGACCCCGGTGGTGCTGCCGGTCCTGGGCATCGCCTCCTGCGTCGTGCTCGCCACGCAGCTCGATGCCGCGGTGTGGCTGCGCGGTCTGGCGATCGTGGCGGTCGGCACGGTGCTCGCCGCGATCAGCGCCGCGCGCCGCTCCAGGCGGGAGGCCGAGGAGGCTCCGGACGCCGGCTGACACGACCACCGGCCCGCCGGTCGGCCGACCCGCCGGCCCAGGGCCCGCGGCGGCCGTTCGGCCGACCGGAAGGAGTCAGGCGCCCACGGTCCCGTCGACGCCCTCGCGCAGGAAGTCGGCGTGACCGTTGTGGCGGCCGTACTCCAGCAGGACGTGCAGCATCACCCTGCGCAGCGACACGTCCTCGCCCCACCGCGGCTGATGTCCGGTCTCGTCCAGGGAGGGCGCCCCCCGCTCCACCCGGCGGGAGTTCTCCACCTCCGCCTCCCACGCCGTGAACGCCTCCTCCCGGGTCGAGGCGTCGGCGTCGTACGCGGCCTGGAAGTCGACCGTGTCCGACCACACCATGGGCGCGTCGTTGTCCTGGAAGACCCGGCGGAACCAGGCCCGCTCCACCTCCGCCATGTGCCGCACGAGACCGAGCAGCGACAGCGTGGACGGCGGCATCGACCGCTGCCGCAGCTCCTCGTCGGTGAGTCCCTCGCACTTCATGGCGAGAGTCGCCCGGTGGTGGTCGAGGTAGGCGCGCAGCATCTCGCGTTCGCTTCCGGAAGTGGGCGGTACTGGGCGGCTGTCCCTCGTCACTGCTTGCGCTCCTCGTACACGTCGGTGGGCCGGTGGGGTACGAGTATGACCGCCCGCGTCTCCGCTCCCCGGGGCGGGTGCGGCGGTCAGAGGTTGTGGCCGCCGGAGACCTCGATGTTCTGGCCGGTGATCCAGCGCCCGTCCTCCGAGACCAGCATCGCGACGACCCTGCCGATGTCGTCGGGCTCGCCGATCCGCCCGAGCGCGAACGACTTCGCCATCTCGTCGGCGATCTCCGGGTTCCGGGCGAAGGCGTCGTCGCCGAAACGGGTGCGGGTGGCGCCGGGGGCGACGGAGTTGACGCGGATGCCGCGTGAGCTGAACTCCTTCGCCATGTACCGGGTGAGGACCACCACGGCGCCCTTGAGGGACGCGTAGACCGAGTAGCCCGGCGCGGTCACGTGGGGGAGGGCGGAGTTGCTGGTCACGTTGACGACGGCACCGCCGTCGGCCAGCAGCGGCAGCAGGGTCTGGGTGAGGAAGAACGGGCCCTTGAACAGGCCGTCGGTGAGTCGGTCGAACGCCTGCTCGGTGGTCTCCTCGATCATCGCCATGCCCGCGAAGCCCGCGTTGTTGACCAACTGGTCGAACGCGTCCCGCCGGAAGGTCTCCCGCAGGACGTCGGCCACGGCGTCCCGGAACGCGGGGAAGCCCGCCGTGTCGGCGACGTCCAGACGCAGCGCCACCGCGGTGCCGCCCGCCTGCTCGATCTCCCGGACGGTCTCCTTGGCGCCCTGCTCGTTGGCGCTGTAGGTCAGGACGACGCCGGACCCCCGCCCGGCGATGTGTACGGCGGCGCTCCGGCCGATGCCGGAACTGGCGCCCGTGACGACGGCTACCTTCATGGCGTGCTCCCTGGGTGTGCCCCGGAGCCCGAAGGCCCCGTGCGGAATGTGACACCTCAAGGCAATCGCGTCGCCGGTCCGGCGGAAACAACGATCCTCCCGGCCTCTTGCCCGATCCTGCCGCCCCTCCCGGGCAACCGGGCCCGGGCACCGCCTCGACAGGGCGGTCCTTCCCGTCAACAGGGGGGCGACGGCCGGTCGCCCCTTCAAACGAGGCGGCACCGGGCGGTCGCCTCGTCGACCCGGGCGGAACCGCCTAGGGTTTTCAGTAGCGAGCACTGCGGAGAGGTGCGGTGATGGCGCGGCTGCTGTCGGTGAACGTCGGTCTGCCCCGGGACGTGCCCTGGCGGGGCGAGACGGTGCACACCGGGGTCTACAAGAGCCCGGTCTCCGGCCCCCGGCGCGTCCGGCGCCTCAACATCGACGGCGACGGGCAGGGCGACCTGCGCGGCCACGGCGGCGAGATGCGGGCCGTGCTGGTCTACCAGGCCGACTCCTACCGGCACTGGGCCGCACACCTCGGCCGGGACGACCTCGTGCACGGCAACTTCGGCGAGAACTTCACCGTCGAAGGACTCCCCGACGACGAGGTGTGCGTGGGGGACCGCTACCGGATCGGGACGGCGGTCTTCGAGGTGACCCAGCCGAGGGTGACCTGCTACCGCGTGGGGCTGCGCATGGGGGAGCCCCGCCTGCCCGCCCTCCTGGTCTCGCACGGGCGCCCCGGCTTCTACCTGCGCGTGATCGACGAAGGTGAGGTGGAGGCGGGCCAGGAGATCGTCAAGGTCGCCGACGGGCCGGAACGCATGACCGTCGCGGAGATCGACGCCCTGCTCTATCGTCCGCCCCACCCGGCCGACCGCCTCGAAAGAGCCCTGCGGGTGAACGCCCTCAGCCCCGGCTGGCAGGCGTCGTTCCGCGCGCTCCTCGACCAGGCGCGCGGTGACGGCGCCCGGCCGGGCAACGCGGGCCTCAGCCCCGCATCGGTCACCCCGCCCGCGTGGGACGGCTTCCGGTCGCTTCGCGTCCAGCGCGTCGTCGACGAGACGCCGTACGTCCGGTCCCTCTGGCTCACCGATCCCGACGGGACGCCGCTGCCCGCGGCCCGACCGGGCCAGTACCTCACGCTGCGGGCCGGAGAGGCACCGGGCACGGTGCGTTCCTACTCCCTGTCCGGGCGGCCCGGCGCCCCGGGCTACCGGATCAGCGTGAAACGGGAGGAGCACGGGCGGGCCAGCACCTGGCTGCACACCGGCGTCCGGACCGGCGACGACCTCCAGGCAGCGGCGCCCCGCGGCGCGTTCGTCCTCCAGGATCTCCGGGAGGACACCCTCCCCGTGGTGTTCGTCTCCGCCGGGGTGGGCGTCACGCCGCTCCTCGCCATGCTGCACGCCCTCGCCGAGGACACCGATGCGCCGCGGCACCAGGTCTGGTGGCTGCACGCGACGCGGAACGAGCGCACCCACGCCTTCGCCGGCGAGGTCCGCCGGCTGCTGGCACGGCTGCCCGGCGCCCGGCTCCGCGTGTTCTACAGCCGGCCAGAGCCGGCCGCCCGCCTCGCCGCCGGGACCACGGCCGGCCGGCTGACCGCCGACACCGTCGCGCGTCTCGGCCTCCCCGGCGACGCAGAGGCCTACGTGTGCGGACCGGACCCCTTCATGCGGGACGTCACGGAAGCCCTCCGGCACCAGGGCACCGATCCGCGCCACATCCACACGGAGATTTTCGGGGCCGGCCCCGGCTCCACACCCGGAATCGCGGAAAGGAGGCGTCCGAGCCCGCACTCCCTGCCGTCCTCGGGCCCGGGTCCCCGGGTCGAGTTCGCCCGCAGCCAGGTGAGCGCGACATGGGACGGCGACCACGACAGCCTGCTGGAACTGGCCGAGGCCTGCGACGTGCCGACCAGGTGGTCCTGCCGCACGGGAGTGTGCCGCACCTGCGAAACGGCGCTGATGTCCGGTGCGGTCGACTACACCACGGAACCGGTGGAGCAGCCCCCGCCGAGCTCGGCCCTCATCTGCTGCTCACGGCCCGCGCGGGACGTCATCCTCGACCTATGAGCCACCTGACGGTGCGTCACACGTCCCGCGTGGCCGACCCGCCCGGCCGGGCAGAGCCTGTTTTCGGCCGTTTCCGGCGAGCCGCTTCCGACGGCGCGGTGTCGGCCCCGGGGCGCCCTATTCTTCTACCCGTCTGTAGAAGAACCCAGGCGCCGACGTCGGCCGCTCCGGCCGGGTGGCGCGCCCGGCGGTGCCGCGGTGCACCGGCGGCTTCCCGGCCGCCCGGCACCGCACCCACAGGAAACACACGTACGCAAAAGGAGTGGACGCCACCATGGTGTTCAAACGACTGCTCGGCTCACTCGGCGTGGGCGGTCCCACGGTCGACACGGTCCTCGATCCGGGAGCGCCCTGCCCCGGTGGCGCGCTGACCGGGCAGGTCCATCTCGAGGGCGGCGAGGCCGACTTCGACATCGAGCACATCACCCTGGAGCTGGTGGCCCGGGTCGAGGCCGAGCACGGCGAGGGGGAGAGTGAGGGCGTCGTCACCTTCGAGCGGTTCACCGTCGGCGGCGGCTTCCGGCTCGCCGCGGGCCTGAGGCACAGCGTCCCCTTCACGGTGACCCTGCCGTGGGAGACGCCGATCACCGAGCTGTACGGCCAGCACCTCGGCATCGTCCTCGGCGTGCGCACCGAACTGGCGGTGGCCGGCGCCAAGGACAAGGGCGACCTGGATCAGCTGAGCATTGCCCCGCTGCCCGTCCAGGAGGCGATTCTCGAGGCGTTCGGACAGCTTGGCTTCGGCTTCAGGTCCGCCGACCTGGAGTACGGGCACATCGCGGGCACCGGACAGCAACTGCCCTTCTATCAGGAGATCGAGCTGACCCCCGCGCCCCAGTACGCCCATCAGGTCGACGAGATCGAGGTGACCTTCCTGGCCGGTCCGGGCGGCGTCGAGGTCGTCCTGGAGGCGGACAAGCGCGGCGGCCTCTTCTCCGGCGGCCACGACGCGGTGACCCGCTTCGCCGTCGGGCACCACGACGCACGCGACTGGAACGCGGAAGTCGACGCCTGGGTCCGCCAGTTGGTCGAGCACCGGGCGGCATCCGGACACCACGGGCAGCACGGGGCGTACGCCCACGGGGGCTACGGCCACGGTGCCCCGCACGCGGGCCACGGCTCCCACGGCCACGGCGACCACCACCGCGGCGGTCCCGGCGTGGGGACGGCCGTCGCCGCGGGCGCCGCCGGCCTCGCGGTCGGTGTCGTGGGCGGCATGGTGGCGGCCGAAGTGGTGGACGAGGTCGGCGACTTCTTCGAGGGTGACGAGGAGGACGAGGGCTGATGACGGCCCGGGTGCTGCCTCCGTGGGCACCGGCAGTGGCGCGGACGATCGCATCTCTCCGCTCCCTGCTGATAACTTCTACATCAATGTAGAAAACGAGGGGCCCGGACCACCCGTCCGGGCTCCCGCCCGACACGTACGGAGCTCTCATGGCCCTCTGGGACCGCCTCAAGGAGTCCGCATCCACGATGCAGACCCAGCTCATGGCGAAGAAGAACGATCTGACGAGCGGCGCCTTCCGGGACGCCGGTATGGCGATGTGCGCCCTGGTCGCCGCCGCCGACGGCAGCGTCGATCCCTCCGAGCGCCAGCGGGTCGCCCAGCTCATCGCCACCAACGAGGTGCTGCGGAACTTCCCCGCCGACGATCTGCGCCGCCGCTTCGAGGACAACCTCGACAAGCTCACCGCCGACTTCGCGTTCGGCAAGGTGAGCGTCATGCAGGAGATCGCCAAGGCGAAGAAGAAGCCCGCCGAGGCGCGGGCGGTCATCCAGATCGGCATCGTCATCGGCGGCGCCGACGGCGACTTCGACAAGGACGAGCAGGCCGTGGTCCGCGAGGCGTGCTACGCCCTGAACCTGCCGCCCCACGAGTTCGACCTCTGACCGGCCGGAGCGGCGTTCGGGCCGGCACCCCCGCGGTGCCGGCCCGTCGCATGCCCGTGGCTCATCGGGTGCGGCTCACAGCGGCGTGGCCGCGTGCAGGATGAGCACCATCGTCACCGCGGAGTTGGCGGACGACATCGCCGACACGACCGCCCCCGTGGCCGCTCCCCACGCGGCCACGCCCACCGCCGTGAACAGCGAGGGCCACGTGCGCACCGCGGGCGCGGGCCCGAGCAGCGCCGCCACCCGGCGCGGCACCGGCCCCGCCGCGGCCAGACCGGCCAGGGTGGCGGACGGAGTGCCCCGGGACACCAGCGCGGCCTTGCCGATCGCGCGGGCCACCGTACGGCGGCTGCCGACCGTGCGGGCCGCGTCCTCGTCCGCCCACCGCTCCGCCGTGTACGACACCGCCGTACGCAACGGCCGCAGGAACGGGTTGGCCTGGGCGGCCAGGCGCACCGTGAGCAGGAAGCGGTGGTGGCGCGCGGACAGATGGGCCCGCTCATGGGCGAACAGCGCCCGACGCTCGGCCGGTTCGAGACAGTCCAGCATGGCCGTCGTCACCACCACCCGGTCCCGCCGGCCCCCGGGCAGGGCGTACGCGTACGGGGCGGCGTCGGGAAGTACGGCCACCTCCGTGTCCCGCAGCCCCGCCAGCGCCCGATGGGCACGGCGGCGCACCCGCGCGTGCCGCCACCACGTCCGGCCGCACGCCACCAGCACCGCGACCAGCGCGGGAATCGCCGCCTTGCCGACGACCTCGTCGTACGGGACCGCCGCCCGCACCTCGGGATCCGACCAGCCGTCGGGCAGCGGATTGCCGGGAAGCTGGGCGGTGCCGACCACCATCACCAGCGCCAGACAGAGCGTGCTGCACGCCGCCATCACCGCGGCCACCCCGGTCAGCAGCCGCGTCGCGGTCCGCGGATGCAGATGCTGCTCGGCCAGGCGCGCGATCGGCCACGCGGTGAGTGGCAGCACCAGCGGCAGAAAGACGAAGACCCCCATGAGGCTTCAGTCTTCCCCGTCATGCCCCGCCGGACGCAGCAGCTCCCGCAGCAGCCGCTCGTCGTCCGGCCCCAGGCCGGTCACGAAGCTGGCCAGCACGGCCTCACGGTCGTTCTCGGAGTCCAGCACCTTGCGCATCCGCCGGGCGGCCAGCCCCGCCTGGTCCAGCGCACAGGTCCAGGCGAACGACCGGCCCGCCCGCTCCCTCGTGACGGCTCCCTTGGCCAGCAGCCGGGTCAGGATGGTGATCACCGTCGTGTACGCCAGGTCGCCGCCCAGCCGTTCCTGCACCCACCCGGCGGTCGCGGGACCGTCCGCCTCCTGGAGCGCCGACAGGACCAGAGCCTCCAGCTCACCCTGCCCCCGCCGCCGGGGACGCTGCCACTGCTCGCCCACGTCCTGTCTCCTCCCTGCCGTCGTACGTTCGCCGCGCTGACATCGTATAGACGCCCGCACCCCGCCCGTCCGCGCGCCGGGCGGGGGCCTCGGGGCGCGGGGGCGCGGGGCTCGTGGCGGGCGGACGGAGGGACGCGGCCGGCCTCGCGACGCGAGCCCGGTCCGGACCTACGGTCGCACGCCCTGCCCCACCCTCTCTACAGTGATGTAGATTCGTGAGTCCGGACCCGAGCCGCGGGCCCGAACGCACCGGTCGAGAAGGAGCACACCGTGGGAGTTTCCCTGTCCAAGGGCGGCAACGTCTCGCTCAGCAAGGAGGCGCCGGGCCTGACCGCCGTCCTGGTCGGTCTCGGCTGGGACGTCCGTACGACCACCGGCACCGACTACGACCTCGACGCGTCCGCCCTGCTCCTCGACGCCTCCGGCAAGGTGCTGTCGGACCAGCACTTCGTCTTCTACAACAACCTCAAGAGCCCGGACGGTTCCGTGGAGCACACCGGCGACAACCTCACCGGTGAGGGCGAGGGCGACGACGAGAGCGTGAAGGTGAACCTCGCGGCCGTGCCCGCCGAGGTCGACCGGATCGTGTTCCCGGTGTCCATCCACGACGCGGAGAACCGCGGCCAGAGCTTCGGCCAGGTCCGCAACGCGTTCATCCGGATCGTCAACCAGAACGGCGGTGCCGAGATCGCCCGCTACGACCTGTCCGAGGACGCCTCCACCGAGACCGCGATGGTCTTCGGTGAGCTCTACCGACACGGCGCCGAGTGGAAGTTCCGCGCGGTCGGCCAGGGGTACGCCTCGGGCCTCGCCGGGATCGCCGCCGACTTCGGCGTGAACGTCTGACCCGTCGCTCCCGACGCACCGCCAGTGCACTCGTGCCGCCCCGGCCCGGGTCCGGAGACAGAAAGAGCAGGACACCATGTTCGGACTGAGCGAACTGGCCGTCATCCTGATCGTCGTCATCGCGCTGATCCTGGCCAGGAAGGGACCCGAACTCGCCCGTAACGCGGGCAAGTCGGCCCGCATCCTCAAGGCCGAGGCACAGGCCATGAAGAGGGCGGAGCAGGAGGAGGCACAGGCGCGCGGCGCGGACACCTCCCCCCGGATCATCCAGGGGGAGGCCGTTCCGGGCCCGGGCGCGCCCGCACCCGCCCCGGAACGGCCCTCCACGGACACGGACGGCGTCCCGCCGCAGGGCAGCAGGGCGTAGGCCCGACCCGCCGCCGGACCGGTCCTGCCGCTCGGGGGGCAGACGCTCCCGCCTGCCGGCGCGGGCCCATGACGGGCGGCCCGACGAGAACTCGTCACCGGGCCCGAGCCGCCGTGGGCCCACGGGTGTCACAGCGCGATCAGCCCCGCGGCCGTCTCCCGGAAGCCGCAGGCGTCGAGGTGGGACGGCCTCGGGTGCTCCTCGAAGTCGACGTGAAGCCACCCGCACCCCGCCGCACGGGCCCCCCGTCAGCCGCCGCCCCGACCAACGCGGACCCCACGCCGCCGGAACGGCAGTCCCGGGCCACCACCGTGTCCGGGACGAACGCGTGGACCCCACCGTCCCAGGCGACGTTGACGAAGCCGACCAGACGGTCCCCGTCGAGGGCGCAGACCCCGCCGGGACTGTGCCGCTCGAGCCTGGCCCGCCAGTCCGTCTCCCCGACCGGTTGCCCGAACCCCTCGGCGTGCAGGGCGTTGACAGCCGAGTCGTCGAACATCCCCACGCCACTCGTACGTGATGGTCATGTCCCGTGGAGTACGGCCGTGGCGATCTCCCGTACCCGCTCCATGGTGATCCCCGCTCGCTGTTCCACGGCGAGGGGGTGGTTCGTGGGTTCGAGCTCGATGCAGGGGCGCTCACCGACCGGGCGGGTGTGCACGAGCGTTGTGAGGTTGAGGGTCGTCTCCGGGTAGACCAGCAGTTCGGTGGTGAGCCAGCCGAAGTACGGCTTCTCGTCCTCACGGCCGGGCTTGTCCCAAAGGTCCGCCGCGCGGGCGAAGTTCTCGCGGCTCAGCGACACCCAGACGCCCCAGGAGAACACGTCGTCCGTGTCGACGACCGGTACCTCGATCAGGCCCTTGACGAAGTAGTGCGCGCCCTGGATGACGCACTGGTCCGAGGAGAGCATGCAGTCCTCGGCACCGGCGAAGGCCGCGTTCCATACGGCCGGAGCGTCGGCCGAGTAGTTCATCGGCAGCTCGGCGTGGTGGGAGCCGCAGCCCGTGCAGGTGAATCCGGGATCACTGACCATGGCGCGGGAGTCCAGCCCTCCGTCCACTGGTGGTGATCTTCGCACCAATTGGCACAAGTGCGGGTTTCCGCAGGGTGGGTGGTGTGGGAAACCGCAGTGGGCCGGGCGGAGATCCGCATACCCGCGCTGACCTGCGCTTTCTAGCGTGGTGGGAGTCGGCGTCCGCCCGGGCGCCGGACCCGCACGCTGGGAGAACCGTATGCGCCTCACCTCCTCATCCCTACCCGCCGCACCCGCCGACGGAATCGCGGGCTGGGCCGCCGATCTCGTCGGGACCCTGGGCGGTCCCGGCGCGGGCCTGGCCATCGCGCTGGAGAACCTCTTCCCGCCGCTGCCCAGCGAGGTGATCCTCCCACTCGCCGGGTTCGCCGCCGGGCAGGGTGTGATCACCCTTGTCTCGGCCCTGTTCTGGACGACGCTCGGCTCGGTCGCCGGAGCAGTGGTCCTCTACGGCATCGGCGCGCTGTTCGGCCGGGACCGCATGCACGCCCTGTGGGCCAAGCTGCCGCTGGTCAAGGCATCCGACCTGCGGCGCACGGAGGCATGGTTCGCGAAGCACGGCACCAAGGCGGTTTTCCTCGGCCGCATGGTGCCGATCTTCCGCAGCCTCATCTCCGTCCCCGCGGGCGTGGATCGCATGCCGCTGCCCGTGTTCGTCATGCTGACCACCCTCGGCAGCCTCATCTGGAACGTGGCCCTGGTGATGTCCGGTTACTGGCTGGGCGACCAGTGGCAGACCGTGGGGACCTACGTCGGCGTCGTCTCCAAGGCCGTGCTCGCCCTCGTCTTCGTCGCGCTCGTCTCGTACGTGGCTCTGCGACTGCGCGGCAACAGCCGGGCCCGTCACGGCCGGGCGTCATGACGCGTCACTCCCCGACGCCCGTGGGAGCGCCGCCCGCCGAACAGAACCGATCTTGCTCCCTCCGACCGGCCGCACTACGCTCAACTCCCGTGCAGGGAAACTCCGCAGGCATCACCGCCGCCCACCCCCTGCCCAACCCCCCAGGACAGGACGTCCACGGGGACGACGACACCACCGTCACGGCGCCCGCCTCCCGGGTGCGCCGCTGCGCCGGCACGCTCCTCGGCTGCGCCACGGCCTTCCTCGGGCTGCTCTACCTGCTCGTCTTCGGAACCCTCCTCGGCCCGTTCCTCCTGTGGCCCCCCACCCGCACCACCGCGCTGGTGGCCCTCACCGCGGGAGCCCGCCGCCTCACGGCCCTGGAGCGGGCCCGACGGACCGTCCTGTTCGGCGACCGCTACCCCGAGCACTACGAGGCGTCCGCACAGCAGACCCTCCGCTACCTGGCCGCACGCACCTACACAGGGCTGCTGAGCAGCGTGGTGGTCGCGCTGCTCGGCTTCGGCATGGTGCTGGCCGGCCTGCTGGCCGTGGGGCTGGCCCGGGGCTCCCTCGGCTGGGACGAACTGCTGCTGCAGACGTCCCTCGGCGGCGTGCTGCTCTTCCTCGACGTCCAAGGCCTGCGCTCGCTCGCCGCCCTGGACGCGCGCATCGCCCGCGAGTGCTTCGGCCCCTCCGAACGGGACCTGCTGCGGCAGCGCATCGATGCCCTCGCCGCCAGCCGGGCAGCGGTCGTCCAGGCGGTGGACACGGAACGCCGGCGAATCGAGCGTGACCTTCACGACGGCATCCAGCAGCGGCTCGTGGCCCTCGGTATGCTCCTCGGCCGGGCCCGCCGGGCACGTGGCCCTGAGCAGCCGGACACACTCCTGCGCCAGGCTCACCAGGAGACCCAGGACCTCCTGGCGGAACTGCGCGAGGTGACCTGGCGCATCTACCCCTCCGCGCTGGACAGCCTGGGCCTCGAGGAGGCACTGAGCGGTGTGTCCGAGCGGGCCGCCCTCCCTGTACGGACGGAGTTCGACGTCCCCGGGGAGCTGCCGCGCGCCGTGGAGACGGCGGCCTACTTCCTGGTGTCGGAGTCCGTGACGAACGCGGCCAAGCACTCCGGCGCGACGGACGTCTCCGTACGCGTACGCCTCCACGACCGGCTGCTCACCGTACGGATCAGCGACAACGGGCGCGGCGGCGCCGATCCCACCGGCAGCGGACTGAGCGGACTGAGCAGCAGGGTCGCCGCGCTCGACGGCGTCCTGCACGTCGACAGCCCCGACGGGGGACCCACCACCATCACCGCGGAACTGCCATGCGCCTGATGATCGCTGAGGACTCGACCCTGCTCCGTGAAGGGCTGGTGCGGCTGCTCGTCGAGGAAGGACACGACGTCATGGGCGCGTACGGCGACGCCGACGCCCTCCTGGCGCAGCTGCCCTCGCAACGCCCCGACGTCGTCGTCCTCGACATCCGCATGCCCCCGACCCACACCGACGAGGGCCTGCGCGCGGCGCTGTCCATCCGCGAACAGTGGCCGGACGTCGGCGTGTTGGTGCTGTCTCAGCACATCGAGCGGAACTACGCGGCCAAGCTGCTGGCGAGCAGCGTGGAACGGGTGGGCTACCTCCTCAAGGACCGCGTCGCCCAGATCGAGGAGTTCCTGGACGCGCTGGACCGCGTCCACGCCGGCGGCGCCGCCATCGACCCCGAGGTCGTACGGCAGTTGGTCGTCCGCACGACCCACACGGACCCCCTGACCCGCCTCACCCCCCGCGAACGCACCGTCCTGGAGGCCCTGGCCCAGGGACACACCAACGCGGCGATCGCGCAGAAGCTGCACCTTTCCCAGAGCTCCGTCGAGAAGAACCTCAACGCGATCTTCGACAAACTGGACCTGACCCACACCACCGGCTACAGCCGCCGCATCCTGGCAGTCCTGAGATACCTGGAGTCATGAGACCCGGCCACCCGGCCACCCGCGAGGAGCGACGACATGCGCCCAGCGCTGCTGCTGGATGTGGACGGCCCGCTGAACCCGTACGCCGCCACACCACAACGCCGCCCCGACGGCTACGAGACGCACCGCTTGCTGACCCCTCGCTGGGAAGCCCTGGAACGCCGTCGGCTGGAGGAGTGGGGGACACCGGACAGACCGGTGAAGCCACTGCGGGTGTGGCTCAACCCCCGGCATGGCCCGCAACTGCTGTCCCTGCCCTTCGACCTCGTGTGGGCGACGACGTGGGAGGAAGAGGCCAACACCTTCATCGCCCCGGTCCTGGGCCTGCCAGAACTCCCTTACCTCACCTGGCCGTCGCCCCGGTCGGAGCCCGAGGACGGCGTGTTCTGGAAGACCCCGCTGATCACCACCTGGGCGAAGGGTCGCCCGTTCGCCTGGGTCGACGACGACATCACCGACGCGGACCGCACCTGGGTCCGGACCCACCACCGAGGTCCCGCCCTCCTCCTCAGGATCGACCCCCGCCACGGGTTGGCCCCCGCCGACTTCACGACCCTGACGTCCTGGGCCACCGGTCCGGGTGGGCGTGGTCGCGCTTGACCCTTACGTGGCGTCAGGGTGCAGGGTCGGGGTCGTGGAGGATCACTGGACCGTGGGGCAGGTGGCCGAACTGGCCGGGGTGACCGTGCGGACGCTGCATCACTACGACGCCGTCGGGCTCGTCCGGCCGTCGGCGCGCACCCCGGCCGGGTACCGGGCGTACGCGGCGGGTGACGTGGAGCGGCTGCGGCAGGTGCTGGCCTACCGGCGGCTGGGCTTCGGGCTGCGGGAGATCGCCGAACTGGTCGGCGATCCGCACACCGACGCCGTCGCGCACCTGCGCCGGCTGCGTGGCCTGCTGCTGGAACGGCGGGACCGCGCCGACGCCATGGTGGCGGCCATCGACAGAGAACTCACCGCACGCGCACGGGGATTGACGGTAGGACCGGAGGAGCAGCTGAAGATGGTCGGACCACGCCTGTACGACGCGATCGGCGGCGCGTACACCGCGACCCGCCGCACGGATCCGCGCATCGCCGCGCGCATCTGGGACGCGCTCGGGGACGCGCGCACGGTGCTGAACGTCGGGGCCGGCACCGGCTCCTACGAGCCCACCGACCGCGACGTGACCGCCGTGGAACCGTCCGCCGTCATGCGGGGGCAGCGGCCCGCCGGTGCGGCACCGTGCTTGGCCGCCGCGGCGGAGAAGCTGCCGTTCGGTGACGGCGCCTTCGACGCCGCGACGGCCGTCTCCACCGTTCACCACTGGGGCGACCCGATCGTGGGCCTGCGCGAGATGCGGCGCGTCGCCCGCCGCGTCGTGGTCCTCACGTTCGACACCGACGAGCCCGGCTGGCAGGACCGCTTCTGGCTCACCCGCGACTATCTCCCCGAGTTCGCCGACGTCCTCGCGGACTTTCCCTCCCTGGCCGGGATGGCCGATGCGATCGGCGCACGCACCGCACCGGTGCCGGTCCCGTGGGACTGCGCCGACGGCCTGTTCGAGGCGTACTGGCGCCGGCCGACGGCGTATCTGGAGGAGCGCGTGCGCCGCGCGATGTCGGTGTGGACGAGGGTGGGGGAGCAGGCCGAGCAACGGGCGGTGCGCGGCCTCAGGGACGACCTGGACTCCGGCCGCTGGGCCGAGCGCAACGGCGAACTGGCCGCCCTCGACACCGCCGACCTCGGCCTGCGCCTGCTCATCGCCTGACGGACGTCAGGGGGTGTGCGCGCCGCCGGCTGGCGGAGAAAGCGATCGCCGCTGCCATGCCCACGCGGACGCCGGGAGGCGCGCGCACCCCGCCCGCCCGCGTCCGAAGACGGATGGCGCGCGGGCGAGGTGCGACCTCATGACGTGACGGGCCTCGTCAGCAGGTGGCGTCGAGCCCCGCCCAGTCGGCGCGGTCGTTGTAGCCGCCGTCGCCGCCGTCCCCGACCACCAGGTCGAGCACACGGACACCGGTGAGGTCGACGTCGGCCTCGCGGACGCCGTCACGGCCGAGCACCCCGCTGTCGAAGAGCACCCGCCCGTCGCCGACCACCTGGAAGTCCGACGTGCCGCCCTCCGGGCCGACGTTGCGGACGGCGTCGTCGATGCCGACGGTCGCCCGCAGCCGGGTGCACCGGTCACCGAGGTAGTAGCGAACGGTGGAGGGCGAGGCGACCCCGAGGCCGGTCGGGTGGACCTGACCGAGCATGCTGATCGGCGACCCGCCGCCGACGCTCCGGTCGACCGTCGGGCTCATCCACCCGCTGGTGGCGCTGATCCAGTTGTGGTGCGACAGGACGACGTCACCGTCCGGGGCGGTCGGTGCCACGGTCAGCGCCGCGCTCGTCCCCTGTTCGAGACGGCCCTTGCCGGTGACCTCGTACGAGGTCGTCGCGGTCAGCGCGGTGCTGCCCGGCACGGCGTCGGGCGGCAACGTCACCGCGAAGGCGAGCGTGACGGAACGCCTGGGCGACAGCAGCCCGGGTGCCGTGCCGAGCGGACGTACGGTCCAGCCGTCGGGCACGTCCAGCCGCACCCGAGGCGAACCGACCGGCCGGGCGCCGTCGTTGCGCACGGTGACCTCGACCCGGGCACGGTCGCCGCCGGCGGCCACCGGAGCGATCCCGGCCGGTACGGCGTCGCCGCCGACGGCGGTCACCTGCGGCAGGCCGGCCACGACATGCGGAACACCGGGCCTGCCCGTGGCCCGCCCGACCCGGAACAGGGCCGCACCATGGGCGGGGACGGCGGCACTGAGGGTGCCCGCGCTCTCGGTGACCCGGTCGGTCCACACGTCCTTGACGGTGAAGCGGCCGCCGGACAGCCCCACCGAGCGGGCCGTCGTGGTGAGCGTCGCGGGACTGTCGCCGCGGTTGAGCAGCACCACGGCACGGTCACCGTCGGCGAGCTGCTTCACCCACGTCTCCGTCGTGCCGGCGGGGCCGACGCGGACGGCCTGGACGGCGGCCGTGTCCTGGTTGACGGCGAGGACGTCGGGGTCCGTGAGGATGCCGAGCGAGGCCGTGCTGAGCTGCCGGACGTCGCTGCCGATCACCAGCGGCGCGGCCGCCACCGACCACAGCGTCATCTGCGTACGGAACTCCTCGTCGCTCATGCCCAGTTCGGGCCCGAGGTAGTCAGGGTCGTTGAAGTGCCCGGGACCCGCGACCTCCGGGTGCCGCGCGTTCGCGTCGTAGTTGCGCAGCACGTCCTTGAACTTGATCTCGCCGACGAAACCCACGTCCGTGTACGTCCGCCAGGACTGCGCGATCGCCGGTGCGTACGACCAGGAGTGCGTCGACTGTTGCTCCTCCGGATAGGTGCCCCAGTCGGGGGAGGTCACCGGGTTGCAGAGGTTGAAGAGCATGGGGCGGCCGGCGGCGTTGTTCCGCAGGGCCCGCGCGAACTCGGTGTAGACGGTCTTCGGGTCGAGGTCCGCGGCGATCCCGCAGAGGTAGTCGACCTTGACCGCGTCGAACTCCCAGGCCGCGAACTGGTCCGCGTCGTGCTGGTAGTGGCCGTGGCTGCCCAGTCCGCACTTACCGGGGATGTAGGGACCGGCGTCGGTGTAGATGCCGGCCTTGAGGCCCCTGGAGTGGATGTAGTCGACCAGCGGCGCGAGCCCGTCGGGGAACTGGTCGGGGTTGGCCACCAGGTCGCCGGCCTCGTTACGCGGCGTCGGCGCGGCCCAGTTGCCGTCGATCCAGACGTACTCGTAGCCGGCGTCGCGCAGACCGCTGCTGACCAGGAAGTCGGCCGTCGACCTGATCTCCGCGTCGGTCGGGTCGCCCCCCAGGGCGTAGTAGGTGTTCCAGCCCATGTACGGCGTCGGGCTGAGCACCTGCGTGGGTACCGTCGGCGCCGTTCCGGGGGCCTCACGGGCCTCGGGGGCCGCGAGGGCGGGTGCCTGCGCGACCAGCAAGGCGGTCAGGAGAGCCGGCAGGACGGTGAGATGTCGTTTCACATCGGATCCTTCGCTGTCCGATCAGGCGGGCGACCCGTCCCGGACGTGCGTCCGGCCGCCGCCTCGCGGAGGATGCGGCGGGTCGCCTCGGGGTCCGTCAACGGACGTAGGCCTGCGGGATGTTGGCCAGGATCCTGACGGCCGTCCCAGCGCACGTCAAGAATATTTCCTAAATTAACAGTTACTCGTCCTCGTCACAGCGGACGGCGCACCCGACGGCAGCCGCCGCTCAAATTAATTAGGAATAATCGTTGACACGGCCCCTGTCCGGCGCCACAGTCTTCGCCGTGGCACCGGCCGGCGCGCTCGGTTGGCTCCGGCGGCTCCGGCCGTGCCCCCTGCCCTGCTCTCACCTCCAGGGCAAGCAACTCTCCATTAATTAGTAATTAACCTTGACGTGGCTCGATCGCCACGCGAACCTGTATGCGCCGCGAGCAGCGCCCGGCCCGCACCAGGGGCCGGCTCCCGCCGCGCGGATCCCCAGGGAGTGCTCCATGACCAACCAACAGCCCAGCCGACGACGGTTCCTCGCCGGGCTCGGCGCCGCCGGCACGGCCGCCCTGCTCAGCGGCTGCGTCACCTCCGGCTCGTCCGGCAAGAGCTCCTCCGGTGGAGCGGTGACCCTCCAGTCCAACCTGTCCGCCCCGCAGGCCAAGGCCGCGATGGAGGACCTGGTCGCCGCGTACGGCAAGAAGGGGACCGGCGAGGTCAGCCTGAACACGGTGGCCGCCGAGACCTTCCGCACCCAGCTGCCGACGTACCTCACCTCGGCCAACCCGCCGGACGTCTACACCTGGTACCCGGGGTCCGTCGCCGACGCCTACGCCGGCAAGGACCTGCTGCTCGACCTGGGCGAGGTCTGGTCGTCCCCGGAACTGCGCGGCTACTCGAAGGCGTTGAACAGCCTCTGCACGGCGACCTCGGGCAAGAAGGTCTTCGTGCCCACGACCTACTACTGGTGGGGCATGTTCTACCGGAAGTCGAACTTCGCCAAGTGGGGCGTCGGCGAACCGAAGACCTGGGACGACTTCCTCGACCTGTGCGACAAGCTCAAGAGCAAGGGCATCACCCCCATCGGCCTCGGCGCGGGCGGCAACACCGCATGGGTCGCCTCGGCCTGGTTCGACTACCTGAACATCCGCATCAACGGCGCCCGGTACCACCGCGAACTCCTCGCCGGCACACACCGCTTCGACGACCCCGAGGTGCGCAGGGTCTTCGACCGCTGGCAGGAGGTGCTGCCGTACTTCGACCCGGACGGCACCGCCGTCGCCTTCCAGGACGCCTCCACCTCCATGCTCAACGGCCGCAGCGCCATGATGCTGATCGGCACCTTCTTCGCCGACGCCGCCCCCAAGGACGCCCTCGACGACATCGACTTCTTCCGCTTCCCGGTCATCGACCCGAAGGTCCCGCTCGCCGAAGAGGCGCCCACCGACGGCTACTTCGCCGGGGCCCGCACCGGCCGCCGCGACGAGGTGATCGACCTGATGCGCTTCCTCGGCACCGCCGAGGCCCAGGAGATCTACATCAAGGGCTCCTCCGGCACCGTCCTGCCCTGCCACCCGGACGCCAAGGACGCCGGCACCCCGCTGGTCGTCAAGGGGCGCAGGCACATCGAGGAGGCGGCCGAGATCACCCAGTTCTTCAACCGCGACTCCAGCGACGCCCTCCAGCCCACCGCCGACAACGCGCTGACCCGCTTCATCGCCGAGCCCAAGTCCATCGGCTCCGTCCTCACCACGTGGCAGCGCGACGCCGAGAAGATCTGGAACGCCTGACGTGGCCGTGCTGACCCCGACCAAGAGCACCTCCCCGGCCCCCGCACCGCCCCGCGGCAAGCGGGGCCGGGGGGCCGCCCGCCGCACACCCCCGCTGGTGCTCGCCTTCGTCCTGATCCCGCTGCTCGCCGAGGCCCTGTGGGTGTTCTGGCCCGCGCTCCAGGGCTTCTACCTGGCCCTGACCGACTGGGACGGCGTGTCCGCGCCCACCTTCGTCGGCCTGGACAACTTCCGGGAGATGGCGGGCGACGACACCTTCCGCAGCGCCACCTGGCACACCGTGCTCTGGCTGGTCCTCTTCGGCGGACTGTCCGCGGTCCTCGGCCTGGCCACCGCGCTGCTGCTCCAGCAGGAGCGCCGCGGCATCGGCTTCTACCGCGCCGCCCTGTTCCTGCCCGTGGTCTTCTCGCTGGTCGCCACCGCCCTCGTCTGGCAGGCGATCTACCAGCCCGACGGCGTCCTCAACCAGGTACTCGAATCGGTCGGTCTGGAGAGTTTGCGCCACGCCTGGCTCGCCGACCAGGACACCGCCCTGTACGCGGTGATCGTGCCCGCCCTCTGGCGCCAGATCGGCTACGTGATGGTGCTGTACCTGGCCGGCCTCAAGGGCATCGACCCCGCCCTGTACGAGGCGGCCAAGGTCGACGGCGCCGGCCCCTGGCAGCGCTTCCGGCACGTCACCCTGCCCCAGTTGCTCAGCGTCAACGCCGTCGTCCTGTCCGTCATCGTCATCGACTCACTGCGCTCCTTCGACGTCGTGTGGTCGCTGACCCGCGGCGGCCCCTACCACTCGTCCGAACTGCTGAGCACCTACATGTACTCCACCGCTTTCCAGTCCCTGCGGCTCGGCTACGGATCCGCGCTGGCCGTCGTCATCTTCGTCCTGGCCTTCGGCGTCATCGCTTCCTACCTCGTCCGCGCCTTCCGGGAGGCCGACTGATGACGACCCCACCCACCCCGTCGGCGCCGGTGCGGCGGCGCGCCGCCACCGCCGGATTCCACCTCGGCGCGGGAACACTGGCCCTGCTGTGGCTGCTGCCCATCGCCCTGGTCCTGGTGACCAGCCTGCGCTCCTTCGACGACATCGCCGCCCACGGCCTGGGCAGCTGGCCGCACTCCTTCACCCTCGACAACTTCAGCCAGGCCTGGGTCGACGGCGGCCAGCAGCGCGCGCTGATCAACAGCCTGCTGGTGACGATCCCGGCGGTGCTGGTGACCCTGGCACTCGCCGCCATGGCCGCCTTCGCCCTCAGCCGCTACGAGCTGCCCTTCCGACGCTCGGTGTTGCTGCTCATGCTCGGCGGCAACCTGCTCCCGCCGCAGATCCTGCTCATCCCGGTGTCCAAGCTCAGCGAGATGATGGGTGTCTACGACTCCCTGACCGCTCTCATCGGCGTGCAGATCGGCTTCGGCGTCGGCTTCTACGTCTTCGTGCTGCACGGCTTCATGCGCGCCATACCCGCCGAGATCCAGCAGGCGGCCGTCGTCGACGGCGCCGGGCCCTGGCAGATCTTCTGGCGGATCATCCTGCCGCTCTCCCGCCCCGCCCTGGCTGCCCTCAGCGCCCTGTCCTTCACCTGGATCTTCAACGACCTGCTGTGGGCCATCACCGTGCTGCGCAGCGACACCAGGATGCCCATCACCGCCGCCCTCATCGGACTTCAGGGCCAGTACGTCTCCATGTGGAACGTCATCGCCGCCGGATCCGTCATCGCCGCCGCGCCCACCGTCGCCGTGTTCCTGCGCTTCCAGCGGCACTTCGTCGCCGGCCTGAACCTGGGAGCGGTCAAGTGACTGACCAGCGTTGGACTTTGCGCACCGACCGTACGAGCTACACCGTCCGGCTCTCCCCGGACGGCCCCTGGGCCGAACTCGACGCCTGGGGCCCGCACGGCTGCGAGGACGGCCCCTCCGCACTCGACTGGTCCCGGCGCACCCACTTCCTCACCCCCGCCGACGCGGCCCCGGCCGAGTACCTGCCGTACGGGATGCGCCCGTTCACCGGCGCCGACCTCGTGGCCTCCCGCCCCGGCGGTGAGCGCGGGGCGTGGTGGGAGTTCTCCGGCGCCGAGAAGGGGGAGGGCTCGCTGCGGCTGGCCTTCACCGACAGCGTCCTCGGACTGCGCACGGTCCTGTACTACGCCACCGTCCCCGGCACCGACGTCGTCCTGCGCTGGACCGAGCACACATGCACCGGTGACGAACCGCTGCGCCTGGAGCGCTTCGACTCGGCCGCCGTGAATGTCCCCGCGGCCGACGGCGTACGGCTGACCTACCTCACCGGCCAGTGGTCGCAGGAGTTCCAGCGCACCCAACTCGACCTGACGCGCGGCACGTTCACCATGGGCAGCGTCCAGGGAGTGCCCGGACACGCCTACGCGCCCTGGCTCGCCATACAGGACCGCGGCGCACCGCAGGACGGCCCGGCACCCGCGTACGGCGTGGCCCTGGAGTGGCCGGGCAACTGGCACATCACCGCCGAGGCCGAACCGGGCGGAGCCGTCCGCGTCCGCGCCGGACGCGTCCCGCACGAGGGCGCGGTGCTGCTCGCCCCCGGTGACACATTCACCACCCCCCGCCTGGCCTGCGCGTTCAGCCCCGACGGACTCGACGGACTGTCCCGCGTCCAGCACCACTACGAACGCCGGCTCAGCGGTGAACGCCTCCACCGCACCCGCAAGGTGCTCTACAACTCCTGGGAGGCCACCGGCTTCGACGTCGACGCCGCCGGACAGCTGGAACTGGCGGAGGCCGCCGCCGGCATCGGCGCGGAACTCTTCGTCGTCGACGACGGCTGGTTCACCGGCCGCGACGACGACACCGGCGGCCTCGGCGACTGGGACCCGGACCCGAAGGCGTTCCCGGAGGGCTTCGACCGGTTCGTCGCCGACGTGCGCGCGCTCGGAATGGACTTCGGCCTGTGGGTGGAGCCCGAGGCGGTCAGCCCGGGCAGCCGTCTGCACGCCGAACACCCCGACTGGGTGTACCGCATCGAGGACCGCCCCGCCCGCCTGGTCCGCAACCAGCTCCTGCTGGACCTCGGCCGCGCGGACGTCCAGGACTTCGTCACCGACACCCTCGACCGGCTGCTGACCGCGTACGACATCAGCTACCTCAAGTGGGACATGAACCGCCCGCCCACCGAACGCGGACGCCCCGGCGCCGGCCCCGCCGACCGGCTCGACCTCGACGCCGCCCACGTCACCGGATACCTCCGCGTCCTCGACCACCTGCGCACCGCGCACCCCCACGTCACCGTCGAGGGCTGCGCGGGCGGCGGGGGACGCGTCGACCACGCCACCCTCGCCCTCACCGACGTCGTCTGGCCCAGCGACAACACCGCACCCCTGGACCGGCTGCGGATCCAGTTCGGCTTCCTGCACGCCCACGCACCACACGTCATGAGCTCCTGGGTGACCGACGCGCCCGGCCTGTTCGACCCGCGCCCGCGCAGCCTCGCCTTCCGCTTCGTCACCGCGATGTGCGGTGTGCTCGGCATCGGCGCGGACCTGCGCACCTGGGGCCCGGAGCAGCGCGCCGAAGCGGCCCGGTGGATCGCCCGCTACAAGGAGGTGCGCGACGTGATCCACCACGGCGGGATACACCTCCTGGCCACCCCGGACGACCCCACCTGCGGGGTCCAGTACGACGCCCAGGACGGGGAGCGCACCGTCGTCGCCGCGTTCAGCACCGGACGGCTCGACGGCGCCCCGCTCGTCCCCGGCCGCCCGGCCAGGCTGCGCCTGCGCGCCCTCGACCCCCACGCCCGGTACCGCGACACACGCACCGGCACCAGGTACGGGGGAGCCCATCTGCTCCACTACGGTCTGCCGTTCGCGTGGAGCGCCGGTTACGACGCCGAACTGGTGGTGCTGACACGGCACTAGGCCGAGCCGCCCCGTAGGTTGCCAGCACACCCCCGACACCCACCGCCCGACCCCGCGAAGGAGCCCGACCCCACGATGGACCAGCCAGCACGACGTCACGGCACCCGCTACCACGGTCGCACCGCCGTGGTGACCGGAGCCGCCTCCGGCATCGGAGCCGCCACGGCCGAGCGCCTGGCGCGGGAAGGAGCCGCCGTCGTGCTCGCCGACGTCGCCGCAGCGGCCGGCGAGACCGTCGCCGCCGGCATCACGGAAGCAGGCGGCCGGGCGGCGTTCGTACGCGCCGACGTCTCCGCCGAGGCCGACTGGGAGCGCGTGCTGGACGCCGCGCACGCCTTCGGCCCGGTCGACCTCCTGGTCGGCAACGCCTACACCGTGGACGTCGCCCCCGCGCACGAACTCACCCTCGACTCCTGGCAGCGGCAGCTCTCCGTCAACGTCACCGGCTGCTTCCTCGGCTTCCGCGCCGTCCTGCCCGACCTGCGGGAACGGCAGGGCGCGGTGGTGCTCACCTCCTCCGTGCACGCCCACGCCGGCATCCCCGGCCACCCCGCCTACGCCGCCTCGAAGGGCGCGCTGCTCTCCCTGTGCGGGCAGCTCGCCGTGGAGTACGGACCCGAGGTGCGCGTCAACGCCGTGCTGCCGGGACCGATCCTCACCGCGGCATGGGACAGGGTCCCAGCCGAGGAGCGTGAACGCAGCGTCGCCGGGACCGCCGCACGCCGCTTCGGCACCCCCGGCGAAGTCGCCGCCGCCATAGCGTTCCTCGGCAGCGACGACGCCTCCTTCATCACCGGCTCGCACCTCCTGGTCGACGGCGGCTGGAGCGTCGTCAAGGCCTCCGCATGACCACCACCGACCGTTCCCCGCAGCAGAAAGGCTCTCCGACATGACGCCCTACGCCCGTCGTGGTGTGCACGGCCAGACCGTGGAAGCCCTGGCCCGCCGCATCCTGGGTGGGGAGATCCCCGAAGGCGCCACGCTCGACCTGGTGGCACTGCAGAGCGAACTCGACGTGAGCCTCACCGCGTTGCGCGAGTCGCTGAAGGTCCTCGCCGCCAAGGGAATGGTCGACGCCCGCCAGAAACGCGGCACCTTCGTGCGGGCGCGCGGCGACTGGAACCTCCTCGACGCCGACGTGCTGCGCTGGCAGTTCGAGGGCGGCCGGACCACGGAGGCCGACCGCGCGCTGCTGCGCAACCTCGCCGAGGTACGCAGCATCATCGAACCGGCCGCCGTGCGGCTCGCCGCCGAGCGGCGCACCGCCGACGACCTCGCCGCCCTCGACGCCGCGCTGAGGGCGATGGGGGAGGACGACAGCGACGCCGGTCACGCCGTGGAGGCCGACCTCGCCTTCCACCGGGCCCTGCTGACGGCCACCCACAACGAGCTGCTGGAACGCATGGAGATGGTCATCGAGTCGGGCCTGGCCCACCGCGACCGCATCGTGCACAGCTCCCCGCACGGCGAGAACCCCGTGCCGGCCCACCAGGCGGTCCTGGACGCCGTGCGCGAGCAGGACCCCGACGCCGCCGAGGCCGCCATGCGGGCCCTGCTCGACCAGGCCGGCCGCGACCTGGAACGCGTCGACGGCGACGACGAGACGAAAGGCCCCGGCCCGCAGTGAAGATCGCCCGCATAGAAACGTTCCTGGTCCCGCCGCGATGGCTGTTCTGCCGGGTGGAGACCGACGACGGACTCGTCGGCTGGGGCGAGCCCGTCGTCGAGGGCCGCGCCGAGGTGGTGCGCAGCGCCGTCGACGTCCTGTCCGAACATCTTCTCGGCGAGGATCCGCTGCGCATCCAGGACCACTGGCAGGTGCTGACCAAGGGCGGCTTCTACCGCGGCGGCCCGGTGCTCTCCAGCGCCGTCGCCGGACTCGACCAGGCCCTGTGGGACATCGCCGGCCAGGCCTACGGCGCCCCCGTGCACGCCCTGCTGGGCGGCCCCGTCCGGGACACCGTCCGTGTCTACGCCTGGGTGGGCGGCGACGAACCGGCCGGGCTGCGCGAGCAGATCACCGCCCAGGTCGAGGCCGGTTTCACGGCGGTGAAGATGAACGCCGCCGGCGCCACCTCCCCGCTCACCACCGCCGCCGAGACCGCGGCCGTGGTCGCCCGGGTGGCCGCCGCCCGCGACGTACTGGGCCCGGACCGCGATGTCGCCGTCGACTTCCACGGCCGCTTCACCGCGGCGGCGGCCCGCCGCGTCCTCACCGAACTCGCACCCCTGCACCCGCTGTTCGTCGAGGAACCCGTCGTCCCCGAACAGAGCCACCTGCTGCCCGGCCTGGTCGCCGCGAGCCCGGTCCCGCTCGCCACCGGCGAACGCCTCTACTCCCGCGGGGAGTTCCTGCCCGTCCTGAGCGCCGGGGTCGCCGTCGCCCAGCCCGACCTCTCCCACGCGGGCGGCATATCCGAGGTGCACCGCATCGCGACCCTCGCGGAGACCTACGGCGCTCTGCTCGCCCCGCACTGCCCGCTCGGCCCGATCGCCCTCGCCGCCAGCCTCCAGGTCGCCTTCGCGACACCGAACTTCCTCATCCAGGAGCAGAGCCGGGGCATCCACTACAACAAGGACGCCGACCTGCTGTCGTACGTCGTCGACCCCGAGCCCTTCCGTTTCGTCGCCGGGAACGCCCTGCGCGGCGACCGCCCCGGCCTCGGCGTGCGTGTCGACGAGGCCGCCGTACGCGCCGCCGACCGTGCCGGACACGCCTGGCGCAACCCCGTGTGGCGCCACGCGGACGGCTCCTTCGCGGAGTGGTGAGCATGCCACCGCCGGGCAAGCCACCGCCGAGCACGCCACTGACCATCACCACCGACCTGGAGCACGGCGGACGCTGGACGTCCCTGAAGACGGGCGGCCGGGAATGGCTGTGGCGGCGCGAGACATCCGGACGCGCGGCCGTCACCCCCGGGAGCGCGTTCATCGACGCGGGCGGCCTCGAGGAGTGCGTCCCTACCGTCCGGGGCACCCCCGACCACGGGGACGCCTGGACCCGCCGCTGGCACCGGGACGGGGACACCGACCGGGTGGACTGCGAACGCTTCACCCTGACCCGCCGGATCCGGGTCACCGGTGTCGTCGCCGAGGCCGACTACACGCTGGCCGCCGACGCCGGCTTCCGGTTCGTCTGGGCGGCCCACGCCCTGCTCGCCCTGTCGGACCGGGCGGTCCCGCACATGACCCCCGGCGCGCCCACCCGCCTCCACCCCGAGGCGGCACCGCTGCTGGCAGGGCAGTGGCCCGCCGGCGCGCCCTGGCTGGAGGGCCCCTGGCCCGCGCCCCACGGACTGCGCCTCGACCGGTTCGGACCGGACGACGGCTCGGCGGTCGGCGCGGTCGTGGACACCGACCGCGTCTGCGTCCACGACGGACCCGCCGACCGGCTCGCCCTGTCCCTCCAGGCCGACGGACAGCCGGCGTCCGTCGCGCTGTGGCGCAATCTCGGCGGCTACCCCGAGGATCACCCCTACCGCAGCACGGGTGTCGAACCGATGCTGGGGCGGGTCTTCGACCTCGCCGACGCGCGCGAGGGCGACGCCGCGCGCGTACCGGCGTCCGGCGAGGTCCGCTGGCGGCTCACGCTGACCGCCGACTGCCGCTGCCCCTGAGCCGCGGCGCCCACCGTCCTCACCCGAGGAACCGTTCCCGTACCCCCGACAAGAAGGAACCCCGCCGTGGAACTCCAGGCCGCACTGGCCACCCACCGTCTGGTCGCCATCGTGCGCGGCAGTGACGCCGACGCGGCGCTGGACACGGTCCTGACGCTGGCAGAGGAAGGCGTCGAACTGATCGAGGTGTCACTCACCGGGGCCGACGCCCTGACCGTGATAGCCCGCGCCCGCGCCGCACTGGGCGACGCCCGCCCCCTGGGCGCCGGTACCGTCCTCACCGCCGACGACGCCCGCGCCGCCCGTGACGCGGGCGCCGACTTCCTCGTCACCCCCGCCCTGGGCGAGTCGGTCGGCATGGCCCGCGAACTGGAACTGCCCGTACTCGCAGGGGTGTTCACCCCGACCGAGATCGTCGCCGCCCGCTCGCTCGGCGCCACGGCGCTGAAGGTCTTCCCCGCGGCCCAGGCCGGGGGACCGGCCTACCTCAAGGCACTGCGCGGCCCCTTCCCGCACGAACCGCTCGTCCCGGTGGGCGGCGTCGACGAGGAGACGGCGCGCGCCTACCTGGCCGCCGGAGCCACCGCCGTCGGCGTCGGCTCACCCCTGGTCGGCGACGCGGCCGACGGCGGAAGCCTCACCGCCCTGCGCGCCCGCGCCCGCGCGTTCACCGCCGCCGTGCGGGAGGCCACCCGATGACCGGCGTCCTGCGGCCCACCCGCCCCGACCGGCTGGAACTCGGCGAGGGTATCCGGCACGCCGACGGCCGCATCGTCCTGGTCGACCTCCTCGCCGGACGCCTGCTGACCGCCCCCGCCGACGACCCGGCGGCACCGCTGCGCACCCTGGCCGAACTGCCCCACCCGCTGGGCGCCGTGGCCCCCGTGGCCGGACGCCCCGGTCACTGGATCGCCGCGGCGGGCACCGGCATCTGCCTGCTCGGCCCCGACGGCTCGGTCCGCCGGCTGGCCCGCCTGGAGGGCGACGGCATGCGCATGAACGACGCCGTCGCCGACCCCGCCGGCCGCTTCTGGGCGGGCAGCATGTCCTACGACGCCGACCCGGACGCGGGCTCGCTCCACCGCGTGGACCACGACGGCACGGTGCACCGGGTCCTCGACGGCATCACCGTCCCCAACGGGCCCGCCTTCACGGCCGACGGCCGCCACATGTACCTGGCCGACAGCGCCCGCGGCGTCGTCCGGCGCCACCCGGTCGACCCCGCGACCGGCACGCTCGGCAGCCCGGAGGAGTTCGTGCGGATCGAGGACGGCAGCCCGGACGGCATGACGGTCGACGCCGAGGGCGGGGTGTGGATCGCCGTCTGGGGCAGCGGCACCGTCCGCCGTCACCTCCCCGACGGACGCCTCGACACCACGCTGCGCCTGCCGGCCCGCCAACCCGCCGGAGTGTGCCTCGAAGGCCACACCCTCCACATCACCTCGGCGCGCCTGGGCCTCGACGACCCGGGCCCGCACGACGGCGCCCTCTTCAGCACCCGCGTCGCCGTCCCCGGCGCACCGGCCGCCCCCTACCGGCCCACGCCCTCCCTTCTCGCGGAGCCGGCATGAACGACACCCTGCTGCCCGCCGAGGGCCGAGTGGTCTGCGTCGGCGAGACCATGGCCGCCCTGACACCCGACCCGCCCGAGCCCTTGGACCACGCCGACCGGCTGAGGCTCGCCGTGGCCGGAGCGGAGTCCAACGTCGCCATGTACCTCGCCGGCCATGGGATCCCAGCCGTGTGGCTCTCGGCGGTCGGCGACGACCCCCTGGGCCGCCGCGTCCTCGCCGCCGTGGCATCCGCGGGCGTCGACGTCTCGTACGTATGGACCGACCCCCGGCGCCCGACCGGGCTGATGGTGAAGGACCCCGGCCCCGACGGCACCCGCGTCCACTACTACCGGTCCCGCTCGGCCGCCTCGGCCCTCGGCCCCGACCTGCTCGACCGGGAACCGGTGAGCACCGCCCGGCTGCTGCACTTCACCGGCATCACCCCCGCCCTCTCCGCGTCCTGCCGCGCCCTCATGGCCCGGGCCCTCGACACGCCCTGCGACGCCCGCCCCTACGCCATCAGCTTCGACGTCAACCACCGCGCCGCCCTGTGGCCGGACGGCACGGCCGCGCCCGTCCTCCAGCGCCTGGCGAACCGGGCGGACATCGTCTTCGTCGGCCTGGACGAGGCACAGACACTGTGGGGCGCGGATCTCACCCTCGAGGACGTACGGACCCTGCTGCCCGGTCCGGGGACCGTCGTGGTCAAGGACGGTGCGCGGGCCGCGACGGCCTTCACGGCCGACGGCCCGGCCACGGTCCCCGCCCTCCGCACCACGGTGGTGGAACCCGTGGGCGCCGGCGACGCGTTCGCCGCCGGCTTCCTGGCAGGTCTGCTGCGCGGCGAGCCCCTGACGCGCGCCCTGCGCCGCGGCCACATCACCGCGGTCTCGGCCCTCAAGGTGACCGGGGACCACGGCCCACTGCCACCCCCGGCGGAGACGGAACACCTGCTGGCCCTGCCGGACACGGCGTGGAGGTCCCTCACCCGCTGACACGAACCGGCCTCAGCCGGGCGATTGCCCTCGCGGCACGCCGCAGCGCCGGGCCGCTGTCCGATTACGGCCGGGCAGGGACGAACGAAGTTGTCGTCGACGCCGCGGGCGTGTATGCCGAACATGGCCAACCGGCCGCCGTGAGGGACCTGCGGGACATCCTCACGGCCTGCCGGGAGGCCGCGAACCGATCCACGACCGGGTGAGAGGCCCCGGCGCATGACACGCACGCGCCGGGCCGCCCGCACGCACGGAGGAGAGGCACACCGGTGCCCGACGACATCGCCCGCTGGCTGACCGAGCACGCGCACCCCCTGGGCTCGCTGACCCCCGGCGCCCCCACCCAGGACCTGAAGCCGCTGGGCGAGGCCCTGCACGGGACCCGCGTCGTCGGCCTCGGTGAATCCACCCACGGCACCGGCGAGTTCTTCCGGCTCAAGCACCGCATCGTGGAGTTCCTGGTGCGCGAGGAAGGATTCACCACGCTCGCCCTGGAGGCCAGTCAGTCCGCCGGCCGCGCCCTCGACGCCTACGTACGGCACGGCACCGGCGACCCCGGACACCTCGTCGGAAAGCTGGGCTTCTGGACCTGGCGCACCCGGGAAATGGTCGACCTGATCGAGT
Source organism: Streptomyces sp. CNH189 (assembly GCF_000527195.1). Lineage (NCBI taxonomy): Bacteria > Bacillati > Actinomycetota > Actinomycetes > Kitasatosporales > Streptomycetaceae > Streptomyces > Streptomyces sp. CNH189. The sequence continues at coordinate 73,848 of NZ_AZUS01000018.1, forward strand.
GGCTGCGCGCCCACAACCGCGACCTCCCCGAGGAACGCCGGGTCCGCTTCGTCGGGACGGACCCCCAGCGCTGCGCCGACTCCGTCGAGGCGGTCACCGCCTTCATCCGACGGGTGGCACCCGAGCGCGTCGGGGACGCCCACGCCCTCGACGTGCTCGCCCACGCCCGCCCCTCCTCGCTGCCCGACCCGCGGCAGGCGCTGATGCGCCAGGCCGAGGAGATCGTCCGCCTCGTCGAGGACCACCGCGAGCGAACCGGGTCCGGCGAGGGAGCCGACACCGTTCTGGAGCACGCGCGCGTGCTGGTGCGCGCCGCCGACCTGGTGACCCACCCCTTCGACCCCTTCGCCGGCGAGGACAGCGTCTTCGCCGCACGGGACCGCTACATGGCCGAGGCCGTCACGCGCCTCCTGGACGACGACCCGGAAGCGCGGGTCATGATCTGGGCGCACAACGGCCACATCGCCAAAAGCACCTACGGGGAGGGGATCCCGGCCCTCGGCAGCCGGCTCCGCGAACGGTACGGCGACGCCTACTACGCCCTGGCCCTCCTCTTCGGCAAGGGGTCCTTCCTGGCCCGGCGCGGCGACGACCGCCAAGGCCCTCCGGTGCGGCACCGCGTCGGCACCGGCATCCGCAGCATCGAGGCGCGGCTCGCGGACGCCGTACACGGTGACTACTACGCCGACCTGAGGACCGGGCCGGCACCGTGGCTCGACAGCCCGCAGGCGCAGCGCAGTTACGGCGCGAACGTCCCCCGCTTCGTCCACCGCTTCCACACGGCGCCGCTGGTTCCGGCCCGGGACTACGACGGCTTCGCCTTCGTCGCGCGCTCCACCTGCTCCCATCCGCTGCCCGGCACCGGGGACTGAGCAGCGGTCCGCGTCAGGGCCACATCTCCAGTGCGGCGTTGAGGGTCAGCTTCCACATCGGCTCGGCGCCGGTGCCGAAGGCGGTGGCCAAGGCGTAGCCCACGGACGCGTCGTAGGGCTCCGGGGCAGTCTCGGAGCCCGGCATCTTCTCCTCCCAGTCGGCAGAAACCTTGCCGTCACCGGTGGAGGTGAAGATGCCGAGCCGTCGTCCGTCCCGCAACAGGCGGCTGGTGCCGATGGATTTCGGCACCAGCACGTACCCGCACTGCCTCGCCCCTGAAGCGACCTCGACCCGGTACGACCTCCGGGTCAGCAACCCCTTGGCCGGGCGCAGCACCTCCTCGGCGCCGTCGGCGAGCAGGGTGAGCCGAGCGGGATCACGTGTCCCGATCGGCACATGCGTCTCCGGCGGAGTGTCCGGGGCCCGTCGGACCTCGACCGGCGGCACTTCACCCCCGCTCACGCTCAAGGTGCCGCGCACGTGGTCGAGTTCGATGTCGATCACACCGAAGAAGGGATCCTCCGCGGGCGCGTACACGAATGGATCCGTCGGCATCCCTGACTCCCTGCCTAGTCCCGGTGGTCACAGGTCCCCAGTGTCCGACGGACACGGACGGGCGATCCCGTTTTCGGCCACGCGAGGCACGGCGCTCAGGCAGGAAGGACGTTGTGGTTGCAGCGGAACAGGTTGGCGGGGTCGTGGCGCCGCTTCACCTCGGCGAGCCTGTCGTACCGCTCAAGGCCGTACACGGCCCGTACGCCTTCGGTGTCGGCGGCCTCGTCCGGCGAGAGGAAGTTCACCATGCCCCGGTCCGCCGCCCACGGCGCGAGCCCGTCCACGACCTTCGCCAGGTCCCTCCGCAGGTCGTCCGCCTGGTCGGCGCCACCGACCGCGAAGCCGAAGGCGACGTACGGAATCCCTCTCATGGACACGGCGTTGGCGACCTTCGGCTCCCGGTCCAGCGCACCGCCGAGTGCCCGGATCTCGAAGTTCGCCAACCGGCAGCCGGAACCGGGCCCCACGAGTTCCACCAGGGCTCGCGCCGCCTTCTCGGGGAACTCCCGCAGGGACAGGCTCCGGTCGAAGTACGGCATCGGGTCCACCGGGTCCATGTGGATCTCCCCGACGGCGGTGACGGGCCTCTCTCCGACCGCGTCGAGGAGGACCGGCGCCGCCGCGCGGAGCGGGGCCAGGAGCCTCTCGCCGTCGTCGGCGGACCCCAGATAGCCGATCCGCACGTGCACGACGAACGCACCACGCAGGGGCGGGGGCAGCGCCGGCAGATCGGGGAGCCGCTGGACACCGAGGGACGTCGTCATCTCCTCCGGGACGGTGGGCACCCACAGCCGCCAGGCCTCCAGCACCGCCGCCAGGTCCTCGCCGGCGAAGTAGAGGCCGCCGCCGTAGAAGCGGGTCACGGGAAAGACGTCGAACTCGATCTCGGTCACGACACCGAAGTTGCCCTTGCCTCCGAGCAGGGCCCAGAACAGGTCCGGATCGCTGTCCGCCGTCACCGTGCGCAGTTCGCCGTCCGCCGTCACCACGTTCATACGGCGGACATGGTCCGCCGCGTATCCGTGGGTCCGGCCGAGCAGCGGACTCTGGCCTCCTCCGAGGGTGTACCCGACCACCCCGACCTCGGGAGCGGAACCCGCGACCGGGGTGAGGCCGGCGTCCGCCGCGCGCGGCAGCACCTCGCTCCAGCGCAGGCCGGCCTCGGCACTGACAGTGCGCCGGTGCCGGTCCACCGACAGGCGCTTCATCCGTTCCGTCGTGATGAGTACGGCGTCCTCCGCCGGTGACACGAACTGGTGCCCCGAGGACTTGACCGCGATCGGCATGCCCCGGCCGGCGGCGAACCTCACCGCCGCCCGGACGTCGTCCTCGCAGGCGGCCCCCACGACGAGGGCCGGCCGGAAGGCGAGGTTGAGATTGAACGTGGCGCACTCGGCGGCGTACTCATCCGTGCCGGGCATGAACACGGGGCCGGAGAGTCCCCGCAACTCGTCGGATACGGAATCCCCGGTCCGGGGCTCGGCTCCTGTCCGCGTGGACTCCACGAAGCCGCGCACGGCCCGCGCGAACGCCTCTGGTTCCTCGACGTGGCCGAGGTGACCGCTGTCCTCCAGCACGGCCAGCCGGGACCCCGGTATCAGCGTGTGGAGTTCCTCGGCCCATCGCGGCCCGCAGATCACGTCGTGGCGGCCGACCAGGACCAGGGTGGGAACGGTGAGTCCGGGCAGGGCATCCCTGTCGTCGATGACGTCGGGTTCTCCCGTCTCGTGCTGCGTCGAGACGTAGGTGCAGGTGACCGTGGAGCGGAACGCGCGGAACTCGTCCTCGCGGTCCCAGTACCGAGCGAAGTAGACCGGCAGCAGACCGCGCAGGGCCGTGGTGACGGAGGCGTCGTCGGTGCTGGATCCGACGGCCTGGAGGGCGGCGAGCGCCGAGGGAAGCTCCGGCTGGTCCTGGTTGCGCTGGACGAACGCGTCCACCCTGGCGGCGGCCTCCGCCATGTGCTCGGGACCCGTCACGGGAGCGCTTTCGTACAGCACCAGGCCGTGCAGCCGGCCGGGGTGGTGCAGCGCGAAGTGCTGTGCGACGAAACCGCCGTGGGAATGGCCGAGCAGGAAGACACGGGGGAGTGCCAGCCGGTCTAGCAGCCCGGTCAGGCTGCGGGTGTAGCGCTCGCGGGTGTAACCGTGGGGGTGCGACGCGAGGCGCTGCGAGTCGCCGGTGCCCAGCGGTTCCACGTACACCATGGTCAGGAACTCCTCGAGTTCCGGTGTCCGCAGCGAGGCCCAGTCGACACCCGGGCCGCCGGGCACGGCCAGGCAGATTGGGCCCGATCCGTGGACGTGGTAGCGCTGGGTGAGGCCGTCCACGTCCACTTGGTGAGGGCCCGGGGTCAGGTGACCGGCCGTCTCGTTGCTCACAGATTGCTCCAGAGGGTGACTGTTCGGTCCCTTGAGGAGGCGCGACAGATGTCGGCGGGTCGCTCAAGGGAAATCAAGGGAGGGCGTGCCCGCGCTGTGGCGTGATGATCGGTAGTGGCGAACTGCCGGTGCCGGGATGTCGTCGCGCAAGGTCAGGGTCACTGTTCGCGCGGTGATGTCCAGCAGCCTCCGGCCGGGGCACTGCGAGGCGCTCGCGTTCCCATTATGTGGTCTCGGACACTGAGCGTCCACGTGATAGATGTCATATGTAATCTATGTGGTCCGCGCGTCGGCCGGGGCGGGTGTGCCCTCCGGGCGGCCCCCGCCCGGTCGCTGACCCGACGTCAGGTGACTGAGGAGATCAAGGCTGGGCGTGCAGGGGGGCGTGGTTGGCCTTGAAGAGACGCTCACCCGCCCGGCGGAGGGTGAAGTCGCGCAGCGGCGTGGGCAGATTGCGGGCCTTGTCACGGCGGTGGTTCTGCGCCACGACCCAGGCGACCCGGCCGGCGCGCCGTGCCTGGAAGGAGGTGAGGGCCGCGGTGACATCACGTGCGTCGGCCAGTGTGCCGGCGAGGACCACGGCATCCTCGAGTGCCATCGCGCCGCCCTGCGCCATGCTCGGGGAGAAGGTGTGAGCGGCATCGCCGACGAGGGCGGCGCCGGGACGCGTCCACACCGTGTTCTCACTCTCGTGCAGCGCGGCGAAGTACGCGTCCTCGCCCTGCTCGAGCAAGCGGGGGACCGGTCCGCCGAAGTCGGCGAAGAGGGTGCGCCAGTCGCCGGCCGGGGCCGCGGCGACGCGGCTGTTGATGTCGGCGTAGCAGTAGACGCGGCCGCCGCCGAGCTGCACCGTCAGGAACGTCCGGCCCTTGCTGCCCAGGCGTGCCGTCCATTCGGTGATGCCGGGTATCCCGGTGTCGTCGGCGATGAACCGCCAGCACAGCTGGCCGAGGAAGCGCGGAGCCGGACCGCCGAAGAGGGAGCGCCGGACGGCCGAGTTGACGCCGTCCGCGCCCACCACCAGGTCGTACTTCCCGGTGTCGCCGTTCGCGAAGGTCACGGTGCCGTTGTCTGCCACGGAGGTCACCTCGGTGCCGTACTGGACGACATCGTTGTCAACGGCTCCGCGAAGCACTTCGTGCAGGTCGTTCCGGGTGATCGCCAGGCAGGGGCCCACCTCACCCCAGATGCCGCCCACCTCGAAATCGGCGAGCGGGCGCCCGCGATGGTCCTGGAGTCGCTGCCGGGTCACCGGCTCCGCGCGCTTGGCCACTTCGTCCCCCACGCCGATGCTCCGGAGGGTGCGTACGGCGTTCGCCGGCAGGTAGAGGCCGGCACCGAGGGCCTGCCCGTCGGCGGCGCGCCGCTCGACGACCTCCACCGGGAGTCCACGATCCAGCAGGGACTTGGCCAGGGCGAGACCGGAGATTCCGGCTCCGGCGATCAACGTACGGGGGTTGTTCACAAGGTTTCCTTACCGGCACGGACGGTGTGGTGAGGGACTCGAACCCCGCCTGGGACGTGCGGACGCCTGGGCGGGAACAAGTGTCGCGCGGACTCCTTCGTCGCAGCCCGCGTGGCCACTCGCTTGATGGACTGACAAGACACTCAGGGGGGAGTTGAACGGCGCAGGGTCGAAAGGGGCCTGTTGCGGACGGCAGCCGACGCACGGCATGTGTGCGATGCGGGTCCCGTCGTTCCGTCCTGTGGGGCGGCTGAGCCGTACGGACATACAACTCTGCCTGGTGATACCCCGGAAGAGGCAATCACGGTCCTGATGCGCCGGGCAACAGATCAAGGCCCACACGCACCGGACACATGCCCTCTTCTTACCTTCGAGATCGCCCCCACGTTAGATGGTGACGATAATCTAACTGGCAGGCCGAAGCGCGCCGGGTGAGCGGACGGCGGAGACTTGTCCCGCGGGGCGCTGCGCGTATCAGTGATCACCTCCACCGACTCAGGAGAGAACCCATGACAGACCTGAGGTACGACACACTGCTGGTCCGACGGGAGGGAGTCGTCCGAGACCTTCCGCAGAGCGCCGAAGAAGGGCCTGATCTGCGCTGGGTGATGAACACGGCGACCTTGATCTTCGGTGAACGGGATGCCGTCCTCGTCGACACATTCACCACGATCGAGCAGAACGACGAGCTGGTCGAGTGGATCAAGGGGCACGGACGCACTCTCACGCACATCTACGTCACGCACGGCCACGGCGACCACTTCTACGGCATCGGGCAACTGCTCGACGCGTTCCCCGGGGCGCGGGCCGTGGCCACGGCGGGGACCGTCGCGGGTGCGCGCGTCCAGGCCGGGGACGACTACCGCGACGGATTCTGGGGCCGCCTCTTCCCCGGGCAGATCCCCCGTCCGGTCGTTCCGGACGAGCTGGAAGGCGACCACATCCTCCTGGAAGGGCACGAGCTGAGGGTGGTCGAGGCGGGTCACACCGACACGAAGGGGAGCACCGTCCTGTGGGCCCCGGACGCCCGGCTCGTGGTCGGCGGCGACGTCGTCTACAACCACACCCACATGTACCTCGCCGAGACGGACGCGGCCTCACGTGTCGAGTGGGTCGCCGCCCTGCGGGCCATCCAGGACCTCGGCGCCCGGCGTGTCGTCGCCGCCCACAAGCACCCCGACCGCGACGACGACCCGGTGATCGTGCAGCAGTCGATCGACTACCTCGCCGACGTCGAGGACACCCTGGCGACCACGTCGAACGCCCTGGAGTTCTACGAGGCGATGCTCGCCCGCCACCCTCACCGCGCCAATCCCGGCTCCCTCTGGGGTGCGGCGAAGGTGTTCAGGCCGTAGGTGAAGGCGCGCCGGCGGGCCGGGTGTGCTGTTGTTCAGGCGCGCGGCAGCACACCCAGCAGGGACGAGGTGAAGGAAAGCCGCAGAGCGTCCCGCAGCTCCATGTGGAGCACGCCGAGGGCGGGTTCCTCCGCGTAGGCGGCGAGGACGCCGGGTGGCGGCGGGACGTACGTGGACAGGGCGCCCGCCGAAGCCAGGCAGATCAGGCAGAAGATCCGCGCGTCGTCGCCGAGTTCGGGCACATGGCGGCGCAGTAGCTCGGACATGGTCTCCAGCCTCGCGAGGGAGGCCCGCTTGTGCCGCTTGACCACCTCGACCGAGACGTTACGCTCGAGCACCCCGCCCTGCGCGCCGAAGAGGTCGCACAGTGTCACGCGGTCCGCCAGCGACCGGCTGAGCACCTCGGCCAGCTGGTGCGCCCGCACCTCCGGTGCCGCGTCCGCCTCGACGCCCGCGGTGAGCTCGTCCGCCAGCTCTGCGAGCCAGCTCCCCAGGAAGTCGTCCAGCAGTTCGAGCAGGACGGCCTCGCGCGACTCGAAGTAGCGCAGGACGTTCGACTTGGCCAGGCCCACCCGCCGGCTCAGCTCGTTGAGGCTGACCTCGGCCACGGGCATCTCGGCGAGCATCGCCGCCGCCGTGTCCAGGATCGCCCGTCGGCGAATCGCCCGTTGCTCCTCACTGCGCGCCCGCTGGAACGTCATGCCCGCAGCCTAACTTGGAGACCGGCGGTCCCTTGACAGCGGACCGCCGGTCTCTTACGTTCACCGGTAACAGACCGATGGTTCTTTAGGGGTGCGTCATGAGTGGCAACTGGAACGAACAGCACATTCCCGATCAGCGCGGCCGCGTGGCGGTCGTGACCGGAGCCAACACCGGACTCGGCTTCGAGACCGCGCGGATGCTCGCCGAGCGCGGTGCCCGGGTGGTCCTGGCCGTCCGGGACGTCGAGAAGGGCAAACAGGCCGCCGCGCGCATCACCGGCGACGTCAGCGTGCAGGCGCTCGACCTGGCCTCCCTGGACTCGGTCCGGTCCGCGGCGGATGACCTGCGCGCCGCCCATCCGCGCATCGACCTTCTGATCAACAACGCCGGCGTGATGTACACGCCGAAGCGGACCACCGCCGAAGGCTTCGAGCTGCAGTTCGGCACGAACCACCTCGGCCACTTCGCCCTCACCGGCCTGCTGCTGGACCGCCTCCTCGACGTCCCGGGCTCCCGCGTCGTCACGGTCAGCAGCGCCGGCCACCGCATCCGGGCCGCCATCCACTTCGACGACCTGAACTGGGAGCGCTCGTACAGTCGCGTGGGCGCGTACGGACAGGCCAAGCTCGCCAACCTGATGTTCACCTACGCGCTGCAGCGCCGGCTCGCGGCGCACGGCACCACGGTCGCGGTGGCCGCCCATCCGGGCGTGTCCAACACCGAGCTCATCCGCAACTCGCCCGCCGTGTTCCGCGCGCCCGTCACCCGGCTCGCGCCGCTGCTCACCCAGAAGGCCGCGACGGGGGCCCTGCCGACCCTGCGGGCCGCCACCGACCCGGCGGTGCGGGGCGGTCAGTACTACGGTCCCGGCGGCCGTCTCGAAGTCCGCGGCCACCCGAAGCTGGTCGAATCCAGCGCGGCCTCCCACGACCGGGACGTCCAGCAGCGCCTGTGGACCGTCTCCGAGGAACTCACCGGGGTGGCGTTCCCGGTCCGGTGACGCGAGCGGGCGCGCTCGCCCCGTCCTCGGTCCCGCCACGGCCGCCGGCCTGACCGGTGCCGTGACGGTCCTCGGCGGTGACCAAGGGTGTGCGGGCGGCGATGTCGTGAAAGGCCCGGCGCAGGGCGGTGATGCCCTCACCCGTCCTGGTCGGGTGCACGCGGTTGGTGAGGAGTACGGCGTAGCGCCGCGTGGCCGGATCGACCCACAGACTGGTGCCGGTGAAGCCCGTGTGGCCGTACGAGTGCGGGCCGAACACCTCTCCCGCGGGGGAGTCGACCGGGTCGCGCCCCTGCCAGGCGAGGGCGCGCCGCAGTGCCAGGCCGTCCGTGTGCGGGGCCGTCATCAGGGCGAGGGTCCCGGGATGCAGCAGGTCCCGGCCGCCGGCGGCGAGGGCGGCGCCGAGGCGCTCCATGTCCGCGAGGGTGGAGAACAGTCCCGCGTGAGCGCCGACCCCGCCGAGCACCACCGCGTTCTCGTCGTGGACCTCGCCCACGACCAGGCGGCGGCGCCAGGGGCAGTCCTCGGTGGCCACCGCCCGGGCCCGGCGGCCGGCGTCCGGCCGGAAGACGGTGTCACGCATGCCGAGCGGGGCGCACACCAGCCGTTCCACCAGCTCGTCCAGCGGTTGGCCGGCAGCCGCCTCGGCGATGAGGCCGAGGACGATGAACCCCTGCGAGGAGTACTGGACGCGGGTGCCGGGCTCCGCGGTCAGCGGCAGCAGACGCACCGCCTCAAGCAGCGCCGCGCGGGTGGGGTGGTCCCGGTACAGCGGCACCTGTCCAGGGATCCCCGAGGTGTGTGCGAGGAGTTGACGCACGGTCAGCTCCGCCTTGCCGCCGCCCCGGTAGTCCGGAAGGTACGTGCCCACGGTGTCGTCCAGCCCGAGGACGCCACGCTCGACGAGGGCCATGACCGCGAGTCCGGCGATCGGCTTGGTCACCGAGGCGAGGTCCCAGATGTCGTCGCCGTCCAGGGGCGGCCCGTCCCAGCTGCGGGTACCGGTCCAGCCCCGGTCCAGCGGGCCGTGCGCGTCCCCGACGGACCAGGCGGCGCCGGAGTAGATCCGCTCCTTCCGCCCCTCCGTGAGCAGTTCGGCCGGCGTGCTCATGCTCCCTCACCTCCCCGTGCCGGGTCCACGACGCCGAGTGCGGGGGTGCGGGCGCCGAGCCCGGCGGAGACCGTGCGCGCGGCGGCCCGCACCATGGGCCCGAACACCTCCACGCTGCCGGGGTCGAGGGTGAAGGACAGTCCGGCGATGCCGATCGCGCCCACGGGCCGGCCCTCGGCGTCCAGCACGGGGGCCGCCACCGACCGCACGTCCGGCTCGTCGTACTCGTCGTCCACCGCGTACCCGCACAGGGCGGCCCGGGCCAACTCCGCCCGCAGCGCGGCCGGGTCGGTGAGAGTGCTGTGGGTGCGCGCCTCCAGATCCGGTGCGTCCACGACCGCCGCGCTCTCCCCGTCCGGCATCGCGGAGAGCATGGCGAGTCCGACACCGCAGGCGTGCAGGGGTGACCGGTGGCCGGGCCGGGTGCTCATCCGGTACTCGCGGGCCGGCTCCGACAGCTCCAGGTACACGGCGTCGCTCGCGTGCCGCGCCGCGTAGAACGCGACATGACCGGTGCGCAGCCGCAGATCGGCGAGGACGGGCCTGGTGAGTTCCAGGACCCGGCTGTCGCTCAGGGCCGCCGCCGCCAGGCCCAGCAGCCGGGGGCCCGGACGGTAACTGCCGCCCTCGGCGGGCTCCGCGAAGCCGTGCTCCGCCATCGTCCGCAGATGCCGGTGGACGGTGGGCTTCGTCAGCCCGGTGCGGCGCGCGATCTCCCCCAACCGGTGGGGGCCGCCGGGCCGGACGAGCGCTTCGAGCACCTCCATCGCCTTGTCGACGGGGCCCTTCACGAGTTCCTGGTCGACCGACCGGGTGTTGACCGCTTTCACCATGTCGCTTAGCTTAACCCAACCGCATTCCATCTGACGGAACGGAGGTGTTGTTCAATGGAACGAATTCTTCAGGGGCGCACGATGGACCGCAGCCGTCCCAGCCGACGCCACGTCCTGCGGACCGGTGGTCTGCTGCTCGGCGCCCTCAGCGCCCCGGCGCTCCTGAGCGCGTGCGGCACGACGGCCGCCGCGGACCGGGCCGGCAACGTCCTGCGGGTCTCCCAGCCGGGCGACCCCAAGACGCTGGACCCGCACAAGCAGGGCGACATGGTGTCGATGAACGTCCTGATCAACATGTTCGACACCCTCACCACCCGCGGCCCCGACAACGGGCTGCACCCGAGGATCGCCCTCTCCTGGAAGGCCACCGACGCCCGGACCTGGCGCTTCGTCCTCCGCCCCGGGGTGACCTTCCACAACGGTGAGGTGTGCGACGCGCGGGCCGTGGCCTTCAGCATCGAGCGTCTGCTCGACCCCGCGACCAAGTCACCGATCGTCGAACTGCGCTTCGTGGAGGGCGTCACCGTCGTCGACCGGCTCACCGTCGACATCCACACCACCGTGCACGACCCCATCCTGCCCGCCAAACTCTCGCTGTTCGGGGGCGTCGTGGTACCGCCCCGGTACCTCGCCGAGGTGGGCGACGCGGCCTTCGCCGACCACCCCGTCGGCACCGGTCCCTTCACCTTCACGAGCTGGCAGCGCGACCACGAACTGCGGATGCGCGCTCACGCCGGCCATTGGAACGGCCGCCCGGCCGTCGACGGCCTCGTCTTCAGCCCGGCACCCAACGCCTCGTCCTCCCTGGCCGCGCTGCAGAGCGGCGGCGTCGACCTCGTGGCCGGCCTCACCCCGGACGCCGCGCAGCAACTCGACGGCTACGAAGGCATCACCATCGACGGACACACAGGCATCCGTACCGCCTACCTGTCCCTGAACACCCTCGAACGCGGCCCCCTCCAGGACCGCCGGGTGCGCCAGGCACTCAACCACGCGATCGACGTCCCGCTGCTCATCAAGGCCGTGCTCGGCGGCAAGGCCACCGAGACCCCCGCACTCGTCCCACGCGGTTCCTTCGGCTTCGACCCCACCGTCAAGCCCTTCACACGCTCGGTCGGCACCGCGCGCAGGCTCCTCGCCGAAGCCGGCCACCCCCACGGCTTCTCCACCACGCTCACCGCCTCCAACGTGGACGCGAACGTCGCCGAGGCCCTGTCCGGACTGCTCGCCAGGGCCGGAGTGGACGCCCGCGTCAACCTGCTCGACCCCGGCACCTACTCCGCGCGGCTCACCTCCGACAACCGGGGAGCGCTCGGTCCCGTCTACCTCGCGGCCAGCACCGTGTGGACGATGGACGGCGCGTCCATCGTCCAGTCCAACGTGCGCAGCGACCGGCGGCAGAGCCGCTGGCACTCGGCGGAGGCCGACCGTCTCATCGACGCCGAGGAACTCTCCGAGGACCCGGCGCGGCGGAAAGCGGCCTTCTCGGACCTGCAACGGCTCATGCGCCGGGAAGCACCCTTCGTCTTCCTCTACCAGATCGACAACATCTTCGCCCGCAACGACCGGCCCCGCTGGACCCCGGGAGCCGCAGGCGTCCTCGCCATGGAGAGCGCGGAGGTGACCCGGTGAGCACCCTCACCCTCGACACACCACCCACCCCGGCGGCCGGCGCCGTGCGCCGCCCGGACCGGACAGGACTGCTGCGGGCGGTGCTCAAACGCCTGGCCACCGCCCTGTTCGTGCTGCTGTGCACGGCGACCGTCGCGTTCTTCCTCGTCCGCCTGTCCGGCGACCCCGTGAAAATCCTGCTGCCGCCGGACGCCACGGCCGAACAGGAACAGGTGCTGCGCCACTCCCTGGGCCTGGACCAGTCCCTGCTCACCCAGTACCTCGACTACCTCCGGGGACTGCTGCACCTCGACTTCGGTGACTCCCTCGTGTACGGGCAGCCGGTGAGCGAGATACTCGCCGACCGGCTGCCGGCCACCGTCGAACTGGCAGCCGTGGCCCTCGCGTTGACCCTCGTGATCGCCATCCCGGCGGGCATCCTCGCCGCCATGCGCCGCGGCCGGGGGGCCGACCACACCGTGATGACCGGCGTCCTGCTCGGCCAGTCCACCCCGCCGTTCTGGGTGGGCATCCTGCTCATCCTGGTCTTCGCCGTGTGGCTGCGCGCCCTGCCCGCCTCCGGATACGGCACGTTCGCCCACCTGATCCTGCCCGCCGTCACCCTCGCCGTGTACTCCGTCGCCGTCGTGGCCCGCCTGCTGCGCTCCTCACTGATCGACGTCCTGTCCTCCGACCACATCCGCAGCGCCCGCGCCAAGGGGTTCGGGCCGCTGCAGGTGGTACTCCGGCACGGAGTACGCAACGCCTCACTGCCGGTGGTGACCGTCGTCGGCCTGGAGGTCGGCAACCTGCTCGGCGGAGCCATCCTCACCGAACGGGTCTTCTCCTGGCCCGGAGTGGGCCAGCTGACCGTCGAGGCGATCTCCAACCGCGACTTCCCGCTCGTCCAGGCCACCGTCCTGTTCTTCGCCGCCACCTTCGTCGTGGTGAACCTGCTCGTCGACCTCTCCTACAGCTTCCTCGACCCGAGGGTGAGGACGTCACGATGACCGTCATGACCCCCGCCGCGCCCGACCGGGCCACGGCGAAGACACCGCCCGGCCGGTCCGGCTCCCGGGCCGTCGCCCTGCGGGCACTGCTGCGCAACAAACGGGCCGTGGTGGCCCTCGCCGTACTGCTCCTGCTGATCGTCGGCGCCCTGTTCGCCCCCCTGATCGCCCCCTACGACCCCAGCACGCAGAATCTCCTGCTGCGACTGCGGCCCCCCGCCTGGCAGGACGGCGGCAGCAGCGCCCACCTCCTGGGCACCGACCAACTCGGCCGCGACATGCTCTCGCGCGTCGTCCACGGCGCCCGTGTCTCCCTGCTCGTCGGCGCCGGAGCGGCCTTGCTCGCCGGCGTCGTGGGCACGGCCGTGGGCCTCGCCTCCGGCTACTTCGGCGGCTGGGCCGACCGCACCCTCATGCGGCTCGCCGACGTCCAACTCGCCTTCCCCTCCCTCCTGCTGGCGCTCGCAGTCGTCGGCTTCCTCGGCTCGGGACTGTGGATGGTGATCCTGGTCCTCGGCTTCACCGGCTGGGTCTCCTACGCCCGCGTCGTGCGCTCCGAGGTGATGTCGCTGCGCACCCGCGACTTCGTCACCGAGGCCCGCGCGATCGGCGTCACCGACGTCACCATCATGCGCCGCCATCTGCTGCCCAACGTCATGGCGCCGCTGGCCACCATCGGCACCCTGCACGTCGCCGCCGCCATCGTCGCCGAGGCCTCCCTCAGCTACCTCGGCCTGGGCGTCCCCAAGGAGACGGTCACCTGGGGCGGCATGCTCGCCGACGGCCAGCTCTACCTCGGCACCTCCTGGTGGGTCGCCGTCTTCCCCGGCATCGCGCTGATGCTGACCTCCCTCGCCATCAACATCACCGGCGACGCCCTGCGGGACGTCGCGGACCCGAAGGCCTACCGCCGATGACCAACGACCGCACCACCACCGACCCGTCCCGGCGTCCGGCGGAGGAACAGCCGCTGCTGGAGATCGACGGCCTCAGCGTCGACTTCCGGCTGGAGACGTCCGTCGTCCACGCCGTCCAGGACGTCTCCCTCCACGTCCGCGCCGGCGAAACACTCGCCGTCGTGGGGGAGTCCGGCAGTGGCAAAAGCGCCACCGCGCTGTCCGTCCTGCGCCTCAACCCGAGCCCGCCGTGCGTCTACCCGAGCGGCGAGATCCGCTTCGACGGACGGGACCTGCTGAAACTCTCCGAGAAGGAACTCGGCAAGGTCCGCGGCCGCGACATCGCCATGGTCTTCCAGGACCCGATGACCTGCCTCGACCCGCTCCAGCGCGTCGGCGCCCAGGTGGCCGAGGTCCTCCGGCACCACACCGGCGTCTCCCGCGCCGAGGCCAGACAGGCCGCGCTGGCGGCACTCGACGAGGTAGGCATCCCCGACCCCGCCCTGCGCTACCGCCAGTACCCGCACGAACTCTCCGGCGGACTGCGTCAGCGCGTGATGATCGCGACGGCCCTGGTGGCCCGCCCCCGTGTCCTCATCGCCGACGAGCCCACCACCGCCCTGGACGTCACCGTGCAGCGCCAGATCCTCGACCTCCTCGTCACCCTCCAGCACAAGCACGACATGGCCGTCGTACTGATCACCCACGACCTCGCGGTCGTCGCCGAGACAGCCGACCGCGTCGTGGTCATGAACCAGGGCAAGGTCGTCGAAACCGGCGACGTCCTCGACGTCTTCGACCGTCCGGCCGACTCCTACACCCGCGGACTTCTGGCGGCCACCCCACGACTGGAGGCGGCATGAGCACCGACACGGCCGACACCACCGCGCCCGCACCCACGGCCGGGCGGCCACTCCTCGAACTGCGCGGCCTGCGCAAGGAGTTCGGCGGCAGGCGCACGAACGTCGCCGTCGACGACGTGTCACTCGACGTGCACGAGGGCGAGACCCTGGCCCTGGTCGGTGAGTCCGGCTGCGGCAAGACCACCCTCACCCGGCTGCTCCTCGGCCTCCTCGAACCCACCGCCGGGAGCGTGCGCTTCGGCGGGCAGGACCTCGCCGCCCTCACCACGGCCGAACTGCGCGGCACACGGCGGCAGATGCAGGTCGTCCTGCAGGATCCCTACTCCAGCATGAACCCGCGCATGCGTGTTACCGACATCGTCGCCGAACCGCTGGTCACCCACGACCCCGAGGCACGTGGCCGGCGAGCCCGCGCCCGCACCAGGCAGCGGGTCGGGGAACTCCTCGAAGCCGTCGGCCTCGATGCCGGCATCCAGGACCGCTACCCGCACGAGTTCTCCGGCGGCCAGCGCCAGCGCATCTCGATCGCACGGGCCCTGGCACTCCACCCCCGGATGCTCGTCCTCGACGAGCCGACCAGCGCCCTGGACGTCTCCGTGCAGGCGACCGTCCTCGACCTCCTGGCGGACCTCCAGCGGCGGCTGGGCCTCACCTACGTCTTCGTCTCGCACAACCTCGCCGTGGTGGCGCAGGTGGCCGACCGGGTCGCGGTGATGAGCCGCGGACGTCTGGTCGAGGTGGGCGAGACGGCGGCGGTACTGCGCACTCCGCAGCACCCTTACACCCGGCAGCTGCTCGACGCCGTACCGGTCCTCGACCCGCGCCGGGGCCGGCGCGCCGCGGCCCGCGCGTCCTCCCCGACGGACGAAGCGAGCCGATGACCTGCCACCCGCCACCGGCACGACAGCCGCTAGAGGTGCGACAGCACCAGACCCGCCCCGCCGAGCAGCGCCACGTCGTCGACCGCCGCCGCACCGACCAGCACCCGCGGCTGCTCGGCACCCCCGAAGGCGACCGCGTCCCGCAGCCGCTCCTCCACCATGGTACGGAAGCGCTCACCGCCCTCACGCGCCTCACCGTGCAGGATGAACAGACCCGGCGCGAACAGCTGCTGCACGTTCACCAGCCCCAGCGCCAGGTTGTGCGCGTACTCCTCCACCACCTGCCCGGCGAGCGCGTCATCCCCGCGCACCAGCGCGGCCAGCGACGTCTCCTCGCCGAGCCCCGCGGCACGCGCCCTGGCCCGCAGCCATCCGGTCGTGGCCAGGGTCTTCCAGCAGCCCCGGTTCCCGCACGTGCAGCGCTCGCCGCTGGCCGACACGGTCATGTGCGCGCCGCTGCGCCCGCCGGGGGGAGCCAGCACCTCACCGTCGTAGAGAACACCCACCCCGAGCACCTCGCCGGTCGACACCGAGGCGAACGTGCGCCGCCCGCGGCCCGCGCCGAACCAGCGGTCGCCGAGCACCTGCAGCCGCGCCCGGTGTTCCACCCGCACCCCGGCCCCGGTGAGGGCGGCCAGCCGCTCCGTCACCGGGTAGCCGTGCAGCGCCGGCACGTCGTTGACCTCCAGGATCAACCCCGCGAGGGGGTCCACCAGCCCCGCGGCGGCCACACCGATCCCCTGGACCTCGTGGCCGGCGAAGACACCGGCCACCTGGGCCAGCGCCCTGTCGATGTCCGCGGGCGTCGCGTCGGCCGCGTCGTAGCGCGACTCGGTGCGGTCGAGCACCTGCCCCGCCATGGACAGCACGGCCGCCCCGATCCGGCCGGGCACCAGTTCGACGGCACCGAGGCGCCGTGGCGCCGGGGGAGCGGAGGGCCGCTGCACGGCCTCGGGGACCAGCCGCAACGGAGAACGTTCGTGGACCATGCGCCGACTGTGCCATGGCCGTGTTTCGGAGAGGTAGCACTGTGAGCCAATCGAAACTGAGTGAACTCACCTGGCAGGAGGTCCGACGGGCCGGCGAGAACGGCCTGGCCCTGCTGCCCATCGGCTCGCAGGAGCAGCATGCCGGGCACCTTCCCATGGGGACCGACACCCTGCTGGTCGAGGCGGTCGTGGACAGGGCGCTGGACATCATCGACCGCGAGACCTCCGCACCCTCGGCGCCCCCTGCTCCTGACATCGTGCGGCTGCCCGCGCTGCCCTTCGGACACAGCCCGCACCACCTGTTCGCGGCGGCCGTCTCGCTCTCCGCGTCGACCCTCGGCGCCGTGCTCGACGACATCCTCGACTCGCTCGCGACCAGCGGCTACCGCCGGATCATGGTGGTCAACGGGCACGGCGGCAACGACGAGATCATGCGGCTCGCCGTGAAGCGGTTCGCGCTGCGTGCCCAGGTCACGGTCGCGGCCTGCTCGTACTGGACCGTCACCGCCGGCGACGACGAGGCCGAACGGCCGGACGTCACCCCGGGGCACGCCGGATGGTTCGAGACGTCCCTCATGCTGGCGGCCCATCCCGCCCTGGTGCGCACACCCGTGCCCGCCCGGGCCCCCGTCGAACCGCCCCCGCTGTTCGACCACCCGCCCCACCCCGGCCTGACCGTCGAGCGGTACGGCGAGTGGGAGCGCGTCGAGGGCTCCACCGACGACGCATCCGGCGCCGACGCCGACCGCGGCCACCGGCTGCTGCGCGAACGGGCGCTGGGACTGGCCCGCGCGATCCGGGCCTTCGACGCGGCGAGCCGATGACCCCCCTGATGCGAGGAGAAGCAATGAAGATCACCGACGTCGACGTGTGGGTCGTCAACCTCCCACTCGTCAATCCCTTCACGAGTTCCTTCGAGACCAAGACCGGCGAGACCCGCACCGTCGTCCGCGTGCGCACCGACGCGGGCGTCGAGGGCTGGGGCGAGACGATGTGGGGCGCGCCCGTCGCCGCCGTGGTCCGGCAGATGATCCCCGACCTGATCGGGACCAGCCCGTTCGCGCTGGAGGGCTTCCACCGCAAGCAGCACATGGTGCCCTTCTTCTACGGCTACCTCGGCTACGCGGCGATCGCCGCCGTCGACGTCGCCTGCTGGGACGCGATGGGCAAGGCCACCGGCCAGTCCGTCACCGACCTGCTGGGCGGCGCCGTCCGCGACGAGGTGCCGATCACCGCGCTGATCACCCGCGCCGACGCCCCGGGAGCGGCACCCGCCGACCTGCCCCGGGCCATGGCGGAGCATGCGGCACGCGTCGTAGCCGAAGGCGGATTCGAGGCGGTCAAGCTCAAGGGCACCAAGGACTGCGCGGGCGACGTCGCCATCCTGCGCGCGGTCCGCGAGGCGCTGCCCGACGTGGACCTGCGCGTCGACCCGAACGCGGCCTGGTCCGTCCCCGACTCCGTCCGCGCCGGCATCGCACTGGAGGAACTCGACCTCGAGTATCTGGAGGACCCCTGCGTCGGCATCGAGGGCATGGCCCAGGTGAAGGCCAAGATACGCATCCCGCTGTGCACCAACATGTGCGTCGTCCGCTTCGAGGAGTTCGCTCCCGCCATGCGGCTGAACGCGGTCGACGTCATCCACGGCGACGTCTACAAGTGGGGCGGCATCGCCGCCACCAAGGCACTCGCCGCGCACTGCGAGACCTTCGGCCTGGGCATGAACCTGCACAGCGGCGGCGAACTGGGCATCGCCACGGCCGCCCACCTGGCCGTCGTGTCGAGCACGCCCGTCCTCTC
Organism: Streptomyces sp. CNH189; assembly: GCF_000527195.1. Classification (NCBI taxonomy): domain Bacteria; kingdom Bacillati; phylum Actinomycetota; class Actinomycetes; order Kitasatosporales; family Streptomycetaceae; genus Streptomyces; species Streptomyces sp. CNH189. The sequence continues at coordinate 92,173 of NZ_AZUS01000018.1, forward strand.
GCGGGCCATCGACAGCATGTACTACCTGCACGCCGACGACATCACCGAGCCCCTGCACCTCGAGAACGGCCGGCTGCGGGTGCCGTCGGGACCGGGCCTGGGCGTCAGCGTCGACGAGGACAAGCTCCGCCACTACGCGGGCGTCAACGAGCGGGACGGAGACCTCACCGGATGAGCGAGCCGACCGGCAAGCGAGCCGTGGACACGCCCGCGGCTCCCCGCCCCGCGGGCGCCTACTCCCAGGGCGTGGTGGCCGGCGGTTTCCTCTTCACGGCCGGATTCGGCCCCCAGGACCCCGCCACCGGCGCCGTACCGGAGGGCGTGGGCGCGCAGACCGCGCAGGTGCTGCGCAACCTCGGCGCGGTCCTCGCCACCCGCGGCCTGTCCCTGCGGGACGTCGTGAAGGTCACAGCGCACCTGCAGCACCTCAGGAGGGACTTCGCCGCGTACGACGCCGCCTACCGTGAGTTCTTCGAGGAGCCCTGTCCGGTGCGCACCACGGTCGGGTCCGACCTGATGGACATCCTCGTGGAGATCGACGTGGTGGCCCTGCTGCCCGACCGGGAACCGCCCGGGTGAAGCCCTCGGCCCGCCGGGTGACGCCCGGTGCCCGCCGGTCCGACGGGACCGGCGGGACCGGCCGGAATCCGCCGCCGTACGCTGAACAGCACCGACCGACATCGTGTGGGAGCCGAACGTCATGCCCTTGCTGGAACCCAAGCCGGAATCCCTCCGACCCGGCACGGCCCGTGCCGCCGCCGCCGACCGGGTGCCCGACGACGGGGCCACGGGCACCCCCGAGGCGCTGCGCGCCGGCCTGACCGCGCTGCTGGGGCCAGGCAAGGTCCTGTGGAAAGTCTCCGACCTGGTGAAGTACGCCTCCGACGCCAGCCCCTACCGGTTCGTCCCGCAGGTCGTCGTCCTCCCGGAGAACACCGACGACGTCTCGGCGGTGCTGGCGTACGCCCGTGACCACGACCGCCAGGTCGTCTTCCGCGCCGCCGGGACCAGTCTCAACGGGCAGGCGCAGGGCGAGGACATCCTCGTCGACGTGCGCCGGCACTTCACCGGCATCGAGGTCCTGGACGACGGCGCCCGGGCCCGGATCCGGCCCGGCACCACGGTCATGCGGGCCAACGCCACCCTCGCCCGGTACGGCAGGATCCTGGGGCCGGACCCGGCCAGTGCCATCGCGTGCACGGTCGGAGGCGTCGTCGCCAACAACGCCTCCGGCATGACGGCCGGCACCACACGCAACTCCTACCGCACCCTCGCCTCACTGACCTTCGTCCTGCCGAGCGGCACGGTCGTCGACACGGCCGACCCGCACGCTGACGAGACGCTGGCGCGTACGGAACCGGAACTCTGCCAGGGACTGCTGGCACTCAAGGCGGAGATCGAGGCCGACGCCGAACTGACCGCCCGCATCCGCGCCAAGTACGAGATCAAGAACACCAACGGCTACCGGCTGGACGCCTTCCTCGACGGCGCCACGCCCGTCGAGATCCTGCGCGGGCTCATGGTCGGCTCCGAGGGCACCTTCGGCTTCATCTCCGACGTCGTCTTCGACACCCTGCCGCTGGACCGCAAGACATCCAGCGGCCTGCTCTTCTTCCCGTCGCTGACCGCCGCCGCGGCGGCAGTCCCCCTGTTCAACGAGGCCGGGGCCACCGCGGTCGAGCTGATGGACGGCAACACGCTGCGCGCCTCGGTGAGCGTGCGGGGTGTGCCGGCCGACTGGGCCGATCTGCCGCGGGAGACCGCGGCGCTGCTCGTCGAGTTCCGCGCACCCGACGAGGCGGGCCAGGAGGCTTTCGAGCGGGCGGCGGCCCAGGTCGTCGAGCGCCTCGACCTGGTCGCGCCGGTCGCCTCGGTGACCAACACCTTCACCCGCGACCCCAAGGTGATCAACGGTTACTGGAAGGCCCGCAAGGCCTTCGTCACGGCCGTCGGCGGCTCCCGCCCGGCGGGCACCACCCTGATCACGGAGGACTTCGCGGTGCCGCCGTCCCGGCTGGCCGAAGCCTGCCAGGACCTGCTCGGACTCCAGGCGGAGCACGGCTTCGACGCGGCCGTCGCCGGTCACGCCGCCCACGGCAACCTGCACTTCCTGCTCGCCTTCGACGCGTCGAAGACATCCGACGTCGACCGGTACGCCGCGTTCATGGACGACTTCTGCCGGATGACCGTGGAACGCTTCGACGGGTCGTTGAAGGCCGAGCACGCCACCGGACGCAACATCGCCCCCTTCCTGGAGATGGAATGGGGGCCCACGGCCACCGAGCTGATGTGGCGCATCAAGCAGCTGATCGACCCCCGGGGCGTCCTGGCACCCCGGGTCGTCCTCGACCGTGACCCCAGGGCCCACCTGCGCGGACTGAAGACGATCCCCGGCATCGAGCCCGTCGCCGACCCCTGCATCGAGTGCGGCTTCTGCGAACCCACCTGCCCCAGCCACGACCTGACGACCACCCCGCGCCAACGCATCGTGCTGCGACGGGAGATGCTCCGCCAGCCGGACGGATCACCCGTGGAGGAACAACTCCTCGCCTCCTACGGCTACGACGCGGTCGACACCTGCGCGGGCGACTCCACCTGCGCGATCGCCTGCCCGGTCGGTATCGACACCGGCGCCATGATGAAGGACTTCCGCCACCGGCGGCACTCACCGCGCGAGGAGCGGATCGCCGTACTCACCGCCAAGCACTTCAAGACCGTGGAGGCGTCGGCACGCCTCGCCGTCGGCGCGGCGGAGAAGATCAGCGACCGGCTGCTGGAGGCCGCGACCGGCCTCGCGCGCAAGGCCGTACGCCCCGACCTGATGCCCGAGTGGCTGCCCGAGATCCCGGGCGCCGCCGCCCGCACCACACCGCCCACCTCCCGCACGGGAGCGAGCGCCGTCTACTACCCGGCCTGCGTCAACCGCATCTTCGCCGGACCCGAGGACGACGGCACCCCCTCGCTCCAGCAGGCCGTGGTCGACGTGTCGGCCCGCGCCGGCCGGCCGGTGTGGATCCCCGACGACGTCGCCGGGACCTGCTGCTCGACGATCTGGCACTCCAAGGGCTATGAGGACGGCAACACGCTGATGGCCAACCGTGTCGTCGAGGCCGCCTGGGCCTGGACCGACGGCGGACGGCTCCCGCTGGTCGTCGACGCCTCCTCCTGCACGCTCGGCATCCAGCACGAGGTCGTCCCCTACCTCACCGACGCCAACCGGGAGCTGCACGGGCGCCTGAACGTGATCGACTCCGTCGTGTGGGCCGCCGAGGAACTTCTGCCACGGCTCACCGTCCGCCGGACGACCGGTTCGGCGGTGCTGCACCCGACCTGCTCGATGCAGCACCTGGGCGACGTGGACCAGCTGCGCGCGGTCGCGGACGCGATCGCCGACGAGGTCGTCGTCCCGGACGACGCCGGCTGCTGCGCCTTCGCCGGCGACCGGGGCATGCTGCACAAGGAGCTGACGGCGTCGGCGACGGCGAAGGAGGCCGCGGAGGTCACCTCGCGTGCCTACGACGCCCACCTGTCCGCCAACCGCATGTGCGAGATCGGCATGGACCGCGCGACGGGCCGCGCCTACTACTCGATCCTGATCGAACTGGACCGCGCCACCCGCCCCTGACCGCCTTAGAGGTCCTAACAAAGGCGTTGGACGTGCCGGTGGGTGATCAGGCAGGTCGCGAGGCCGAGGAAGGCTTCGTGGATGTCGTCGCGCCGTTCCCAGCGGACGCGTAGGCGCCGGAAGCCGTGCAGCCAGGCGATGGTGCGTTCGACGACCCACCGGTGCACTCCGAGCCCCGAACTATGAGGGGTGCCGCGGCGGGCGATCACCGGCTTGATGCCCAGAGCCCACACGAGCCGGCGGTACTTGTCGTGGTCGTAGCCACGGTCGCCGAGCACCACGTCGGGCCGCCGGCGCGGCCGCCCGACCAGGCCCGCAACGGACGGGACCTTGGCGAGGAGGGGCAGCAGTTGCGTGACGTCGTTACGGTTGCCGCCGGTCAGCGACACCGCGAGCGGGACGCCCTGACCATCGACGAGGACGTGGTGCTTGCTGCCCGGACGCGCACGGTCGACCGGGCTGGGTCCGCTTTTGGGCCTCGTCGAGCGGCCCGCACATGGCTGGAGTCGATCACCGCCCGAGACCAGTCGAGCTGCTTCGCCGCCCGCAACTTCTGCAGCAGGACGACGTGAAGGCGGTCCCACACGCCGGCCTCGTTCCAAGCGGCCAGCCGCCGCCAGCACGTCATGCCAGAGCCGAAGCCGAGCTCTTGGGGCAGGTACTCCCACTGGATGCTGGTGTGCAGGACGAACAGGATCCCGCACAGAGCCTGCCGGTCAGGAACCCTCGGCCGCCCGGCGACCAACTTCGGACCCGGCTCCGGCAACAACGGCTCGATCAGCGACCACAGTTCGTCCGACACGATCCACGGACGAGAGTTCCTCTTCCCCACGAACAGAGCAACGAGCATCTGAGCCGACAGTCACACCATCAGCGACTTCTGTTAGGACCTCTTACACCGACCACCGTCACGGTGTCCCCCTCACGAAGTCACACTTCCGCGTCGGGATGCGCCGAGGCTGAGTGCACGGTGCCGCCGTCGGGCAGTGACGCGGCGGCCCGTTCCCGGTTGGCGCGGAAACGGCGCAGGTACGCGCGTGCCTTGGGCCCCGGCGGGATACCGCGGGCGAAGGCGCGCATGTTGCGTTCGCCGGTGTTGTAGCCGAGGGCCAGGAGTTCGTCGCGGGTGTAGCGCCGTACGTGCCGCCGGGGGAGACCGCGGTCGAGGTCGTGCAGGTGGAGGGAGGCCGCGCGGATGGCGAAGGCGGGGTCGTCGCGCAGGTCCTGCCACCGTCCCGGCAGGCCGTGCGACCGCCGGACCCGCTCGAACGTCGCCCGGTGCATGTTGGCCACGCCGAAGGACGCTCCGGGCTTCCACCACTGCCACAACCGCTCCAGCAAGGGGTGGTGGGGTTTGTACGCCTCGTTGTGCAGCACGGTCATCACGAGGACGGGGGACACACCGACCTCCCGGGCGCCGCGCACCACGGCATCGGCGTAGTCGGCCGGCGAGTAGTCGTGGGGACGGAGGGGCGGCGTACGGACGTCCTCACGGTCCGCGGGCCGCCGGACTTCCGGTTCCGCCGTCGGCACCCGCCGTCGGGCCATGGCTGTCACCCCTTCACCGTCGTCGGTCGTCGTGGGACTGCACGTGCCCCCGAGTCCTCTCCGCAATCCGGACGCGCGGCGGACGGGGAGGAGCCAAGGCCGTCGCCGCCGGCTGCCGCGTGGGGCGGCGCACCTAGGGTGGGCGCATGAGCGAGCCGACCTCCGCACCCTCCCCGCCGGTCCTGAACTCCTTCGAGACGTGGGCGCCGCTCTTGCGCGCCTGGGCCGACCGGGGCGAGGGCACGGCGTACATCGCGGGAGCCGTGGGGCGCGACAGCTGGAGCGCGTCGTCCGGGGCCCGCACGCGCGGGCGGGCTACCGATGCGGAACTGGAGGCAGTGGGGCGTGTGCGCGATGCCCTGGTGGGAGCCGGCGCGGAATCCGTGACGTTCTCCGCCCGCGTCGACCCCTCGGGCAGGACCCGCCTGCGGGTACTGGGCCCCAGCGCCGCGGTGGAGTCCGGACCGGCTGCCGGGAGGGCGCTGCTGCTGGTCGAGGGCGCTGTCCCCGAGCCGTGGCGGCGACAGCCCACGCGGTTTCCTGGCGTGCGGCCGGCCCCGTCGGCCGACCGGGCGGCGCTGGAGCGGTGGTTGCTGCAAAGGCTGCCCGGCGCCACCGGGGCTCGCGACGAGGAGATCCGCGCGGCCGAAGCGCGCCTGGGTCTGACGCTCCCCGACGAACTCGCGTCGCTCTACCGGGCCGTGGGCGGCGTGGGGGAGGGCCGGGGGCAGGACACCTGGTCGGCGAGCGAGGTGTGCGACGTCGTCGGATTCGAGTTGTTCCCCCTGGACGACGTGTACGTGGCGGACAGCGCGTCGCGGCCGGCCCCCTGGAGATACGCTGCCTGCGAGGCACCCGTCACCCTGCCCGACGACGCGGTCCAGGGCCTCGTCGGTTCGCCCGGCTGGATCGTGTTCGGCGACAACGGCGGTGGTGACAGGCTCGCGGTCGACCTCACCCCAGGGCCCGCCGGTCACGCGGGACAGATCGTGCTGCTGAGCCACGAGGCGTTCAGCGGAGCCGAGTTGATCGCCGACTCGCTCACCGACCTGGTGCGAGGGAAGCGGCCGCACAACCGACGGGGCGGCCGGTCCCGCCGTCCGGGCGAGGGACCGGCCGTGGCCCACGTCAACGTGGCACACCTGCGCCGCGTGGAGGCCGCCGCGCACCCCGAGTTGGAGGTCCTCAGCATAGGGGTGTGGGACGACCCGCCGGTCGATCTCACGCCGGTGACCGAGCTGCCGCGCCTGCGCACCCTCACCGCCTACCCGGGCACCCTCGCCGACCCCCGGCAGATCGGCGCGCTCACCGGTCTCGAGTACCTCGAGACAGGACCGGCCGAGTGGCGGACCCTGCTGGAGGCGAAGGCCGTCCCCCGCGGCCTGGCGGCGGCCGCCGTCACCACGCACGGTCTGGACGACCACGAACCGCTCGCCGACCTCTCCAACGACATCCTGGCCCTGTGGGGCCGTCCACCGATCGTGCGTGCCCTGCTGCACGGTGACCTGAGCCACCCGGCCGGTCGGTGACGGCCGAGCCCCTTCACCACGCTCCGACCGGTCGGGACGGAGCGGTCGACGGCGGTGCCGCGAGGCGCCGTCAGCTCAGGCCGAGGACGGCCATGGTGTGCTCGGCCATGCGCCGCTCCCCGAGGGCGTTGGGGTGGACGGGCACCACGCTGGTGCCGAAGAGCAGCGGCTCGATCCACCGGGTCCCGCCGGCCTTGCACGCGTCGTGGCCGTCGGAGACCTGGGAGAAGTCCACATAGGCGGCGCCGGTCTCCTCGCTGGCCCGCTCGACCGCCGCGTTCAGGCGGGCCTGTATGTCACGCAGGTACGGCACGTCACCTTCGGCGAGCGGCAGCTTCACGAAACACGACCGGTCGGCCTGGGCCGGTGTGATCCACGGGTAACCCAGCACGGCCACCCGGGCGTTGGGCGCCTTGGCGCGTACCGCCCCCAGGGCGCTCTTCAGCGCGGGGTAGGTGTTCTTCTCGATCTCGTCGGTGAAGGAGGAGCCGTGCTTGTCCTTGCAGGGGCTGCCCTTGCCGAGGGTGAGGAGACCGGCGCTGCCGCACGCGGTGATGGCGTTGATGAAGGTGCCGTTGTCGTTGCCGCCGATCGTCAGTGTCACCAGGTCGGTGTCCGCGTCCAGCGCGTTCACCTGCGGCGCCACCCCGGGGTACTGCGACGAGGTGAAGTCCTTCGTCTGGGCCGCGCCGCAGGTCACGTCCTTCAGGTGGGCACCCGTTCGGGACGCGATCACATGGGGGTAGTTCACGGTGGAGCGCAGACACAGAAGGTTGGTCAGATCGACCGGCAGCACGCCCGAACCGGCGCTGTAGCTGTCGCCGAGAGCGACGTACTCCAGCGAGTCGGACGCGTGGGCGGTGCCGCCCGTGAGGCTCAGCGCGAGCGCACCGACGAGCGTGAATGATGTGGCCATGACATTGCGGGGGGTGTGCTTCGGCATGTGATCCCTCTCCTGGGGGCGGAGCTGCGGGTGCGGCGGCCGACAGGGCATGCCGACAGCGGAGGAACGGAGCGGTGCGGACGGGAAAAGCGCCTGGCCGAACGGTTACCGGTGGTTCTACCGTCAAGTAATGTGCAGTGCTCCTGAGGAGGAGTCAACATAGTTGACCGAACTTCTTGAAACACTCACGTAACGTCGGGTCGGCCTCGGTGATTGTGTGAACGCGCAGGTGCGAAGCGCGGGGCCGCCTATCCTGACCCGCATGCTGCAGACCGGCTCCGGCGCTTCGACCCGTGACTCCATCCACTCGGCCGCCGCCGAACTCTTCCGGGCCAGGGGCTTCTCCAGGACGACCGTCCGTCAGATCGCGGCCGCCGCCGACACGGACCCCGCACTGGTGATCCGTCACTTCAAGAGCAAGGAGCAGCTGTTCCTGGAGACCATGCATCTGACGCTCGACGACGAACCACTGCTCGACGTGGACCAGGAGCAGCTGGGGCAACGGCTCGTCGAACTCCTCGTCGATCTCAACGGTTCCGCACGGGGTGTCTTCCTCGCCCTCGTGCACGGCAGCAACGAACCGCACATCCACGACCGTCTGCGTGACACGCACGAACACCTCTTCGTCGCGCCCCTGCGCCGCCGCCTGTCCGGCCCCGACGCCGACGTCCGTGCGCGCATGGCTGCCGCCCTGGCGGGAGGACTGCTGTACGCGCTGTGGGTGGCGGACGACCGGACCCTGCTCCGCATGGACCGCGCGGAACTGGTCTCGCGGTACGGAGCGCTGCTCCAGGAGGTGCTGACGCCGCGCACCCAGTGACGCGGCTTCGCGGCTGCGACCGGGCCTGCTGTCTCAGACATCCGTGGCCGTCAGGCGTCCTCTGCCGTCAGGCAGCCCCGGCCGTGGGGCATCCGTGGCCGTCTGGCGTACGGAGCCGTCGGACGACCCGTGCCGTCACGCGTACGGCGTTCACTCCGCCGGCCTCCGGCACCCGGCCCCGCTGGCGCGGCCGGGGCGCCGATCGGCGCGAGCCGGTGGAACATGCAGATGCCGGGCCCATCGGCCGCACGACGGCCAACCGCCGGCGCTGTTCCTCCTCCCTCACGGAGTCGCCATGACCACCGCCCATGATCTGGCGGCCCTCGCTGCCGCTCCCGGCACCGACCCGGCCCCCGACCAGGGAGACCTGTCCCTGGTCCTCGCGGGAGCCGAACTGCTCGACCTCGCCGACGTACGGGCGGTCGTCCTCGGGGCCGACAGGATCACGCCGGTCGTCCCGCCGCACGACGTGGACCCGATGCTGATGGAAGCCGCGTCCGAGATCACCCGGGAGCCCCCGTACGAGACCGTGGAGAGCTGGCTCTGGCGCCGGGGTGCCGGGCTGGCCGCACGCTACGGCGCCGCGATGGAAGCGGCCGAACCGCACGGGCCGCCACGGTCGCACCGGCGCCCTTTCCGCCGTCCCCGCCCCGTGGTCAGCCCTGTCGTCGTGCGCCACGGCGTCGACCGCCTGCGTGCGGGCGACCCCGTCTTCGTCGGTCTCGCTGCCGCAGCGGGCATGGCGGACGCGCCCGCGGACGTGTTCGGGGGCCTCGCCGACGACGAGACCGCCGTCCTCGCCGCGATTCATCAGGCCATCACCCAGTTGGCCGCGGAACGGCAACGCAGATCGGCGCAACAAGGAGCCTTCGACAACATCTGGCAGACACCGTGACCGCGACCCCGCCACGAGCCGCGTGGGACCGACCTCGCCGGACACGTCCGTAGCTCACCCAGAGCCGCAGGACCTGCCGGTCCGAGCCGGTTCGTGCAGCATGGGTCCGAGGAGCCGGTGACCGGCGCCCGCCGGTCCCGCGCGTCGGGCCGACGGCGGACGCGGTGAACCACACGCCTCACCCGAGCCACTGGCCCCGCTGCCGGCCCGCACTGAAGGAAGCCTCGTGCTGAACGCATTCAAGCGTGTGTTCCAAACGCCCGATCTGCGTAAGAAGCTGGCCTTCACGCTCGGCATCATCGTGCTCTTCCGGATCGGGTCGCATGTCCCCATCCCGGGGGTGGACTACAGGGCGGTCCAGAGTTGCGTGGATTCCGTCTCCGATTCGAGCGGCATCCTCGGGCTGGTCAATCTGTTCAGCGGCGGGGCACTTCTGCAGATCACGGTGTTCGCCCTGGGAATCCTGCCCTACATCACGGCGAGCATCATCCTCCAATTGCTGACGGTGGTCATCCCGCGCCTCGACGCGCTGAAGAAGGAAGGGCCGTCGGGGCAGGCGAAGATCACCCAGTACAGCCGCTACCTCACCCTGGCGCTGGCCGTCCTGCAGGCGACAGGACTCGTCGCGACCGCCCGCAGTGGGGCCCTGTTCCCGAACTGTCCGGCCGCCGCGCAGATCGTGCCGGACGACTCGGTCTTCCGCACCGCGGTCATGATCCTGACCATCACGTCCGGCACGGCGTGCGTCATGTGGTTCGGAGAGCTCATCACCGAACGCGGGGTCGGCAACGGCATGTCCATGCTGATCTTCCTGTCGATCGCCTCCACGCTCCCGAGCGCGCTGTGGTCCGTCAAGGAGGAGAGCACACTCGCCGGAGGATGGCTGGCCTTCGGCGTCGTCGTGCTGGTGGGACTCGTCATGGTCGGCCTGGTCGTCTTCGTGGAGCAGGCCCAGCGTCGCATTCCGGTGCAGTACGCGAAGCGCATGATCGGCCGTAAGTCGTACGGGGGTACGGCCACCTACATTCCGTTGAAGGTGAATCAAGCCGGCGTCGTCCCGGTCATTTTCGCGTCGTCGCTCCTCTACCTTCCCGCGCTGGTCGCACAGTTCGCCGGCTCGGGTACCGGGTGGGCGGACTGGATCAACAACAACCTCACCAAGGGCAACCACCCCGTCTACGTGGCGGTCTACTTCGTCCTCATCGTCTTCTTCGCCTTCTTCTACGTGGCGATCACGTTCAATCCGGACGAGGTGGCCGGGAACATCAAACAGGCCGGAGGATTCGTGCCGGGCATTCGTGCGGGAAAGGCCACGGCGCAGTATCTCGGCTATGTCCTCAACCGGCTCACCTGGCCCGGATCGCTCTACCTCGGACTGATCGCTCTGGTGCCGACGGTGGCGCTCGGCAATTTCGGCAGTGCCAATCAGCTCACGGGCACCAGCATCCTGATCATCGTGAGCGTGGGCCTGGAGACCGTCAAACAGATCAGCAGCCAGATCGAACAGCACCGCTACGAGGGTTTCCTGCGCTGAGCGCGGGGCTACTTCTGCACGTCGATCCGGTCGATGTCCGGCGCGTAGCCGTCGCTTCCGCTGTCGATGGTGATCGTGTTCGCGCCGGCCTTCAGCTTCACCGGCACATGGACGCTGTTCACCGTGGACCAGTCACCCGTGGAGGCGAAGGTGTGCGAGGTGGCGCGGCCGCCGTTGGCGGACACCAGCGCGGACCGGGCGTCCCCGCTGATGTAGGAGATCCTGACCTGGTAGGTGCCTGCCTTGTGCACGACCACGTCGTCGATCGTGAGCTTGCCGCCGCCGTAGAGGTTGCCGGCCTTGCGGCCGCCGGAGCAGACGGAGCAGTCGGCCGTGGCGGCGTTGCCGCTCAGGGTGCCCGCCTCGGCCTCGTGAGCGGTCCACCTGAGGCCGCCGCCGTGCGGGGTGACCGTGAACAGCCGGGAGCCGTGCGCGGGCAGGACCTCGGTGATCCCGTCCCGGTGGGTGCCGAGCTTCTTGCCGTTCCAGACGTCTCGTACCGCGGCCTTGCCCTTGAAGCCGAGGGCCGGCCAGTGGGCCGTGACCGGGGCGGGTGCGTCGGCCAGGTTGAACAGCGCCACGGTGTAGGTGCCGTCGGGGTTCTTCGCGGCCCACACCTGCTGCGGGTCGGACGCGGTGACGGGTGCGGCGGGCGGCGCGCTGGACTGGTTGATCGCGATGACCTCACGGTTGGTGAGCAGCGACAGCCCGTAGGAGTCGAGCTCGGTGAGATCGTCGCCGGTGTACAGCGGGGACTTGGCGATCGCCCACAGGGTCGCGTAGCTCTGCCGCTCGGCCTTGGTGAGGCCGTCCATCTCACCGTTGCCGACGTTGAGGGAGTCCAGGTCGTTCCAGCCGCCGGGTCCGGCGTGGGCGGTCCAGGCCGGGGCGTCGGCCCACCGGTCGTCGACCGAACTCTCCCAGCTGACCAGGGTGTCGCAGTAGCACTCGACGTCGGTGTCGATGCGCCAGCCGTTGGAGTACTTCTTCCAGTCCTCGACGTGTCCGAAGTCGAGGGACCAGGACAGCTCCAGGTGGATCGGACGGCCCGCGGTGGCGATGGCCTTCTGCCAGGCGGCCACGTCCGCGACGTTGTCGTAGTTGTCGCCGCTTCTGAAGGAGCCGGGGCCGACGCCGTCGAGCTTCAGGAAGTCGTAGCCCCAGTCGGCGAACATCCGCGCCTGGGAGTCGACGTACTTCTGGGCACAGGGGTCGGAGAAGTCGATCTTGTAGGCGCTGTCCCAGCCGTTGGTGGTGCGGAGGTCGGGGTACACGATGTCGGCGGTGGTGCAGCCCTCGGCGTTCCAGATCGGCGTGGTGCCGTCGCCGTAGGCCGCCTTCTCCAGGCCGACGGGGAGGTAGATGCCGGCCTTCAGACCCTTGGAGTGGATGCGGTCGGCGACGGCCTGCATTCCGCCGGGGAAGCGCTCGGGATCGGCCTTCTGCCGGCCGTACGCGTCGTACTGCGGCGTCCACGACCAGTCCATCCACCAGCCGGCGTCGATGTTGACGTACTCGTACCCGTAGGGCTTGAGCTTGGCCGCCATGGCGTCTGCCTGCTTGAGGACGTTCGCCTCGGTGAGGTAGCTGTAGTCGCCCCTGGGGTTGAGCCCCGGGTACTTGGACGACTGCATGGTCCAACTGGTCCAGCCCATGTAGGGCTTGGCGGCCAGGGGAGCGGTCGTCGCCACCGGGGCCGTGACGGTCTCCGGCGTGGCCTGCGCGGCCGGTACGGCCGTGGCCACCGCGGCGGTGAGGGCCAGCACGACGGCGGCTCTCACCGCGCGTGCGGGCAGGGGAGTGTTCGGGGATGACGGCATGGGCCGTGCCTCCTGTTGTCTCGGTGCGGCGAGGGGTGCGAGGGCGGCTCAGCCCTTGCTCGAGCCGATGGTGAGCCCGCTGATGAACTGACGCTGGAGCGCGAAGTACACCAGCAGCGTGGGGATCGCAGTCATGAGGGCGCCGGCCGCGATCAGATTGGGGTTGGTGAAGTAGGCGCCCTGGAGGTTGGCGAGCGCGGAGGTGATGGGCCGCTTGTCACCGGTGTCGACGAGGACGAGGGGCCAGAAGAAGTCGTTGTAGATCCAGATGGATTCCAGCGTGGCCAGTGCGGCGAAGGCCGGCCGGCACAGGGGCAGGACGATCTGGAAGAACTGCCGCCACACGGGGGCGCCGTCGACCTGCGCGGCCTCGGTGATCTCCTTGGGGATCGTCTTCATGTAGTTGCTGAGGACGAAGGTGCAGAACCCGCACTGGTACGCGATGTGGATCGCGATGACGCCCCACGCCGAGTCGTACAGCAGCAGGGAGTCGCTCATCCACCACGGCAGCGGGATCAGCAGGTACAGCCGGTACAGCGGGGTGATGAGCACCTGGGCGGGCAGCAGGTTGCCCGCGGTGAAGAGCATCAGCAGGGCGACGTTGAAGCGGAAGCCGAAACGGGAGACGAAGAACGCGACGGCCGCCGAGAACAGCAGCGTGCCGAGTACGGCGGGGACGGTGATGAGGACGGAGTTCCAGAAGAAGTGCGGCATGCCGGACTGGGTCCAGGCGTCCGTGAAGTTGTCCAGGCCGAAGCTGCGCGGCAGGGAGAAATAGCCGTTGCTCGCGGTGTCCTCGTAGGACCGCAACGAGGTGTACACGGCCCACAGCAGCGGCACGAGCCACAGCAGGGCGATCCCGCCCAGCATCAGGTGCCGGCCGACGGCGCGGGGCGGGCGCCCGGGACCGTCCTGCTGTGGCCGGTCGGGTCCGGTCCGGGTGGGGGAGGAGCGCTGTTCGAGGGTGGTGGTCACCGGTCCTCCTTCCGGAAGGACTGCACGAGGAAGGTTCCGATCGCCGCGAGCGACACGAGCAGGAGGATCACGGCGAGCGCGGAGCCGTAACCGATGTGTCCGGCCTCGCCGACGATGTTGTCGGTGATCAGCAGGGAGAGCAGTTCCATGCCGGGTTTGCTGCCGGTGCCGCCGCCGAGGACGTAGACGATGTCGAAGGCGCGCAGGGACTCCATCACCGTGACGACGAGAATGATGATGTTGACCGGCTTGAGCGCAGGGAAGACCACCCTCAGGAAGGTCTGGCGTCCGTTGGCGCCGTCGAGGGCGGCGGCCTCCCGCAGGGCGGGGTCGACGCTCTTCAGCCCGGCCAGGTAGAGGATCATGATGTAGCCGGTGTGCCGCCAGCCCGAGGCGACGAGGACGGCCCACAGGTTGAGGTCGGGGTCGCCGAGCCAGTCGATGTGGTGACCGGCCCCGACGGCCCCAAGAACACTGTTGAGCAGCCCGGTGTCGGGGTTGTAGACGATCTCCCAGATGAAGCCGACCACGGCGAGGGACAGCACCATCGGAAGGAAGATCGCGGTCTGGTAGACGCGGGTGAAGCGGATCTTCCTGTCGAGCTGGTACGCGAGGAAGATGCCGAAGGGGGTCGGGAGCAGCGCCGTGAACAGCAGCCAGATCACGTTGTGCCGCACGGCCGGCCAGAACGGCGGGTAGTTGGTGAAGATCTGCGTGTAGTTCTCGACGCCGGTCCAGTGGATGCCGGACAGGTCGATGCCGTCCCAGGTGGTGAACGACAGGGCGATCGAGGCGAAGGCGGGGAACCAGACGAAGACGAGCAGGGCGAGCAGGGGCAGTCCGATGACGAGCGTCAGGAAGAGTCGGTCGCCCCGGCTGAGCCGCCCGGGAGAGGTCACGGAGGACACGGTGCGCAGGCCTTTCCGGTCCCGGTCAGGCGGTGAAGAAGCGTGAGCGCTGGGACTCGATCTTCTTGAGGACGGAGGCGCCGTCGTCGGGATGGCCGAGCCACTCCACGAGCCCGGGCAGGACGACGGTGCCGATGAAGCCGGGGTCGCTGTCCCGGTCGGCGAACTGACTGATGTGCCGTGCGGAGTTGACGAGCTTGGCCGACTTGGTCTGCAAGGCGTTGTACGCGCTCGTGTCGGCCCGCTCGTTGGCGGCCAGGTTGCTCAGGTCGACGCCCATGTACAGCTCCTCGGCCCGGGCGCCGCCCAGGAACTGAAGGAACTTCTTCGCCGCCTCCTCGTTCTTCGGTTGCCGGCTCAGCATGAAGCCGTCGGTCGGTGCCTCCACGGCGTCCTGGCCGTGGGCACCGTCGATCTCGGGGAAGGCGAAGAAGTCGATGTCGGCGCGTATCGCCTCGTCGGTGATCTGCTGGCCGACGAACAGGCCGATGACCGCCATGCCGGACTTCTTGTCGATGAGCGACTGCGCGGCGTCCTGCCAGGGGCGGCCCGCGCCGCCGGACTGGTAGTACGGCGTCAGCTCGCGCCACAGGTCGAGGACGCGCAGCGCGCGCCTGTCGGTCCAGGAGACCTCGCCGCGCATCAGCTGCATGTGGAAGTCGTAGCCGTTGGCACGCAGGTCGAGGTAGTCGAAGGCGCCCAGGACGGACCAGCTGTCGCCGCCGCCGTAGCCGGAGGAGACGGGGGAGAGTCCGTCCTTCTTCATCCGCTTGGCCAGTGCGATGAACTCGTCCCAAGTGCGCGGGACTTCGTATCCGCGCTCCCGGAAGAGACTCTTACGGTAGAAGACCGCCCAGGGATAGTTGTAGAGCGGGACGAAGTAGTACTTGCCGTCGTGGCCCCGCGACAGCTGTTTGGCCGCGTCGCTGAAGCCGTCGCCGATGACGTCCCAGACGTCGTCGATCGGGCTCGCGAGGCCCTTCTTCGCGAAGTACTGCATGCGGTAGCCGGCGAACCACGTGAAGACGTCGTCCGGGGTGCCTTGAAGGTAGCTGGTGATGCTGTTCTGGAAGGTGTCGTGGTCGACCGTGTTGGTCTTCACCGTCAGGCCGGAGTCCTGCGAGAAGGCCTTGGTGACGGCCTCGTAGGCCTTCCTCGGTGTGGCGTCGGCGCCGTTCGACCCGAACGTGACCGTCTTCGGGTCGGCCCCCGGGCCGCCGCCGCAGGCGGAGAGGACGGGCGCGGCCAGGGCGGCCGCGGACAGGCCGAACAGCCCGCCGACCACTCTGCGCCGGCCGGGGCCCTGCCCGGCCAGGGGGACGCTGTTGTGCTGCGTCATGGGTCGCTCCTCGTGCTCGTGCGTGCTAGGCGCGCGCGGCAGCGCCGTGGGAGCGCTGCTGGTGGATGTCGGATCTGATGAAGCTCTGGATGGCGGTGGCCGCCGCTCCGCGCGCCCACTCCTCGAACGGCAGCGCACGGGTCCGCACGTCGCACCGCGCGGCCGAACCGAACGCGTACGCGGCGAAGGCGCCCCGGATCTGGTCGGCGAACAGGTCGTACGCCGCCAGCCCTTCGCCGGAGATGATCACCCGCTGGGGCCCGAACAGGTTGGCCACGGTGGCGATTCCGCGGCCGATCGCCTCGCCCGCGGCGGCGTAGACCTCCCGTGCTCCGGGAAGTCCCCGGCGTGCCAGGTCCACGGCGTGGGCGGCGTCGGTGACCGCGACCCCGGTCGCCTCGGTGATGCGGTCGACGATGGCCTGATCGGCCGCGATCGCCTCCACACACCCCCGGTTGCCGCACCGGCACACCGGGCCGGCCGGATCGATGGCGATGTGGCCGATCTCGCCGGCCACCCCGTGCGCCCCGGCCACCACCTTCCCGTGCACGACGAGTCCGCAGCCGATGCCCGCGCCGACGGTGACCAGCGCGAAGTCGGACAGCCCGACGCCGGCGCCGAACCACTGCTCGGCGACGGTCAGGGCACGCACGTCGTTCTCCACGGTGACCGGCAAGCCGGAGACGGCGTGCGCGAGTTCACCGAGGGCCACGTCGCGCCACCCCAGGAACGGCGAGTAGCGGACGGTGCCTTCGGCGCGGTCCACGTCACCGGAGACGGCGAGGCCCAGACCGAGCACCGGCACACCGAAACCCTCGGCCTCGGTGAGCAACTCCCGTACGAGCTGCGCGATGCGGGCGAGCACCGACCGCGGGTCCGGGTCCGTCAGCGGCAGATGCCGGGCCACACGGATCCGGCAGCACAGGTCGGTCAGGACACCGATGAGTTCGTCACCGGTCGCCTTGACCCCGACGAACCACGCCCGCCCCGGGTCGACCCGCACCGGATTGGCCGGCCGTCCCAGGGCCCGGCGGGCGTCGACGGCGTCTTCCGTGAGATACCCGGCGGCGATCAGCGGGCGCACCGCCTTGGTCACCGCCGCGGCGGACAGACCGGTGCGTTCGGCCACCTCTGAACGGGTGAGGGGACCGTGCGAGAGCACCGTGGTGAAGATCTCCGCGACGGCCGGAGTCTGTGCCGGGAAGGCCTCAGGAGGAGACGTCGAAGGGGAAGTCGACTGCATGGCCGGGAACTTAGGGGCATTATTTTCCGCTGTCAATGAAAGAAACAGGAGCTTGTGAAACCGAGGTGTGCCACGTCCGACCCGCACGAACCGATTGCGTGTGCGCTCCGTTGGCAACTGATCGCAGGTTACCCTTGCTGCTGGCGGCATCGTTGCCATCCGGAGGGTTGACAGGCGGCACCCGGCGGACCCAGCCTTTGGCAACGTTGTCATCCGGTTCCGCCTCACGGTGCGGAACCGGTCATCGCGCCCTGCGCTCCTGAGGGGACGTCACACTCATGACCGATCGATCGGGTCCGTCGCGCCTGCCGTCGCGAAGGGCCGTAGTCACCACGGGACCCGCCCTGCTGGCCGGGTTCGGCCTCGGTGCCGTGCTGCCCGCGTCACCCGCCGCTGCCGCCCCCGCCGGCCCGCGGGCCGGCGGGGAGCTGGCCCGCTACCGCCCCGTCACGGCGTCCTCCACCGCCTACGCCGCCACGCCCGGGTCGTTCGTCGTCGACCGCCTCACCTCCCCGGGCGTCAAGGGCAGCGGATGGCGTGCCGAGGGCGGCGATCCGCAGTGGATCGCCGTCGACCTCCAGGCGGCCGGCGAGGTCACGCGGATCCGTCTCACCTTCGAGGCCGACGCGTCCGACCCGGTGTACACGCCGCCCGTCGAAGGCAATGTGCACAGCGGCACCACCGGCGACGAGATCCAGTCGAGCTACTCCCTGGTCTTCGTGGTGGAGACCTCTCTCGACAACACGTCCTGAACAGCGGTGTACAGCACCACCCAGGGCACCGGCGGCGTGGTGGACATCCAGCTCGCGCGCCCCGCCCGCGCCCGCTGGGTGCGCCTGACGTCCCGGAAACGTTCCAGCCCCCTGCCCCTGGGGCTCAACGGCTTCGAGGTGTACGGCACCGCCGAGGGCCGTCGCCCCGCGGTGACCGGCTGGACCGACTGGGGGACCCGTCCGGGCAAGCCGCCGAAGCTGACCGTCGCCGACGACGGGACCGTCCCCGTGGAGTCCGGCTGGCGGCTCACCCTGGACGACTGGGCCGGGGCGGACGGCGCCCGCCTGTCGACGACCTCCGTGGACACCGGCGGCTGGCTGCCCGCCACCGTCCCCGGCACCGTGCTCGGTTCCCTCGTGGAGCAGGGCAAGCTGCCCGACCCCGTGGCGGGCCTGAACAACCTGCACATCCCCGAGGCCCTGTCGCGCCACTCCTGGTGGTACAAGCGGGACTTCGCGCTGCCGCGGGGTCTGCGCACGGGAGCCGGCCGGCACGTCTGGCTGGAATTGGACGGCGTCAACCACAAGGCCGACGTCTGGCTCAACGGCACACAGGTCGGCGAGCTGGTCCACCCGTTCGCCCGCGCCGCCCTCGACGTCACCGGGCACCTCGCCGAGCACGGCGACAACGCGCTCGCCGTACGGATCTCACCCATGCCGGTCCCCGGCAGCCCCGGTGACAAGGGCCCCCAGGGCGAGGCATGGGTCGACGCCGGCGCACAGCAGATGAACCTCAACTCACCGACGTATCTCGCCTCCTCGGGCTGGGACTGGATGCCCGCCGTACGTGACCGCGCGGCCGGCATCTGGAACCACGTCCGGCTCCGGTCGACCGGGCACGCCGTCATCGGCGACCCGCGCGTGGACACCGCCCTGCCGAAGCTGCCGGACGTGTCGGTCGCCGAGGTGACCGTGGTCGTCCCGGTCCGCAACGCCGGCACCGCCGACCTGCGCACCACGGTCACCGCGTCCTTCGACGGGGTGCGCGTCTCGAGGACCGTCACCGTGAAGGCCGGCCGGAGCGTGGACGTCGTCTTCGCCTCCGACGCGTTCGCGCAGTTGAAGCTGCACAACCCCAAGCTGTGGTGGCCCAACGGGCTGGGCGAACCACACCTGCACGACCTGACCCTGACGGCGTCCGCCGACGGCCGGGAGAGCGACCGCCGCACCACGACGTTCGGCATCCGCCAGTTCGGCTACGAGTACGACGTACCGCTGCCGTTCACCGCGTCCGGCGACGCCTGCACGCAGACCGTGACGTTCGAACGGCAGCAGGCCCGCTACGTCCGCGTCAGATGCCTCACCCGGGCCACCTCCTGGGGCAGCTCCCTGTGGTCCCTCTCCGTCGGCGACAGCGCCAGGCCCGGAATCGACCTCGCCCTGCACGCGACCGCGGAGGCCTCCAGCACCGACCAGGACGACCACGCGCCCGCCAACGCCACCGACGGCGACGACACCACCCGCTGGTCCTCGAAGTTCGAGGACGACCAGTGGATACGCGTCGACCTGGGCTCGGTCCAGTCCATCGACCGGGTCGACCTCATCTGGGAGCAGGCGTACGCCAAGACCTTCGTGGTCCAGGTGTCGGCGGACGACTCGGACTGGACCGACGTGAAGTCCGTCGACAACGGGGCCGTACCGCTGCCCTTCACCAACGGTAACGCCAGCCTCCAGATCGAGGACTTCGAGCGGACGACGGCACGCTACCTCCGCCTGCAGTGCGGTCTGCGCAACACCAGCTGGGGCAACTCCCTGTGGAGCCTGAGCGTCGTCGACACCGAGGACCCCGGCACCGACCTCGCCCTGCGCCGGACGGCCACCGCCTCCACCGAGGAGCACGACAACCCCGCCTCCCACGCCACCGACGGCGATCCGAACACCCGCTGGTCGTCCGCGTACGAGGACCACCAGTGGATCCAGGTCGACCTCGGATCCCCGCGCGCCTTCGACCGCGTCGCCCTCCTGTGGGAGACCGCCTACCCGAAGACCTACGTCGTCCAGGTGTCCGACGACGGCGACGACTGGACCGACGTCACGTCCGTGTCCAACACCCCCGACCCGCTGAAGATCAGCGTCAACGGCGTGCGGGTGCTGGCCCGTGGCGGCAACTGGGGCTGGGACGAACTGCTGCGCCGCATGCCGGCGGAGCGCATGGACGCGGCCGTGCGCATGCACCGCGACATGAACTTCACCATGATCCGCAACTGGGTCGGCAGCAGCGACCGCGAGGAGTTCTTCGCCGCCTGCGACCGCCACGGCATCCTGGTGTGGAACGACTTCCCCAACGCGTGGGGCATGGACCCGCCGGACCGTGACGCGTTCGTGTCGCTCGCCCGCGACACCGTGCTGCGCTACCGGATCCACCCCTGCGTCGCCGTCTGGTGCGGCGCCAACGAAGGCAACCCTCCCGCCGCCGTCGACAAGGGCATGCGGGGGGCCGTCCAGGACCAGGCACCCGGCCTGCTCTACCAGAACAACTCGGCCGGGGGAATCGTCACCGGCGGTGGCCCCTACGGCTGGGTGGAGCCGGAGAAGTACTTCGACCCGATGACGTACGGCAGCAAGGACTTCGGCTTCCACACCGAGATCGGCATGCCCGTCGTCCCCACCGCCGCGAGCATCCGCACCATGGCCGGCGACGAACCGGAGTGGCCGATCGGCGGCGCCTGGTACCACCACGACTGGAGCGAGCGCGGGAACCAGGCACCGCAGCACTACAAGGCGGCGGTCGAAGCACGCCTCGGCGAGGCCGGAGACCTCGACGACTTCGCCCGCAAGGCCCAGTTCGTCAACTACGAGAACACCCGCGCCATGTTCGAGGCGTGGAACGCCAACCTGTGGGACAACGCCTCCGGACTGATGCTGTGGATGTCCCACCCCGCCTGGCACAGCACGGTCTGGCAGACCTACGACTACGACTTCGACGTCAACGGCACCTACTACGGCGCCCGCACGGCGTGCGAACCCCTGCACGTCCAGGCCGACCCGGTGAAGTGGCAGGTCCTCGCCGTGAACCACACCTCGGCCGACCTGCGCGGCGCCACCGTCACCGCCGAGCTGTTCGACCTGGCCGGCCGGCAGCTCGGCGCGACCCGACGGGCCCGGGTCGACATCGCCCGGGCGGCCACCGCCCAGGCCTTCACCGCGGCATGGACGGAGGGTCTCCCCGACCTCCATCTCCTCCGGCTCACGCTGACGGACGCCAGGGGCACGGAGGTGTCGCGGAACACGTACTGGCGCTACCGCGACCCCGCGTCCCTGCGCGACCTGAACAGGACCAGGCAGGTCGAGCTGACCGGAGGGATCACCAAGGTGTCGCGTGCGGGGGAACGCCACGCACTGACGGCGACGGTCCACAACGCGGGAGCGGCGGTGGCCGCCATGGTCAGGCTGTCCCTGCTCGAGGCCGCCGGGGGCCGCCGGGTGCTGCCGACGCTGTACAGCGACAACTACCTGTGGCTGCTGCCCGGCGAGTCCCGCACCGTCCGCCTGTCCTGGCCGACCGAGGTGCGCGCGTCGAGGACCCCGGTCCTGACCGCGCAGGCCTACAACAGTCCGGTGGCGACACTCCGCGGCTGAGCGGCCGGCCCGTGCCGGTCCCGGCGACCCCGCGCCGGGACCGGCGCTCCCTGACAGGGCTGTCACAGGTTCCGCCGCCCCCGAGGCCGCGCACAGCGAGTCCGCCCGGCCCGCGGCTCCAGCCCACCGATCTGATGTCCATGTTGTCCGGATAAGATCCGTTTGTGATCCGCTCAGGAAGGCCCCGGCGCCGTCATCGTCCTCAGGCTGGCCAGCGGGACGCCGTGCTGCTGTCGCCAGTGATCGTCACCCTCATCATCACCGCCCTCGCGGCCTCCACGCCGAGGGAGATCGCCTTCAGCCGCCTGCTGACGGCCGCACCCGCCCTCGCCGCCGCACTGTGGCCCGTGCTCCCGACGGTCCTGCTGGGGGTGTTCTGCCTGCTGGTCATGATCAGCCTCAGCTTCTTCTACCCCGATCTGGGGACGCCGTACACGGCCGCCGCGATCGGTGCGGTCACCGCGGCGGCCGCGTACGCGAGCCATCTGCGGCTTCAGCGGGAGGAGACGCTGTTCCAGGTCCGGCTCGTCGCGGACGCGGCCCAGAAGGTCCTGCTGCGGCCGCTGCCGCACCGGGTCCACAGCATCGAGATCGAGTCGATCTATCTGGCGGCCCAGGAGCAGGCACGGATCGGCGGCGACTTCTACGAGGCCGCGGACACGCCCTACGGCATCCGTCTGCTCATCGGCGACGTGCGGGGCAAGGGCCTGTCCGCGGTCGGAGCGGCCTCCGCGGTGATCAACTGCTTCCGTGAGAACGCGTACGACCAGCCGGACCTCAGGGCACTGGTCCGCCGGCTCCAGACCACCATCTCCCGCTACAGCGCCAGTGTCCCCGCCGACGATCAGGCGGAGCACTTCGCGACGGCTCTGCTCGCCGAGATTCCCTACGACGCCGGACACGTCGACATCCTGAACTGCGGGCATCCGCCGCCGGTCTTCCTGCGCGGGGGAGGAGACGTCCAGGTCCTGGAGCCCACACTGACCTCGACGCCCCTCAACCTCGCGGCTCTCCTCGGGCACCACTACCACGTGGACACCGTCCCCTTCCTGCCGGGCGACCAGATGCTGCTCTGCACCGACGGCGTGACGGAGACCCGCGACGGCGCCGGCAGGTTCTTCCCGTTGGCGGACTGGGCGCGGCTGCACCGCCGGACGCCGCCCCGTCAGTTGCTGGACGGGCTGCACAAGGACCTGCTCCACTACGCGCGCGGACATCTCGACGACGACATCGCCGCCCTCGCCGTGCGCCGCCTGTACGCCCCGCTTCCTGACCGGTGACAGCCACGCCCTCGTCGGACCCCGGCGCACCGCCGGGCGGCTCGCGCACCTGCGTCGGCGCGAGCCGCCCGGCGAGAGCGAGGCCGGTGCGAGGGAGGCCGGTGCGAGGGAGGCCGGTCAGGCGGGTGCGGGGCGGGTCCCGCCGGAGGCGGGTTCGAGCCGGACGACGATGCCCTTCGACGTCGGCTGGTTGCTGATGTCGGCGACGCTGTCCAGCGGGACCAGGACGTTCGTCTCCGGGTAGTAGGCCGCGGCCGAGCCCTTCGCGGCCGGGTAGGGCACCACCTGGAAGTTCTCGGCCCGGCGCTCGGTGCCGTCCGCCCAGATACTCACCAGGTCGACGCGGTCGCCCTGGGACAGCCCCAGTTCACTCAGGTCGGCCGGGTTGACCAGCACGACGTGACGGCTGCCGTGGATGCCGCGGTAGCGGTCGTTGTTCGTGTACGGGACGGTGTTCCACTGGTCGTGCGAACGCAGCGTCTGCAGCAGCAGGTGACCCTCGGGCGCCCGGGGGACGACGGGCTCGTTGCGGGTGAACAGGGCCTTGCCGACCGCGTTGTTGAAGACCCCCTCGTTGACCGGGTTGGGCAGCTGGAAGCCCCCGGGACGGGTCACCCGCGCGTTGAACTCGTGGAAGCCCGGCACGACGCGGGAGATGCGGTCACGGATGGTGTTGTAGTCGCCCTCGAAGTTCTCCCAGGGGATGTCCGGCTTGCCGTCCAGGGTGAGGCGGGCCAGCCGGCACAGGATCGCCACTTCGCTGAGCAGCAGCGGGGACGCCGGTTCGAGCCGCCCCTGCGAGGTGTGCACCTCGCTCATGGAGTTCTCGACGGTGACGAACTGCTCGCCGTCGGCCTGGACGTCCCGCTCGGTCCGCCCCAGGGTCGGAAGGATCAGCGCCGTGTCGCCGCACACGGTGTGCGAGCGGTTGAGCTTGGTGGAGATGTGGGCCGTCAGCCGGCACGAACGCATCGCGTCCTCGGTGACCTCGCTGTCCGGGGCGGCACGGACGAAGTTCCCGGCGAGCGCGAGGAAGACCTTGACCTGGCCCTCACGCATCGCCTTGATCGATTTCACCGAGTCCAGCCCGTGCGCGCGCGGCGGGTCGAAGCCGAACTCCTCCCGCAGGGCGTCGAGGAAGGAGTCGGGCATCTGCTCCCAGATGCCCATCGTCCGGTCGCCCTGCACGTTGCTGTGGCCGCGCACCGGGCACGCGCCGGTGCCGGCGCGCCCCAGGTTGCCGCGCAGCATCAGGAAGTTGACGATCTCCCGGATGGTGGGTACGCCGTGCTTGTGCTGGGTGATGCCCATCGCCCAGCACACGACGACCCGTTCGCTCCGCAGCACCTCGTCGCGGACGGCCTCGATCTCCTGGCGGGTCAGTCCGGTCGCCGCGTGCACGTCGTCCCAGTCGACGGTGCGGGCGTGCCGGGCGAACTCCTCGAAGCCGGTGGTGTGGGCGTCGATGAAGGCGTGGTCCAGCACGGTGCCGGGGCGGGCGTCCTCGGCCTCCAGGAGCAGACGGTTGAGGGCCTGGAACAGGGCGAGGTCGCCGCCGGGCTTGATGTGCAGGAAACGGTCGGCGATCTGCGTGCCGCGGCCTACGACACCGCTCGGCTTCTGCGGGTTCTTGAAGCGCCGCAGTCCGGCTTCCGGCAGCGGGTTGACCGCCACGATCCGGCCGCCGCGCCGCTTGGCCTCCTCCAGCGCGGACAGCTGGCGCGGATGGTTCGTGCCCGGGTTCTGCCCGACCAGGAAGATCAGATCGGCGTGGTGGAGGTCGTCGAGACTGACGGTGCCCTTGCCGGTGCCGAGGGTCTCGCTCAGGGCGAAGCCGCTCGACTCGTGGCACATGTTGCTGCAGTCCGGCAGGTTGTTGGTGCCGAAGGCGCGGGCGAAGAGCTGCAGGACGAACGCGGCCTCGTTGCCGGCGCGGCCGGAGGTGTAGAAGACGGCCTCGTCGGGGGAGGCCAGCTCCCGCAGCTCCCGCGCGAGGACGCCGAGGGCCTCGTTCCAGTCGACGGGCTCGTAGTGGTCGGAGCCGGGCCGCTTGATCATCGGCTCGGTGAGCCGTCCCTGCTGGTTGAGCCACAGGTCGGAACGGGCGGCGAGGTCGGAGACACTGTGCTCACGGAAGAAGTCGGCGGTGATCCGGCGCGTGGTGGCCTCGTCGTTGATGTGCTTGGCGCCGTTCTCGCAGTACTCGTTGCGATGACGCCGGCCCGGGGCCGGATCCGCCCACGCGCAGCCGGGACAGTCGACGCCCCCCACCTGGTTCATCGTCAGCAGGTCCACCCCCGTCTTGCGCGGGGACGTCTGCTCCAGCGAGTACTCCAGGGCGTGCACGACCGCCGGGACACCGGCCGCCCACTTCTTCGGCGGTGTCACGGAGAGGGTGGTCTCCGGCTCCTCGCCGGGCGCGTTCTGCATCGGTTCGCCTTTCTCTTGCCGTGTCCGGTACGCGGTCAGCCGACGGGCCACTGGGCGACGCGGCTCCTGGGCGGTTCCGGGCGGTCGTGCTGCACACGGCCGTTGCGGATCGTGCCGCGCCAGGCCCCGCCCTCCTGACCCAGTCCCTCGATGAACCGCTTGAAGTTGACCAGCTCTCCGCGCACCAGCCGGGCGGCCATGTCGGTGGCCCGGGACGAGCGGGTCAGGATCCCCGCCACTCCCCTCGGTTCCAGGAGCATCCGGACGGTGATCGTGGTGCCCCCTGAGCCGTTCGGCCTGAACTCGACCTCGCCCTCGTGGGAGGGGTGCTGTTCGAGTCCGCGCCAGGCCAGGTAGGCGTCGGGGTCCTGCTCCACGATCTCGACCGCGAAACGGTGGCGCAGCGGCCCGCGGCCGAGGGTCCAGGCCGTCACGGTCGGCCTGACCTGCTCGACGCCGCGCACCAGGCCCGAGAAGCGCGGGAAGGTCTTGAACTGCGTCCACTGGTTGTACGCCGTCCGGACCGGCACCGCGACGTCGACGGTCTCCTCGACGTGCCGCCTGCGCAGCGGCCGGCGGCGCGTGACGCCGTCCCCGTCCGTACGCATCCCCGGCGTGTTCGGCACGGCCCGCTGGGTGTCGTCTTCGTGCGCCATCGTGGAATCTCCTCCGGTGAGGGTGCCGGCCGGGCGGGTACTCGGCGTCACCCCCTGTGTCGTGACTCCTGTTCCGGTTCCCGCATCGCGCGTTTCGAGTCACCCGGAACCATCCGTGTCCCGCGCGGTTTCCGACACGCCCTGGCCATGTGCCTCACCGGGCCGCCAGGCTCATGGCCGAAAGCGGTCGGGTGGGGCGACGGGCGGTGGGCCACGGCCGTCGCTGATTGAAACCGTTCAATCGGCTCGGGCCTGCGCCGTGACGGAATCACCGGCTGCGCCTCTTGGCTCGCGCTCAGAGGACTCACCCATGAACGCCCTTATCCATCCACGCGGGTACTTCGTGGCCTCACTCTTCACGCCTTTTTACGCGCACTCCTCATTGACCCCTCGCGCCCACGCCTCTACGGTGGCCAAGCTCACCCCATGTGAAACGATTCAGTCCTACCGTGCGAGGTGGCGTAGTGATCAGTCGCAGAAATGTCCTGGCGAGCACGGCGGCCGCGGTGGCCGCCGCGGCCGCCGGAGCCGTGCCGGCCCAGGCCGCGCCCACGCCCTCCACCACCGCCCGAGCGGGCGGCCGATCCGCACCCGTGAAGATCACCGCCCCCACCGTCGAGTACGCCCGGCATCCGCTGGGCCTCGACCATCCCCGCCCGCGGTTCAGCTGGCCCATGGACTCGGACGAGCCGGGGTTCCGGCAGAGCGCCTACCAGCTGCGGGTGGCCACCAGCGCCGCCGCCCTGACCCACCCGGACGTCTGGGACAGCGGACCGGTGACGTCGGACGAGTCGGCCCTCGTCCCGTACGGGGGCCCCGAACTACGGCCGAGGACACGGTACTTCTGGACCGTGCGGGTCTGGGACGGCCGGGGCAGGGTCTCCGGGTGGAGCGAACCGGACTGGTGGGAGACCGGCCTGCTCGGTGCCGATCAGTGGTCCGCGCGGTGGATCTCCGCCCCCGCGGAGCTGACCGACGCGCCGTCCTTCGAGGGCGGCCACTGGATCTGGTTCCCCGAGGGCGACCCGGCGAGCAGCGCCCCGGCCGAGACCCGCTGGTTCCGCCGCACCGCGGACCTCCCCGAGGCCATCACCTCGGCCACACTGGTGATCACCGCGGACAACGCCTACTCGGCGTCCGTCAACGGCCACGAGGTGGCCCGCACCGACCTGGCCACGGACGACCAGGACTGGCGCAAGCCCGCCGTCGTGGACGTCCTCGACCAGGCGAGGCCCGGCGCCAACGTGATCGCGGTCGAGGCGGTCAACGCCACCGAGGGGCCCGCCGGCCTGCTCGCCGTCCTCGTCGTACGCACGGCCCCCGGCGAGCAGCGGATCGTGACGGACGCCGCCTGGAAGGTCACCGACGAGGAGCCCGCCGGGGACTGGCGCGGCGCCGGTTTCGACGACGCCGCATGGGCGGCCGCCCGCGAGGCGGCACCATGGGGAGGCGGCCCGTGGGGGGCGGTCACGCCCGTCACGCACGCCGTCACCCGGCTGCGCCGTGAGTTCTCCCTGCGGCGCGGGAAGGTGCGGCGGGCGCGGCTGTACGTCACCGCGCTCGGCCTGTACGAGGCGCACCTCAACGGCGCCCGGGTCGGCCGCGACCAGCTCGCCCCCGGATGGACGGACTACCGCACGCGCGTGCAGTACCAGACCTACGACGTCACGGAGGTGGTCCGTAGCGGCGGCAACGCCCTCGGGGTCCATCTCGCGCCGGGCTGGTACGCGGGCGACGTCGGCATGTTCGGTCCGCACCAGTACGGTGAACACCCCGCGCTGCTCGCCCAGTTGGAGGTCGACTACGCCGACGGGACCACCCAGCGCGTCACCTCCGACACGGACTGGTCCGCGTCGACGGGGCCGATCGTCGCCGCCGACCTGCTGGACGGCGAGACGTACGACGCCCGCAAGGAGACTCCCGGCTGGACCTCACCGGGCTTCGACGACGGGGGATGGCCGCGCGCCGGTGAGGCGGACGGCGAACTTCCCGAGCGTGTCGTGGCCCAGGCCGACGCCCCGGTACGGGTCACCCAGGAGCTGACACCGGTCGGTGTCACCGAGCCCCGGCCCGGGGTGTTCGTCTTCGACCTGGGCCGCAACATGGTCGGTTCGGTACGGCTGCGGGTCAAGGGCGAGGCGGGCACCGTGGTGCGCCTGCGGCACGCCGAGGTCCTCAACGCGGACGGCACCGTCTACACGGCGAACCTCCGCACCGCGAAGGCGACCGACACGTACGTCCTCAAGGGCGGCGGCACCGAGACGTACGAACCCCGCTTCACCTTCCACGGCTTCCGCTACGTCGAGGTCACCGGCTTCCCCGGCACCCCGACCGCGCGAGCGGTCACCGGACGCGTCATGCACACCGACGCGCCGGCCACGCTCACCTTCGAAACCGACTCGCCGATGCTCGACCAGCTGCACAGCAACATCACCTGGGGACAGCGGGGGAACTTCCTCTCCGTCCCGACCGACACCCCGGCCCGGGACGAACGTCTCGGCTGGACCGGCGACATCAACGTGTTCGCACCCACCGCCGCCTACACCATGGAGTCGGCGCGCTTCCTGACGAAGTGGCTGACGGACCTGCGCGACGCGCAGACGGCGGAAGGCTCCTTCACGCACGTGGCACCCGACGTCGGGCGCCTCGGCGACGGAGCCGCGGGCTGGGGCGACGCCGGCGTCACCGTCCCGTGGGCCCTGTACCAGGCGTACGGGGACCTGCGCGTCGTCGAGGACGCCTGGCCGTCCGTGGTGGCCTGGCTGGGCTACCTGGAGAAGCACAGCGACGGCCTGCTGCGGCCGGCGGACGGGTTCGGCGACTGGCTGAACGTCGACGACGAGACACCGAAGGACGTCATCGCCACCGCCTACTTCGCACACGTCGCGGACCTCGCGGCGAGGATGGCACGCGAGCTCGGCCGGGACCCGGCGCCCTACGACGACCTGTTCGGGCGGGTGCGGGAAGCGTTCCAGCGGGCTTACGTCGACGCCGCGGGCAGGGTGAAGGGTGACACGCAGACCGCGTACGTCCTCGCCCTGTCCATGCGGCTGGTGCCGGACGCGTCGCGGGACGCGGCGGCCGACCGCCTCGTGGCCCTCATCGCGGCCCGCGACTGGCACCTGTCGACCGGGTTCCTCGGCACGCCCCGGCTGCTGCCCGTCCTCACCGACACCGGACACACCGACGTCGCCTACCGGCTGCTCACCCGGCGCACCTTCCCGAGCTGGGGCTACCAGATCGACCAGGGCGCGACCACGATGTGGGAGCGCTGGGACTCCCTCCGTCCCGACGGGACCTTCCAGGACCCGGGCATGAACTCCTTCAACCACTACGCCTACGGCTCGGTGGGGGAGTGGATGTACACCCACATCGCGGGCATCTCCCCGGGCCGGCCGGGCTACCGCGAGGTCGTCGTCCGTCCCCGTCCCGGCGGTGGCGTCGATGAGGCCCGGGCGACGCTGAGGTCGGTGCGCGGCCCGATCTCCACGTGGTGGCGGCGCCGGCGCGGCCGCTTCGAGCTGACGTGCTCCGTGCCCGCGAACACCACGGCGCAGGTGTGGGTCCCGGCGTCGGCCACGGACCGGGTCACGCACACGGGCGCGACACCGCTGCGCCACGAGGACGGCTGCCAGGTGTTCCGGGTCGGCTCGGGCACCCACCGGTTCACCGTCTGACCGCCGACGGGCCGCGCGGGCGGTACGGTCCGCCCGCGCGGCCCGTACGGCCGCCTGGGCGTCCGCCTGGTCGGCGCACCGGACGAGGACGCCGGGGCGGGCGGACACGGCGCCGTTCCGGATCCTCCGGCCGGCGTCGTAGTCCGGCCCGGTGGAGGCCCCGTGGCCCTCGCCGCCCGACGCGGGGCGCGCCGGCATCCGGTCCGTGGTCGACCATGCGAGCGCGGGGGGGCGCCCCCTCGTCCGTGCCGAGCCGCACCCTGCGGGCCCGGGAAGGCCGGCCTGGTCGTGAACGCGGCGTGCGGCGCGAGGCGCAGACCTCCGGCGCCGGTCATGTGCGGGACCAATGCCGTCTTCAGGCCTGCCTCGGCAGTCCGTTGATGCACGGCCAAGTCCGCCTGCCTGGCGCGCGGACAGCGACGTTCTCGAACGGTCCGCCGATCGCGGGCGGTTCGTCGACGGGGCCGGCCGACGCGCCCGTGCTACAGCCAACTGGTAGATCATTCAAGTGCTTACATTTCCGATCCCAGGGTGGTCGGATGCAGTCGATCACTGACTCTGGACCAAGCTGACGGTCGAAGCACACTCCACGCCGGAGTACTTGTACGACCTGGCCGACTATCACCAGGGCGGAGTCCCCGCCGACCCGTCCGCCGCGACGGACCCCGGCAGCCTGGCGCGCATCGAGAACACCTTCGCGCCGCCGCCCGGCAAGCAGATCATCGAGAGCCGTGAGGACAGCCCGACCTACGAGCGCATGCCCGCCGCCTACCCCGACGCGGTCTTCGGAGCGACGCGCGTTCCCCCGTTCCCGAAGGAGCCGGTCGCCCCGGGCCACCGTACCGACTGGGTATCCGCCGGCAACGATGTCAGATGGCAGCAGTACGGGTCGATCGACGGTTGGTCGACCTTCACCGGCATCACCGGCTACCGGCCGCGCAGCGTGCAGAGCGAACACTGGTTCGGCCCGATCACGCGGCCGCGCATGCTCACCTTCGAGGTCCCGCACCGGGTCGACAACGCGATGGGCGGGCAGATCGCGGCCTTCGGCGACGGAGGATCCGCGCACAGCGGTGACACGCGCCGGATGTCCCGGAGCTTCGCGCTCTACCAGGGCGACAGACTGCTGGTGCGGAACGGGCCGCACCCCGACTTCGGTGTGGGCGACCTCTCCCCGCAGCGGCTGCCGTACCGACTGGTCACCACCACGAAGAGCAACGCCGAACTCACCCCGTACTCCACCACCACGCACACCGAGTGGACCTTCATGTCCGGCCAGGCCGAGAACGAGGTCATCCCGCTGGCCCAGTTGGACTACGACACGGATCTGGACCTCGCCGGGCGCGCCACACGCTCGTCGGTCCTGTCGGTGAAGCCCGCTGTCGTCGGCGGCGACGCCGCCGAGGACGCCGTCACCTCGGTCGCACTGGAGGTCTCCTACGACGACGGCGCGACGTGGCGGCCGCAGGTCCTGAAGAAGGCGGACGGCGCCTGGCAGGCCCGGCTCCACGCGCCCGTCCGGGCCGACCACGTGTCCTTCCGGGTCACCGCCAAGCAGCGCAACGGCGGCGGTGTCACGCAGACCATCAGCCGGGCCTTCGGGCTGAAGGAGCCGCGCAGTGGCCGGAGCCCGCGCGAGGTGCCCGGCTCCGGCCACCGCAGCTCACGACCTGCGTCAAGAGGGCGAAGAAGCGACCGCGGGCGAGTCGAGCATCACTCGCCCTCGCCGGCGGCGTGCAGGGTGAAGGGCTTCGTTACAACACCCGAAATCGATCAAAATCAATCAGGGTCGACCAGGTAAAGATCTGCTCATGATCCAACAGGGCCCTTCGCGACGGCTGTTCCGCCTGTAACGATCACTCCGCTGCAACCCGCACCTGGAGGCATCACGGCCTCCAGCACCCGCATCGGCGGCCGTCACCATCCGTGGACAGCCGAACAGAAGGACCCGGAATTGAATCCCTTCATCAACAGGGCGGTGTCCCCACAGGGTTCACACCGCCTCAGACGCCGCCTGGCCGCGACCGTGGTGATCACCGCCGCGGCCCTGGCGGTCTCCTCGCTGCCCGCCTCGGCCGGCGCCGCGTCCCTTGACGACACACCGGGGACCCCCCGGTCGGTGGGAGCGCTCCCTCAGATCGACGCCACGGCCAAGCCGGGAGCCAGGGCTGTCCCCCTGCCGCCCGATCGACGCCAGGAGTTGCTCGACCGGGCGGCCGACGCGGCGCCGGACACGGCCCGTGCACTGGGCCTCGGCAGCCACGAGACACTGATCCCGAAGAACGTCGTCGAAGACGCCGACGGGACGGTGCACACCCGCTACGACCGCACGTACGCCGGACTGCCTGTGCTCGGCGGTGACCTGGTGGTCCATCAGCGGGGCGGGTCCCGGACCGTCACCTACGCCGCCCAGGGCAAGCTGACCCTGGGGACGACCACGGCCGAGGTGCCGGCGGCCACGGCGAGGAAGTCGGCCCTGAGCGAGGCCTCGGCGGAGGGCACCGGCAAGGCGGACGCGCACGACGCCCCCCGCCGGGTCGTCTGGATGATGGACGGCCGCCCGAAGCTGGCCTGGGAGACGGTCGTCACCGGCGTGCAGCAGGACGGCTCCCCCAGCGAGCGCCACGTCGTGACGGACGCCGCGAGGGGTACCGTCCTGGCGAACGCCGAACACGTGAAGTCCGCCCAGGGCAACAGCCTCCACAGCGGGCGCGTCACGATCGGCTCCACCCCTCAGGCCGACGGCACCTACGCCCTGATCGACCCCGAGCGCGGTGGCCACCGCACGCTCGACTCGAGCGTCGACTCACGCGGGATCCTGTTCACCGACGACGACGACGTGTGGGGCGACGGCACACCGTCGGACCCCCAGACCGCGGCGGTCGACGCGGCGTACGGCGCGCGGATGACGTGGGACTTCTTCAAGGACCGCTTCGGCCGCAACGGCATAGCCGACGACGGCCGCGGCAGCACCTCCAGGGTGCACTACGAGCAGTCACGAGGGGTCCCTCTCGCCAACGCCAACTGGCAGGACGGCTGCTTCTGTATGAGCTACGGCGACGGAGCGGACGGGCAGCACCCGGTGACGTCCCTGGACATCGCCGCCCACGAGATGACGCACGGAGTCACCTCCGCCACGGCCGGGCTGGGCGACTTCGGTGAATCACCGGGCCTCAACGAGGCGATCAGCGACATGATGGCCGCCGCCGTCGAGTTCTACGCCGACAACCCCCGGGACGTGCCCGACTACATGGTGGCCGAGCTGGACGACCTGCACGGCGACGGCAAGCCCATCCGCTACATGGACCGTCCCTCGAAGGCCGGCGTCAGCGCCGTCGGCTACGCGCCCCTGGATTACTGGACGCCGGAAGCCAGGCGGAAAGAAGCGCACATGGTGGCCGGGATAGGTGACCACTTCTTCTACCTGCTCGCCGAGGGCAGCGGGCAGAAGACCATCAACGGTGTGGACTACGACAGCCCGACCTACGACAAGCTGCCCGTCGCGGGCATCGGACGGAGCGACGCCGCCGATGTGGTGTACCGCGCCCTCACGGTCTACATGACCAGCACCACCGACTACGCGGGCGCCCGCACCGCGACGCTCCAGGCCGCGGCCGACCTGTACGGCTCGCAGAGCGATGCCTACGAGGCCGTCGCCAACGCCTGGGCGGGTGTCAACGTCGGCAACCGGTTCGTCAACCACATCGCCGCGGATCCGCTGCCGACCGGGCCGGTGGCCACCGGCCAGCCGGTCAGCCGCCAGATCAGGGCGTCCAGCACACGTCCCGGCCCGCTGACCTACTCCGCCCGAAAGCTGCCTTCGGGCCTGTCGATCGACCGCACCACCGGCTTGATCACCGGCACCCCCCGCAAGGCCGGCGACGTCCCCTCGTCCATCGTCGTCGCGGATGCGGCCGGGGACACCCGGACGTTCGCCTTCACCTGGACCGCTCTCGAGTCCGGAGGCCACTTCTTCGTCAACCCCACCACGTATGTGATCCCCCAGTGGGGGGTGGCCGAGTCTCCGCTGGTCTACAAGGGGAAGCCGGGCAAGGCGCCGAGCGACCTCAAGGTCACGGTCGACCTCGACCACGAGTTCAGCAACGCCATGGTGATCGACCTGATCGCCCCGGACGGCACCGTCATCCAGGTCAAACCCTGGGGACCCTATGTCTTCACGCCCGAACTGCACGAGACGTACACGGTCGACGCCTCCGCCGTCACGAAGTCCGGTACCTGGACACTTCGGGTCACCGACGCCACACCGGGGCTGTACGACCTGGACCCGGGTCATCTCCAGCGCTGGAGCCTGACCTTCTGAGCCCGTCCGGTGCCTCTGCCTCCCGGCCCGGCTGAGGAGGCGCATGGCCCGTACGACCATGTCCGGCGGGAGGCGCCCGACGTCACGTCGGCGTCTTCCCCGGTGACCACCTGCGCGAGGTCACGGATCCGATGCTCCGCGAGCCGGGGTCTGTGACCTCGCCGGTCACCGGCGCCCCGGAGCTCACCTGCGGCGCATGCGGCACATTCCGGAGACCTCTAGACTGAACGGGTGATTCAGACGCCTTGAAGGACCCGAGCGGAGGCGGCCCGATGGCAAAGGTCCTGTTCGTAGTGAGTGGTGCGGCGTACTGGGTGCTGAAGGACGGCACGCGATATGCCACGGGCTATTGGGCGGAAGAGTTCGCCAAACCGTACAAAGCGGTGACGGCCGCCGGGCATGACGTGGTCGTGGCGACACCGGGCGGCGCGATCCCGAGTGTCGACATGATGAGCCTCCGCCCGTCGATGGCGGGTGGTGAGCAGGGGGCCTTGGAACTTGAGGCCGTCATTCGTGACGCCGAGGTGCTGCGTCGCCCGCTGAAGCTCTCGGACGTGCGTCTGGAGGACTACGACGCGGTGTATCTGCCGGGTGGTCATGGCCCCATGTCCGATCTGGCCTTCGACGCGGACGCGGGCCGACTGCTGACCGATCAACTCGCTTCAGGTGCACCGTTGTTCATCGTGTGCCATGCCCCCGCCGCGATGCTGGCGACCCGGATCCACGGAGTGTCGCCGTTCAAGGGCTACAAGGTCACCGGCTTCTCCGACGAGGAGGAGGAAGGCGTGGGGCTGGCTTCCCGGGCCACCTGGCTGCTGGAGACGGACCTGAAGGAAAAGGTCGGTGTGGAGTACAGCCGCGGGCCCGTTTGGGAGCCGTACATGGTCGAGGACCGGAACCTGGTCACAGGGCAGAACCCGGCATCCGCCGAGGTCCTCGCCGAGCGGCTGTTGAAGATCCTCGCCTGAGTGCTCGGAGGGTGGGGGAGGGGCACGCGGCCCGCGTGTGGCCGTTCGCCTCGCGACATCGTCGAATCGACCGCGCGGGGTCGCGGCGCCCGCCGCTGTCGGGCGGTGGTCATGCCGCCGGCCTGGTCGACGTTGCCGCCCTGTCCGCGCCACCTGCGGAGCCGCACGTAACACTTCCTGTGCGATCCGAGACGTATCGTCTTGTCAGATCGCCCCGCGTCCCGTAGTGTCCTGCCCATGGGGTCCCTGTGAGTTGACCGGTGCCGACCGCGTAGAGCAGTGCTCCGCCGTCGCCGCGCCCCGCCGTGCAGACGTCCACCCCGATCCGGCCCGGGCCGCAGCCCGTTGCGCCAGGAGGGATCTCCATCTTGCACACCCCACAACTCACTCTTCGCCATGTCACCAAGGGCTACCCCGGCCGCACCGTTCTCGACGACGTCTCCTTCACCTTAAAGCCGGGTGAGAAGGCCGGACTGATCGGCGACAACGGCGCGGGCAAGTCCACGCTTCTCAGAATCGCCGCAGGTCAGGAGCGCCCGGACAGGGGAGAGGTGACCGTGGCCGCCGCCGGCGGTGTCGGTCACCTGCCCCAGACCCTCCCCCTGCCCCCGACCGCCACCGTCCAGGACGCCGTCGATCTGGCCCTCGCGGACCTGCGGGCCCTGGAGGCCGAGCTGCACCGGGCCGGGCAGGCGCTTCAGGACGTCGAGGACCCGGCGGCACTCGCCGCGTACGACGCGCTCCTCCGCCGTTACGAGGCCCGGGAGGGCTACGACGCCGACCACCGGGTGGACATCGCGCTGCACCACCTCGGCCTGCCGGCGCTCCGCCGCGATCGCCGGCTCGGCACCCTCTCCGGCGGTGAGCGCTCCCGTCTCGCCCTGGCCGGGGTCCTGGCCGGCCGTCCGGAGCTGCTGCTCCTGGACGAGCCGACCAACGACCTGGACGACCGGGCGGTCGAATGGCTGGAGGCCCAACTGCGGGCCCACCGCGGCACGGTGCTCGCCGTCACCCATGACCGCGTGTTCCTGGAGCGCCTGACCACCACGGTCCTGGAGGCCGAGGCGGGGAAGGTCACCCGCTACGGTGACGGCTGGGCCGGCTACCGGACGGCGAAGGCGGCGGAGCGCCGCCGACGGCTGCGGGAGTACGAGGAATGGCGCTCCGAGCTGGCCCGCAACGAGCGGCTGGTCACCGGCCACGCCGCCCGGCTCGGCGTCATCCCCCGCAAAGCACCGCTGGCCAACTTCGGCCACGGCGGTTTCCGGGCGCGCGGCCGGGCGCACGGCGCGATGGCCCGCATCCGCAACGCCCGTGAGCGGGTCGAGCGGCTGACCGCCCACCCCGTCACCCCACCGCCCGACCCGCTGGCCTTCACGCCACGCATGGCAGTGCCGGGGGAGGGGCCGGGAGGGGACACGGGAAGCGCGGTGGCGGAAGCGCCCGCCGTCCAGCTGTCGGACGTACGCGTGGGTGACCGCCTGCGTCTCGAGTCCCTCACCCTCGGCCGCAACGGCAGGCTCCTCGTCACCGGCCCCAACGGCGCGGGGAAAACGACCCTGTTGAAGCTGCTCGCCGGTGAGCTGCGACCGGACGAGGGCACGGTGCGGGTGCCCGGCAGGGTGGGCCACCTGCGCCAGGACGAGACGCCCTGGCCACCGGATCTGACGGTGACCGAGGCGTTCGGGACGGGACGCGCGGGCACCGCCGACGAACACGCCGACGCCCTGCTCGCCCTCGGCCTCTTCCGCCTCGCGGAACTCGGCTCGCGCATGGGCGAGTTGTCGTACGGCCAGCGCCGCCGCGTGGACCTGGCGCGCCTGGTCGCGGAACCCGCCGGTCTCCTGCTGCTCGACGAGCCGACGAACCACCTGTCACCGGCGCTGGTCGAGCAACTGGAGGAGGCACTGACCGGCTACCCGGGGGCGATCGTCCTGGTCACCCACGACCGCTCACTCCGGTCACGGTTCCAAGGCGAGCATCTGCAACTGCCGCAGGCAACGGAGGTGCGGGTGGGGTGACAACCGGTGCCGGGAGGCGCATCACCGGGCTGCCCCCACCCGAACTCCCGCGCCGCGATCGAGTCGTCGACGCGCGCCCTAGGCCGGGGCCACCCGGCCTACGAGGCGCCGTCGAGGACCTCCCGCAGCCGACGCGCGAACTCGTCCGGCTTCCCCGGATAGCCGAACTCCCCGTCGCAGAAGCCACCGTGATGGCTCGGGAACACGGCCACCTTCTGCCCGAGCAGTTCGGCCATCGCGACGGAGGTGCGTGCCGTCAGCAGGTTCGCGGACTCCTCACCCACCGCGATCACCACGCGGGTCGGCGCGGCGGTGATCGCTTGGGCATCCGGCCGGTAGCCGCTGACCGCCCACGACCGGTCGGACAGCAGCGGATCGTCACGGGAGCCGTCGTCCTCGGTGGGCATGCCGAATGCCGCGGGATCGGCCTCGGGCTGCGCGAAGTACGCGTCCGTGAACTCACCCTGCCACGAGGTCATGGCCACGAACGCGGCCATCCCGGCCCCCCATCCCCGCTTCTCGTACGCGTCCCGGACCGCCGCCCGCGCCCGCACGGCCGCGGGGCCGTCCGGGGTGAGGGTGAGGAGCGGCGGCTCGTGCGCGACCAGCGTGGTCACGTCGGAGGGATACCTCTCCACCAGTGCGAGCGCGGTGATCGCCCCGCCGCTGCTGGCGAACACCTCGACCGGCCCGGCCCCGAGCGCCTCGATGACGGCGTGCACGTCCTCGGCCTGTGTCTCCGGCGTGTGGTCGACCCGCCCGTCCTTGCGGACACTGCGGCCGAGGCCGCGCGGGTCGTAGGTGATCACGGTCCGCTCGGGGAAGCGCGCGGCGAGCGCGGCGAAGCCGGAGGCGTCCATGGGCTGCCCGACCATCAGCAAGGGCGGCCGTCCGTCACCGGCCGGCAGCGGCCCCCGCACGTCGTGGACGAGGTCGGCGCCGGCTGTCTCAAGCGTGTGAGTCTTCATGCCCGTGCAGACCGGTCCCGCCGAGAAAACTCATCGGTGCGGCAGCCGATCGATGCCAGCCGGCAGCGCGGTGCGACCTCTTGCATGCCCTCGCCGAGGCCGTCGCTGGGGTTCATCCACGCCCTCGCCGAGGCCGTCGCCGTCGCCGCAGCGCGCGGATCACCTTGGGCAGCGCGTTCGCGAGGACTACCGCCGACAGTGGCAGGGCGACATCGCGCCAGGGAGCGCGGACGGGCTTGTAGGCCGCGGCGCCGTCACGGATCTCGATGTAGCCGAGGGGTCTGGCGCCCACGGCTCCGCCCCCTCCGCCGCCGTCGGCGGTCCTGGCGGCGCCGACCTCCCGTCCCGCACCGCCCCCGAAGCCAAAACCGACCGCCGCGACCGGGATGACGGTCACGCCGCCGACGGTGACGGGCTGACCGTAGACGGCGGTCACGGCGGCACGTCCCCCGAGCCGGTCGGCCAGGCGCTCCAGCAGCCTCACGGAGACGTGCGCGGCCGACAGGTCGGAGTCCGGCGCGGCATCGGCTGCGCTGTCGTGCTCTCCGTCGGTCATGGCGTGACTCCGGGTGTGGGGGGGGTTCGGCGGTACCGAGCGTGTGGACGGCGAGGGTGGGGAGCGATGACACCCGCCGCCCTCGGGGGCGAAAGGACGCTCCTGACGACACTGCATGCGCCCCCTCGGCGGGGCACCACGGACGGTGCGGACGAGTGAGGACGGGGTCGGCGAGACGCGGAGCGGGTCGAAACCGACCTCGGCGCGGGCCCGTTCGCTCCGGTGTGCACGGCGCGTTGCGCCCCGCCCTGATCACTCAACGGGCACTCTGTGCGCCCTTTCGGCTGCGAAGGGTGACGGAAATGATGAGTGCGCCAGACAAGGACCAGGCGATCCGCGGCCCCCGTCCATGGACGGGCCGGACCCGCGGCGAAGGAGGCCAGGTGTTGCTTCTCATCTCCCCGGACGGTGTCGAGGAAGCGCTCGACTGCGCCAAGGCGGCGGAGCACCTCGACATCGTCGACGTCAAGAAGCCCGACGAGGGCTCTCTCGGCGCGAACTTCCCCTGGGTCATCAGGGAGATCCGCGAGGCGGTCCCGGAGGACAAGCCGGTGTCCGCGACCGTGGGAGATGTCCCGTACAAGCCCGGCACGGTGGCCCAGGCCGCACTCGGCGCGGTCGTCTCCGGAGCCACTTACATCAAGGTCGGTCTCTACGGATGCACGACCCCTGACCAGGGCATCGAGGTCATGCGCGCCGTCGTACGGGCGGTGAAGGAGCACAACCCGGACGCGCTCGTCGTCGCCTCGGGCTATGCCGACGCCCACCGCATCGGCTGCGTCAATCCGCTCGCGGTGCCCGACATCGCGACCCGCTCCGGCGCCGACGCGGCCATGCTGGACACCGCCGTGAAGGACGGGACGCGGCTGTTCGACCACGTTCCGCCGGACGTCTGCGCCGAGTTCGTCCAGCTGAGCCACGCGTCGGGCCGGCTCGCGGCCCTCGCCGGCAGTGTCCGCCAGGACGACCTCGCGGAACTGACCCGCATCGGCACGGACATCGTGGGGGTCAGGGGAGCCGTCTGCGAGGGCGGTGACCGCAACGCCGGCAGGATCCAGCCGCACCTGGTGGCCGCCTTCCGGGCGGAGATGGACCGGCACGAGCGGGAGCAGACCGTCAGCCTCCCCGCCGCGCGCTGACCGCCGACATGCCGATCCCCGAGACCGAGCCCGCGCGCGCCCCCGGACCCGGGGCCGGCTGTTTCGCGGTCGTCGACCCGGCCACCGGGGAAGCGTTCGACGAGGCTGCCGACACGCGCCCGGACGACCTGGACGCCGTGATCGGCCGGGCCCACCGGGCCTGGAGCGGCTGGCGGGCCGACCCCGTCGCGCGCAGCACCGCGTTGCGCGCGGCGGCCGACGCGGTGGAGGCGGCCGGCGACGACCTCGCCCGCCTGCTCACCAGGGAACAGGGCAAGCCCTTGTCCGAGTCGTCAGCGGAGGTGGCCCGCACGGCGGCCCGCCTCCGCTACTTCGCGGACCTCACTCCCAGAACCCGGCCGATCGACGACGGCCGGCCGGTCCGCAGCGAGGTCCGGTGGCGGTCGCTCGGGCCCGTCGCCGCGATCGTGCCGTGGAACTTCCCCCTCCAACTGGCGGCGGCGAAGTTCGCGCCCGCTCTGGCGGCCGGGAACACGGTGGTCGTCAAACCCTCCCCGCACACCCCGCTGGCCACCAGGATGCTCGGTTCCCTCCTCGCCGCCGTCCTGCCCGAGGACGTCCTGACCGTCGTCACCGGCCGCGAACCCCTCGGCGGACATCTCGCGTCCCATCCGGGCATCCGCCATGTCACCTTCACCGGTTCGGTGTCCACCGGGCGGGAGGTCGCCCGGGCGGCGGCGGCCTCCCTCGCCCGGGTCACGCTGGAGCTGGGCGGCAACGACGCCGCGGTTCTCCTGGACGACGTCGACGTGGAGGGGATCGCCGACCGGCTGTTCTGGGCGGCGTTCCGCAACTGCGGACAGGTCTGTATGGCAGTCAAACGCCTCTACGTCCCCGCCCGGCTGCACACCGACGTCGTCGAAGCCCTCGCCCAGCGGGCGAAGACTGTCGCCGTCGGTCCCGGCCTCGACCCGGCGACCCAGCTGGGCCCGGTCAACAACGCGGCCCAACTGGCCCGCGTCGAACAACTCACCCGGCAGGCCCTGGCGGACGGCGCCCGGGCCGCGGCCGGCGGCCACCGGCAGGACGGCCCGGGCTACTTCTTCGCTCCCACCGTCCTCGTAGACGTGCCACCCGACAGCCCGGTCGTCACCGGCGAGCAGTTCG
Organism: Streptomyces sp. CNH189; assembly: GCF_000527195.1. Taxonomy (NCBI): domain Bacteria; kingdom Bacillati; phylum Actinomycetota; class Actinomycetes; order Kitasatosporales; family Streptomycetaceae; genus Streptomyces; species Streptomyces sp. CNH189. Next base: position 132,848 of record NZ_AZUS01000018.1, read on the forward strand.
GACCGGTCCTTCCGGTGCTGCCGTACCGGAACCTCGACGAAGCCGTCGACGCGGCCAACGGCACCGGCTTCGGACTGGGCGGCTCCGTGTGGGGCACCGACCTCGACCGGGCCGAGGCGGTGGCCGAGCGGCTCGAATGCGGCACCGCCTGGGTCAACCACCACGCCGAGCTGTCCCTGGCCCAGCCCTTCGCAGGCGTCAAGGACAGCGGCGTCGGCGTCGCGGGCGGGCCGTGGGGGCTGTACGGCAACCTCCAGCCGTTCGTCGTCCACCGTCCGCGGGAGGCGTGACGCATGAGGTTCCAGGCAGCCGTACTGCGGTCCTACGACGCCCCGTTCACGATGGAGGAGGTGGTGCTGCGCACGGAGCCCGCCGTCGGCGAGCTCCTGGTCGAGATCGCGGGCACCGGGATGTGCCGGACCGATCTCGCCGTCCGGCGGTCCGCCGGCCGGAGCCCGGTGCCCGCCGTCCTCGGCCACGAGGGCGCCGGGGTCGTGGTCCGTACGGGGGACGGCCCGGACACGGGGATCGGCGTCGGAGACCACGTCGTGCTGAGCTTCGACTCCTGCGGACACTGCCCGACCTGCCGCAGCGCGGCCCCCGCCTACTGCGACTCCTTCGCGTCCCTCAACCTCTTCGGGGGACGCGAGGAGAAGCCGGCGCGGATCACCGACGCGTCAGGCAACGCACTGGCGCCCCGCTGGTTCGGGCAGTCCTCGTTCGCCGAGTACGCCCTCGTTCCGGCCCGTAACGCCGTACGGGTCGACCCCGCACTGCCGCTCGAACTGCTCGGCCCCCTCGGCTGCGGCTCCCTCACCGGTGCCGGAGCCGTGCTGAACACCTTCGAGGCGGGGCCTGGCGACACCCTCGTCGTCCTCGGCGCGGGAGCCGTGGGCCTGACCGCGGTGATGGCGGCCACCGCCGCGGGCGCACTGACTGTGGCCGTCGACCGGCACCCCGAACGGCTCACGGCGGCCGAGCGGTTCGGCGCGATCGCACTGCCCGCCGCCTCACCCGGCCTGCCGGAGCGGATCCGGCGACTGACCGACGGCGGCGCCCGGTACGCGCTGGACACCACGGCCTCACCCCCACTCATCAACCAGGCGCTGCACGCACTGCGTCCCACCGGCAGCCTCGGCCTGGTGGCACGCCTTCACACCCCCCTCACCCTCGAACCCGGCGCCCTCGACCGCGGCCGCAGCGTGCGCCACATCTGCGAAGGCGACGCCGTACCCGCCCTGTTGATCCCACGGCTGATCGGACTGTGGCGGGCCGGGCGCTTCCCCTTCGACCAGCTGATCCGCACCTACCCCTTGTCCGGCATCAACGAGGCCGAACGCGACTGCGACGCCGGCCGGGTGGTCAAACCCGTCCTGCTCCCGGACCAGGCGAGCGGGTGACCGCGGCACACTCACCCGGCCCTCGATCTCTCCCCCCATCCCCCCGCCGACGGAGGCAGCATGGAAGGCACGGCACCCCAGCACACGGACGTGGAAGGTGTGGACGGAGGAGTGGGTCTGACCGCACTCCTGGTCGCCGCGTCACGGGCCATCGAAACCCACCGTGACGACACTCTGGCCCAGGACGCCTTCGCCGAACACTTCGTGCGCGCGGCCCCTGCCTGCACGCACTGGCCGGTGCGCATCGAGGAGGTCGCGGACGGGGACGACAACCCGCTGTGGGGAAGGTTCGCCCGCTACTTCGGCCTGCGGACGAGGGTGCTGGACGACTTCGTCCTCGGGTCGGTCGGTGCGGGCCCACGCCAGGTGGTGCTGCTGGGTGCGGGGTTGGACACCCGCGCCTTCCGCCTGGACCTGCCGTCCGACTCCGTCGTGTTCGAGATCGACAGGGCGGGGGTGCTGGCGTTCAAGGAAAGGGTGCTCACGGACCTGTCGGCGGCCCCGAAGGTGAAGCGCGTCCCCGTGCCGGTCGACCTGCGGGAGGACTGGGCCGGTGCGCTCACCACGGCCGGGTTCGACCCGGCCGCGCCGAGCGTCTGGCTGGCCGAAGGGCTTCTCTTCTACCTGCCCGGCCCGGCCGAGACGTACCTCGTCGACACGGTGGACCGGCTGGCCGCCGGAGGCAGTGCGCTGGCCTTCGAGGCCAAGCTGGAGAAGGACCTCCTGGCGTACCGGGACAGCCCGACGTACACGGCGACGCGGGACCTCATCGGCATCGACCTGCTCCACCTCTTCGACAAGGGGCCACGGCCCGACTCCGCGGGCGCCCTGACGGCGAAGGGCTGGTCCACCTCGACGCACACGCCTTTCGAGTTCACCCGCCGGCACGGACGCGGTCCCCTCCCCGAGCCCAACGACGCGCTGGAGGGGAACCGTTGGGTGTTCACCCACAAACTCGCGCCATGACGCCCGGTTTCCGGCCGTCGTGCGGACGGCTGCGGCAACACGCCGGGAATCGCCTTGAACGGTGGCCCCGTGCGGGCGACGCTGACCGCACCAGGGGCCCGCCCAAAGGCTCCCGGGACTCGACAGGGGGAATCAGAAGATGCGCAGGACGAGTGCACGCCCGCTGACCATGACGGTGATCGCGGCGGCGGTGGGCGTGATGGCCGCCGCGGGTATGACGGCCCCGGCCGCCGCGGCGGAAGCGTCGCAGACCGACCGGACGAACGTGAGTGCCGCGTTCGAGACGGTCACCACCTGGGTCCAGGGCAACGTGCGGATCGGGCCGTCGACGGGGTACCGCGTCGCCTACACCGTCGCGGCGAACCAGAACCTCACCGCCGTGTGCTGGCTCGAGGGCGGCACGGTCTCCGCCAACGGCTACACCCACAACAAGTGGGTGTACCTCTCGGACGACAGGTACATCTGGGGCGGGCTGCTCAAGGGCAACGAGGTGGGCAACGTCAGCTCGCACTGCTGGTGACCCGCCGGCCGTTCCCACACCCGGGGCGGGAGCGGCCGTCCGCGGCGCGGGGCTGCTGCCGGCAGCACCACCTGTGCCCCCCGTGACATCGGGGGTCAGCGTCCGGGTGCGTCCTCGCGCGGCAGAGGGCCGACGTCCGCGTGGCGGCCGGGGCGAAGGGCGGCGTGCCGCTGTCCGGGGCCGGGGCCGCCACGCGCGGCCAGGGCGTCGGCGACGGCACCGGTGACGAACGCGTAGACGGCCTTGTGCAGGACGTCCACCGCGAGTTCCCGGCGGGGCCAGGTCTGCGGCGGCGCGCCCACACCGGTCGCGTTCTCCAGGATCTGGTCGTTGGTCAGGCGAACGACGGTGAACTTGGCGGAGGCGACCGGTCCGCGCAGTCCGGCCTGGGCCATGACCGACCGCAGCACGCCGAGGAGGGCGGCCTGACCGAAGTGCATGGCCCAGTTGACCTTGAGCGGCTGGGTGCCGGGCCGCTCCGGCAGGCCGGTCAGGCGCTGCAGGACACGGGCCGGCACATGGGAGTCCGGCCGGCCCGTGACGGCCTGCTCCAGCTTCTCGCCGAGCGTCATCACGACGGCACCGGCGACCAGCCCCTGCCACAGTGCGTGCTTCATCATGCCGGGGCGGGTACCCGTTCCGCCGACCAGGTCACGCGCCGGCCGCCGGCTACCAGGGCGGCTTGCGGCCGTGAACGCTTGGACGCCCGTGATGCGGTCCGGTCAGACGGTCCGGGCCGTCACCAGCCGGTCACCCGGAATCCCCGCCATGTCCGGCGCGTAGTACTCCTCGATGCCGGCGGCCCACGCTGACACGGTGACGCGGTCGTCGGCGTCCGGGCCGAAGGCGTCGAAGAGGGCGTGGATGTTCGCCTCCTCGAAGCCGATCGCCCTCATCAGCGACACGAACAGGGGGCGCTCGATCAGACCGTCCCCGTCGGGATCGCCGAGCGCGGAGAGAGCCTCGGCGAACTCGGTGATCGTGGGGCCGAAACGCTCGGGGTCGAGCACGAAGGGACGGAACTCGTCCACGGAGATGACGCCGTCGCCGTTGGCGTCCAGTTCCGTGGACAGCGTCGTCCAGTAGCGGCGGAACGCGGCTCGGATGGCGTCCTTGGCGCCGTCGTCCGAAGCGGTCGCCGCTTCCAGGACACGGCCCGTCATCAGGTCGAAGTCGTCGGAGTCGAGGACTCCGTTGCCGTTGGCGTCGAAGAGGGAGAAGACCAGCTCGACCCGCTTGGCGGCCTCATCTCGCATGTGCGTCACCTGTCTTCCACGACCCGACGATTTCGGGCCTGATCCGTGATCCATGGAACCGTCAGGGACGAGCCGCAGGCCCTCGATCTTCGTTATTGGTGTCCGCGGAACCGCTGGATGACCATGTGTGACACGTCCGGCTCCGCACCTGTGACGACCAGGGTGTTCCGACCGATCCCGTTGATCAGCTCATCGGACCTGGTGCCCCTTCCCGCGCCCGTACGCCGACGCATCAGATGCTCCCCGACCGGTAGACGAGCAGCGCGATCTGCACCCGGTTGTTCAGCCCGAGCTTGGTCAGGATGTGGGAGACGTGCGACTTGACCGTGGGGACGCTCATGTAGAGGTCTGCCGCGATCTGCGCGTTGGTCCGGCCGTCGGCGACGGCGAGGGCGACCTCCCGCTCCCGGTCGCCGAGCAGCCCGAGCTGCCGCCGGGCGTCGTCGGCGCCGCCTGGGTGGTGAGCCGGGGGAGGGGTGGGTGAGTCCTGCGCGGGCGGCTGGTGGGCGACGGCGTCGACGAGGTGCCGCAGGGCCTCCGGGGACATCACCGGCTCCCCGGCCGAGGTGCGGCGTACCGCGTCGATGATCGTCTCCGGCCGGGTGTGCTTCAGCAGGAAACCGGCCGCGCCCGCCCGCAGGGCGCGCAGCACGTAGTCGTCCGTGGTGAACGTCGTCAGCATGAGGATCTCCGGCCGCCCCCCGGGCCTGGCCCGCAGCAGGCGGGTGGCCTCCAGACCGTCCACGGTCGGCATGCGGATGTCCATCAGCACGAGGTCGGGGTCGTACCGCTCGGTCAGTTCGACGACCTCACCGCCGTCCTGCGCCTCGCCCACCACCTCGATGTCGCCGGCGGAGGCCAGCATCATCCGCAGCCCGGCCCGCACCAGGGCGTCGTCGTCGACGAGCAGCACCCGGATCATGCGGCCGGCCAGGGGAGACGGGCCAGCAGGTGATGCGTCACGCGGTCGGCGCCGTCGGCGCGCAGTCCGTGACGGAGTTCCCCGCCGGCCAGGGCGGCGCGTTCCGTGAGGCCGACCAGGCCGAGCCCGCTGCCGGGGACGGGGGACGTGGATCCGGGGGTCACGGGGTTGCTCACCTCGATGGTCAGGCCGGCCCCCGGGGCGCCGCGCACGACGAGGCGTACGGGCTGCCCGGGGGCGTGCTTGCGGGCGTTGGTGAGGGCTTCCTGGACTATCCGATAGGCGGTGCGTCCCATGGCGGGCGGGGCGGCGGCCGTGTCGGCGGGCGCGCAGCCGAAGACGAGGTCGATCGCGGTCCCGGCGGTACGCGACTCCTCCACGAGGCGCGTCAGGTCGGCGAGGACCGGCTGCGGCGCCGACGAGCGGGAGGCGTCGGTCGGGGGAGCGCGCAGCACGCCGAGCAGTTGCTGCAGTTCCTCCAGCGCCTGGTGGGCGCTGTCACGGATCACGCCCGCGGCCTGCTGGACCTGTTCCGTGGGTGCCCCCGGGTTCACCTGCAAGGCCCCCGCGTGCACGCTGAGCAGGGACAGCCGGTGGGCCAGCGTGTCGTGCATCTCGTGGGCGATCGCCTCGCGTTCACGCTGCCGGGCGTGCTCGGCGCGCAGGGCGGCCTCGGTCCTGGCCTGCTCGGTGCGCTCGCGCAGTCCGCGCAGGAACAGTCCCCAGCCGACGGCCCCGCCCACCAGCACCGCACCGGTCACCACCGTCGACAGGGTGCGCGAGCCGGGCGCGTACACGGCGAGGTAGAGGACGCAGGGCAGCAGGGCGAGCGCGGTGACGGCCAGGACCGTCCGGACCGGGCGCGTCGCCGCCACGGTGCACAGGGCGACGAGAGCGGCCGGGATCAGCGGCCACACCACCGACAGGAGCACCAGCACCACGGCGACCGGTACCGGCCAACGGCGCCGCCACCACAGCAGCGCGCCGGCTGCCGTCGCGACCAGCAGAGCCGGCCCCGCACCGGAATAAAAGGAAACAGGAAGTGAAACAAGACGTCCGAATTCCTCGACAAAGGCAGTTCCCGACGGAAATCGCGGAAAAACCGCCAAGTCGTTCGCCTGCGCATAGGACACGGTGACCGAAAGCGCCGCGGCACCGATCACCGTCAACAGATCGACGATCCGGTCACGGCTGCTCCTGCTCATGCTCCTCCATCTCACCCGGCACAGCGTACGACATCGGTGCGCAGGTCAGATCCCCCGGAGGGTGTGGGAGCGGGCCACTGCGCCAGATCCCTACTTTGGTATGAGTGCGGCTGAGGATTTCTTGCCGTACTCCTACTTTCGTCACAAGGCGTCGTCGACCAAATGCCGAAGCCGGCGACCGGGGCGCATTTCTAGCGTGGTGGTCACGTAATCACCGGAACGATCAATCCGCGTTGGAAGAGAGAATCCCCATGCTTTCGCGTCTGCGTCCCGTGCCGACCGTCGCCGCCCTCATCGGCGGACTGCTGGTCCTGACCGGCGCCTGGCGGCTCGCCACCCGCGCCTGGGCCCACCTGGACGGATGGCTGTTCGGCCGCCTGCCCTACGGACCCGGGCTGGGCCACGTCGCGCTGCTGGTCCTCGGAGGGGTCGTCCTGGCCCTGGCCGTCCGCTCCGCCCGCCACGCCGGCGACCCGGCCGGCCAGGGACGGTGACGGACACACCGTGAAGTCGACCAAGACCCGCATCCTGACGGCCGCCGCCGCCCTGCTGATCGCCGCCGCCGTGACGATCTCCCTGACCGGCTGGTCCACCCTGAGCAACGTGATCAGCCCGGCCGAAGCCCGCGCACAGGCGCCGAAGGACGCCGCGGTCACCGGAGCTGTCGACTGCCGCAAGATCAAGTGCATCGCGCTGACCTTCGACGGCGGTCCCAGCAAGCCCACCCCGGAACTCCTGGACGTCCTCAAGGCCGAGAAGGTGCACGCGACCTTCTTCCTCCAGGGGAAGAAGCACACCGACACCTTCCCGGAGACGGTCCGCCGCATGGCTCGCGAGGGGCACGAGATCGCCAACCACACCTGGACCCACAAGAACCTCAAGGAACTCACCGACGAGGAGGTGCGTGCCCAGATGCTCCCCGTTCAGCGGGACATCGAGAAGATCACCGGGCACGCCCCCACCCTGATGCGGCCACCGGGCGGCGCCACCGACGACGACCTCAAGAAGATCATGAAGGACCTGGGGCTCGCCCAGATCCTCTGGAGCGTCACCGCCAAGGACTACGAGACCACGGACACCGCACTGATAGAGAAGCGCGTCCTCGACGGGGCCGAGCGCGACGGCATCATCCTGCTGCACGAACGCTACGCGGGCACCATCCCGGCCGTGCCGGACATCATCCACCGGCTCCGGAAGCGGGGCTACACGTTCGTGACGGTCCCCGAGCTCATGGCACCGGCGAAGCCCCAGCCGGGCGAGGTGTACCGCCCCTGACCCCTTTCTCACCCACCGGTGTCCGAGACGTCCTCGCCCGCCGCCCGGCCGCAGTCGCGCTGTCGGCCGCAGCGGGCGGGCCGGACGTCCCGGCCGGTGTGTCGTAGCGGGCGGCCACCGCCCTGGCGCGGTCGCGCAGTGTGGGGCGGGCCGGTGCGGGTCGGGGATCTCGGCGTGGGGTGCGTGTTGCTACTGGGCCCACTGGGCGTGGCGTGGGTCCTGGAAGGTGAGGGTGAGGTGGTGGCCGCGGACAGGGCGTCCATGTCGCGCGGCACGGTGCGGGTGGACACCTCGAGTTCGCGGGCGAGTGCCGCGGCGGTCATCCGGCCCCGTTGGCGCAGCAGGAGCACGAGGGACACCAGGCGGTCGGCGCGCAGGGGAAAACCCTGACGAAATACATGACGGCGGATGTCACGTTTTGTTGGCAGGGTTCCTCACACGACGTCAGGGCGCGGCGCAGGCCGGGCTTTCGGCGTGAGTACTTCCTTTCGTCCGGATGGAGCAGATGCGGTAATGGAACGTAACGCGGTCAACCCGGTGTCGTGGTCGGTGGACATGGGCTTCAACCAGGGAGAGGTCGTCTCGGGGCACTCCCGCACCCTGTACATCTCGGGGCAGACGGCGATGAGCGAGGACGGCAAGCCCGAGCACGACGGTGACATGGCGGCGCAGCTGGCCCTGAGCGTCGACAACATCGAGGCGGTGCTCGCCGAGGCGGGCATGTCCCTGGCGAACCTGGTCCGGCTGAACGTCTACACGACCGACGTCGACCTTTTCTTCCAGCACTACGGCGTGCTGGCCGGGCGTCTGGGAGCGGCCGGCGTCGCCCCGACCACCACCATGCTCGGCGTGACCCGCCTGGCCATCCCCGGCCAGATGGTCGAACTCGAAGGCACCGCCGTCGCGTAAGGAGGAGTGACCGCACAGGAATGCCGACCGGCGGGGGCGCCGCAACGGCCCGGGGCGCCCGGCAGCACCCGGCGTCACGGTGATTCCTCCCCGTCGGCGGCCCTCCGCAGCAGCCCCTTCTCCATCGCGACCACCACCGCCCTCGTGCGGTCGTTCACGTCGAGCTTGGCGAACAGGCGGAGCAGATGGGTCTTCACCGTCGCCTCCGCGATGACCAGGCGGCGCCCGATCTCGGCGTTGGTCAGACCGTCCGCCACCGCGCGCAGCACGTCCGCCTCACGGGCGGTGAGCGGGACCTGGGCGGGCCGGCGCATCCGGGCGACCAGCCTCTCGGCCACCCGGGGCGCCAGCACCGTCTCACCCCGTGACGCGGCGTGGATCGCGTCGACCAGCTGCTCACGGGTGGTGTCCTTGAGCAGGTAGCCGATGGCCCCGGCCTCCACACCGCGCTCGATGTCCGCGTCCGTGTCGTACGTCGTCAGGATCAGCACGCGGGTACGGGGGAAGCGCGCCACGATCTCGGCCGTCGTCGCCACCCCGTCGAGCACCGGCATGCGCAGGTCGACCAGCGCGACGTCCGGCGCGTGCAGTTCGACGAGTTCGAGGGCAGCGCGGCCGTCGCCCGCCTCGCCGGCGATGTCGATGCTCTCCTCGGACGCCAGGAGAGCCACCACTCCCGCCCGCATGACCGTGTGGTCGTCCACCACGACGATCCGGACCGCTCCGCCGGTCATGCGCCGACCCCGTTCGCTCCCGGGGCCGGGGAGGTCAGGGGGACCGACGCGAGAACCCGCGTGCCGTCCCCCAGCGAACTCGTCACCGTCAGCCTCCCGCCCAGTTCCGCCAGCCGTTTGCGCATCCCGTCCAGGCCGAAGCCCGCCGACTCCTCCACCACGAAGCCGGTCCCGTCGTCGGTGACCTCCAGTTCCACCCCGTCGGCGTGCCGGGCGAGGACCACGCCGACCGTGGAGGCACGCGCGTGCTTGCGCACGTTGGCCAGGGACTCCTGGGTGCAGCGCAGCAGCGCGATCCGCGTCTGCTGGTCGCACTCCAGGGCCTCCAGCTCGGCGTCCACGGTGAGCCCGGTGTCCTCCGCGAAGCGCTCCACGGTCCGGCGCAGCGTCCGGGCCACCGATCCCGGCTCCGCCCGGCCGGCGCCCGGCCCCTGCGGGGAGCCGACCAGAGCTCTCGCCTCCGCGAGGTTGTCCCGCGCGGTCGACTCGATCGACCGCAACTGCTGGGCACTGCGCGCCGTGTCGGCGTGCAGCCCGGCACGGGCCGCCTCCGCGAGCACCACGATCGAGGCGAAACCCTGGGCGAGCGTGTCGTGGATGTCCCGCGCCATGCGCTCCCGTTCGTCCGCCGCGCCCTGGCGCTGGTGCGCCTCGGACAGCTGCGCCTGCGTCCGCTCCAACTCGTCGATCAGCCGCGCCCGTTCCTCGCTCTGCGCCACCACGGAATGCGCCCACAGCCCGATCAGCACCCCCACCGCGACGACGATCAGCGTCGACACGAGCGTCTCGCTGAAGAATTGCGCCGACCAGCCGCCCTCCCGCAGAACGCTTCCGGCCAGGGTGCCGGCCGTGGCCAGTCCCAGGAAGGCCATCGACGCACGCGGTGTCCGCCCGAACATCCAGTAGTGCGGCAGGGTGACCATGAACAACGCCGCGTAATTGCCGCGTAGATACGCCAGCCCGCCCAGCGCGACCACCAGCACCGACAGGTAGACGTGCGGCCGTACGACGCGGTGGCCGGGGAACCGGTGCAGAATCGCGTAGCACAGCACCACCGCGCCGAGCAGCGCGAGCGCGGCGTACTTGCTCCCTCCGGGCCGGTCCATGGCGACGAGTCCGACGGCCATCAGGGCGAACAGCACCCAGCACACCGAGTTCCAGCGGCGAAGCGTGGTGGCCCAGAAGGTGTCGGCGGCAGGCCCGGAGAGAGTGGTCATACCGATCAACCTATGTCGACCGCCGCTCGCGCCGGCTCCGTTTTCCCCGCCCCGTCCGCCGCTTTCCGCGCGCCCCGCGAGGGCCACCAACTGGCCTCACCGAGCAGCAGCATGGCCGACGGCAGCACCAGGACCCGCACGACGACCGCGTCGATCAGCACGGCCGCCGCCAGCACGAAACCGATCTGCTTCATCTCGATGATGTGGAGGAACACGAAGCTGGCGAAGACGGTCGTCATCACGACCGCGGCGCTGGTCACGACGCTCGCCGAGGAGCGGATCCCGTCGAGCACCGCCTGCCGGGTCGGGACGCCCGCCAGCACGGCCTCCCTGATCCGGCTGACCACGAACACCTGGTAGTCCATGGAGAGCCCGAAGAGGATCACGAAGAGGAAGAGCGGCACACGCGAGCCGATCGAGCCGGTGGAGTCGAAGCCCAGCAGCCTCTCGGCCCAGGTCCCCTGGAAGACCAGGACGAGCACTCCGAGCGCCGCCGCCGCGGACAGCAGGTTCAGCGCGACACCGATCAGGCCGAGGACGACCGACCGGAAGGCGTACACGGTCATCCCGAACGTCACCAGCAGCAACGCCCCCAGCACCAAGGGCAGTTTGCCGTTCTGGTGGGCGGGATAGTCGGCGTACCGGGCGACGTCACCGCTCACCCCGAACTCGGCGCCGTCGACCCGGCCCACCGTGGCGGGCAGGTAGTCGTCCCGCAGCCGGTCGAGAGAGTCGTATGCCTCGTCGGAGTTCCCCAGGTACGGCACCTTCAGCTCGAGGACGCTGGTCCGGTGGTCGGCGGACGTCCGTATCCGCGAGCCACCGGTGAACAGCGGGTCGTCACCGGCACGCCGGCCCACCTCACGCAGCGCCGAGGCGACCTCCGCGGAGCGCGAGGCGTCGGCGCGCACCACGACCTGGTGCGTCACCCGCCGCTCGGGGAACGTCTCGTTGAGCCGGTCGTACACCCGCATCGCCGGGATGTCACGGGAGTGCGTGTCCCGGCTCATCTCCGTGATCTTCAGCCCGGCCAGGGGAGCGACGAGCGCGAGGAGACCGAGGACCGAACAGCACAGCGTGGCCAGCGGATGCCGGGCCGCGGGCCGCAGCAGCGCCGCCCACACCCGGCCGTCGCGCCCCCGCCGCAACGCCCGCCGGGCGGAACCGCCGCGCCGTGCCCGCCGCAGCTCCCGGCGCTCGGCCCGCAGCCCGAGCTTGACGAGGAGCGCGGGCAGAGCCGTGAGCGAACTGGCCACCGCGACGAGGACGACGACGATGGTGCCGGTCGCGAGCGAGGAGAAGATCACGTCGTTGGCCAGGTACAGCGTCGCCGTGGAGGCGACGACGGCCAGCCCGGAGACCACCACCGCCCGCCCCGAGGTCGCGGCAGCCAGCTCCACCAGCGCCGCCGGGCTCAGCCCGCCGCCGGCACGGTCCCGCTCCTCGCGTTCACGCTTGAGGTAGAAGAGCGTGTAGTCCACGCCGACCGCCAGGCCGATCATGAGGATGACGTTCGTGCCGACCCCGGCGTCCGGGGAGAGGTGCGAGGCGACCATGGAGAGCCCGATCGCCGCCGCGATGGACGACAGCGCCAGCAGCAGGGGCACGCCCGCCATGGTGACCGACCCGAACACGACCAGCAGCGTGACCAGGGTGACGGGGAGCGTGATCGCCTCCGACAGCGCCAGGTCGTCGCTGCGCTGCTGGTCGACGCCCTTGCTGATGGAGGGACTTCCGGTCTCCTCGAGAAGGAGTCCCGGATGGTCCTGCTGCACCGCCTCGGTCTGTTCGAGGAGCGCGTCGACCTTGTCCTTGGCGTCCCGCTCCTCGCCCTTCAGCGCCACCTCGACCATGAGGACCGTACGGTCAGCGGAGAGCAACGGGGCGGCGACGTCCGCGACGTCGGGCAGCCGCCGCATCCGCGCGGTGAGGTCCGCGGCGGCGGCCTCGGCCGCACGCCGGTCGAGAGTCCCCGATCTGGCGGAGATCAGCACCTGTTCGGTGGGCTTCCACTCCAGCCGCCCGTCGGCGGCGAGGGCTTCGGCGCGGCCCGCCTCACCGACCCGGTAGTCCGCCGTCTTCGCGCTGTTCGTACCGACAGTGCTGCCGGCGCCCAGACAGAGCGCCACGAACACCAGCCAGCCGGCGATCGCCCGCCAGGGGTGCCGGGCGCTCCACCGGGCCATGCGTACAGAGAATGACTTCATGCCCAAAACCCTCTCGGACCTGGGCAGTTGACGGACAGAGGCACTCGGTTGAACCTGCCGTCCACCGGTCGGTGGACACGGGCACGGGGGACAACCCCACCGGCGTCATCTGCGCGGAGCCGGGAGCCGGGGGCAAGGGCTGTGTGTCCGTTGCGTCGCGATCGCCGCCGGGACGGCCGGCGTGAGGCACACGCCCGCCGGGACGGCCGGCGTGAGGCACACGGTCAGCACGGCCGCGATGGGCGACCGCGACCCCCCTTGCGGGTCGGCGCGGCCCGGACGAGTCTCACTTCACATTTTGACCTCAGCGCTGGCTTCAATTTCCGGAGTCTGCTTTCATGGAGTCATGGATGCCATGTCGTTGCCGGCCAACCAGCACTGCTCGATCGCCCGGACCCTCGGCGTGCTGGGCCAGAAATGGAATCTCCTGCTGCTCCGTGAGGCATTCCTCGGCCGCACCCGTTTCGCGGAGTTCCAGCGCATCGGCATCCCCAACGCGACCCTCGGCCAGCGCCTGAACGACCTCGTGTGCGCCGGGCTCCTGGAGCGCGTGACGTATCAGCAGGAGGGCGAGCGCAGCCGCGAGGAGTACGTCCTCACGGATGCCGGCCGCGACGTCCTGCCGGTCCTGGCCGCGCTCAGCGCGTGGGGCGACCGGCACCGCCCGCAGGAGACGGGTCAGGGCGTCGTCTACACGGCCGACGGGGAGCGTCCCGTGCGCCTCGAGTTCCGCGGCCCGGACGGCGAGCCGGTCGACCAGGACGCAGTCTCGATCATCAGGGGCCCGGCCTACTACGCCGCCCTCGCCGCCGGCCGGTCGCCCGACCATGACGGCGGCACCCACTCAGCCAGTTAGGAAGCACCATGCCCACCAGTGGCTCCCTCGCCTACGAGGTGTTCATCGCCGACCCGATCCCGCAGAACGTCACGGAGCCCGTCCCCAACGGCGACCGCCGTATGTTCTCCCCCCTGTCCGTCACCCTGATTTACGGGGAACGGGACGCCGTCCTGGTCGACCCGCCGCTGACCTCCGCCCAGGCGGAAGCGGTGGGGGACCGGGTGGAATCCACCGGCAAGAACCTGACCCACATCTTCGCGACCCACGGCCACGGCGACCACTGGTTCACCGCCGGCCTCCTGGCGGAACGCTTCGGTGCGACGGTCGTCGCCTCCGAGGGCACGATCGCGGAGATGCACCGCAACGTCTCCCTGCGCCCGCAGCTGTGGGACCGGCTCTTCCCCGGTCAGATCCCGGACGCCCCCGTCACCGCCGTCACCGTCCCCGGGAACCGGCTCACCCTCGAAGGGCACGAGCTGCGCATCGTCGAGGTCGGCCACAGCGACACGGACGGGACCAGCGTCCTGCACGTGCCCGACCTCGGCCTCGTCGTGGCCGGCGACGTCATCTACAACGGCGTCCACCAGTACCTCGTCGAATCCGCGAACGGCGGCCGCGACGCCTGGCGCAAGGCCATCACCCTCGTCGAGGACCTCCGGCCCCGCCTGATCGTCACCGGCCACAAGAACAAGGAACTGGACGACGACGCCGACCGTGCGATCACCGAGACGCGCCGCTACCTCGACGCCGCCGACGAGCTCCTCGCCCGGCACGACGACCCGCTCGGTTTCTTCCACGCCATGCTGGAACGCTTCCCCGACCGCCTGAACCCGGGCGCCCTCTGGGGCGGCGCGGTCGCCCTGTACCGGTAACCGTTCACCCGCCGCCGATGACTTCGGGCGCCGATGCGGGTCAGTACAGACATGACCCGCATCGTCGCCGACATCTCGATCTCCCTCGACGGCTTCGTGACCGGTCCCGACCCCGGCCCCGACAACGGTCTGGGCACCGGCGGCGAGGGCCTGCACTCGTGGGCCTTCTCCGACGATCCCGACGACCGCCGGGTCCTGCGTGAGGCGACCGAACGCTCAGGCGTCGTCGTCCTCGGCCGTCACCTCTTCGACATCGTCGACGGGCCGCAGGGCTGGGACGACACCACCGGCTACGGCGCCGGCGAGGTCGGCAGGCCCGCCTTCGTCGTCGTGACGAGCACACCGCCCGAATCGGTGCGGACGTCCCACCTCGACTGGACGTTCGTGACCACCGGCCTGCACGACGCCGTCTCCGCCGCACGCGACCGCGCGCAGGCGGCGCCGTCCCGCACCGGCAAGGACCTCGACGTCGTCCTGATGGGCGGCGGCGCCACGATCGGCTCGGCACTCGCCGCGGGCCTCGTCGACGCGCTGACGCTGCACCTCGCCCCCATCGTGCTCGGCGCCGGCACACCGCTGTTCACCGGCGGGGCGCCGCGCACCCTGGTACGACGGAGCGTGATCCCGACGACGACCTCGACCCACCTCTTCTACGACGTACCGCGCTGATCCGTGACGGTGCAGGGCCGACCTCCCGCTCGGCCCTCCCGCTCGGCACAACTCGTTCCGGTCATCGCTTCACGAACCGCCGTACGCGGTCACCGCCCGCCCGTACCGTCGATCGCATGAGGACGGGCACGGAGCGAACCAGGCTGGTCATCCTGCGCGGCAACAGCGCATCAGGGAAGTCGTCCGTCGCGGCAGGGCTGCGCGACCGCTTCGGCCGGGGTCTCGCCCTGGTCGCCCAGGACAACCTCCGCCGGGTCGTGCTGCGCGAGCACGACCGCCCGGGCGCGGCCAGCATCGGTCTGATCGACCTCACCGCCCGCTACGCGCTGGACGCCGGCTTCCACGTCGTCGTCGAAGGCATCCTCCACGCCGACCGCTACGGCACCATGCTCACCCGGCTGTGCGCCGACCATCGCGGCCCGACCCACGCGTACTACCTGGACGTTCCCTTCCACGAGACGCTCGCCCGCCACGCCACCAAGCCGATCGCCGACGAGGTCCACGAGGCCCAGTTGCGCGAGTGGTACCGCCCGCGCGATCTGCTGCCCGGCGGCGTCGAGACCGTCATCGACGCCGACAGCACCCTTCGGGAGACCGTCGACCGGATCATGTGCGACACCGGCCTGAACGTCCCGCCCGCCGCGGACCGCTGACGGGGTGTCACCGGGCTCGACGACTGCTCCAAAGGTGCTGCCACAGGAGTTCACATTTTCCTCACACAACCACTACAGTTCGTCCTTCAACAAGCATCCCGGGGGCGTCATGACCAATCCGTACACACCGGCGGGCCGCACAGCGCCGAGGTGGGCACGCAAGCGCTACGTGCTGCCCGCGCTCGGCTTCGCCTTCGCCCTCGGCGCCATGGGGGCCGGCGCCGACGACAGCAGCGCGGCCGGCGACGCCAAGCCCGCGGTGGCAAAAGCCCGGCCGACGGCGACCGTCACCGCGACAGTGACCGCCGAACCCTCCGTCGATCCGGAACCCGCCCCGACGGTCACCGAGACCGTCACCGAGTCGGTCAAGGTCAAGGTGAAGGTCACCAAGACCGTCACCGCGGAACCCGTCGAGGACGACTACAGCGGCGGAGGAGGCGGGGGCAGCGCCTACTACAAGAACTGCGACGCCGCACGCGCCGCCGGTGCGGCTCCCGTGCACCGCGGCGACCCCGGATACGGCAGCCATCTGGACCGCGACGGCGACGGCACCGGCTGCGAGTAACGGGGGACCGGCCCTGCGCGATCCGCCCCTCCCCGTGGGCCACGGGGCGCGGCCCGCCGGGTATGGGACCGCGGCTCCGTGGCACTCGTCGTACGCGGCAGGCGCCCGCTTCTCCGCGGCGCCGCGACCGCGTGCAGGGACCCGCCGAGTGTGAGGACGGTGCCGAAGTGACCGGGAACAACACCACCGAACCCGGGCGCACGCCGTGAAGCGCGGCAAGCGGTACGCCGTCGCCGCCTCCGGGCAGTGGACCGACGAGGAGGAGGGCCGCCGCAGGCTGCCCGCGGGAGAGGTCCACGCCTGGGAGCCGGGGCGCAACGAGACCGTCTGCGGGCTGTCGCTCAGCCGCTCGCGCCTCGCCCGCTTCTCGCACGTGAGCTGGCCCGACATCATCCCGGAAACGGGCGGCGCGGCCGACCGCGTGCAGAGGGTGTGCCCGCGCTGCGCCTCGGTGGCCGGACGCCGCGGCAGCGACGCACGCCCACGCTGGGTACGCGTCCGTCCACGGCCATGAGGACGGTGCGGGAGCGGCAGGCAGCCTGACACGGGACCCGCACCAGGCTGCCTGCCGCCGACCCCGTACCGTCGCGGTCGCCGCCTGGTCCCTCAGGCCTCGGTCAGCAGGTCGCCCTCCTCCACGGCTGTCAGCGACAGCGTCTTGTAGCCGACCTGCTCGAAGAGCACGACGACGCGGTCCTCCTCCCTGCGCATCACCGTGCCCGCACCCCACTCCGCGTGCGCCACACGGTCGTTGGGCTCATACGGCCCGTCATGTCCGGCCGGGCGAGCGGCGTCCGCCCGCCCGGTGGCCGTGAGGGTGGGAGCCTGGGCCTCGCGGTCGCAGACGTCGCAGCGTGCGCACGGTGCGTCCAGCTGATCGCCGAAGTAGCCGAGAAGGTACTGGCGACGGCAGGTAGGCGTCTCCGCGTAGCCGCGCATCATCTCGATGCGCGACCGGTCGATGCGGCGCCGCCGCTCGAACACCTCCTCCGCCGCCCCGGCGGCCTCGTCCGCCGAGCGGCCGGGCAGCGCCCGCACCGCGCGGCGCTTCCCCTCGACGGTCACGGCTTCCGCCTCGTCCAGCAGGTTCAGCAGATCGCTGGTCTTCCGCCGGGACAGCCCGCACAGCTGAGCCAAGCGGCTACGGCTCTGCGGCGACTCCTGGTCGGACAGCGTGGTCATGATCCGGCGCAGTGCGTCGGTGTCCAGGGCCCGGGCCGTGAGGAACTTCTGCAGTCCCAGATCCTCGGGACGGTAGAACAGCACCGCGTGGGCCGGTTCCCCGTCCCGGCCGGCACGCCCGACCTCCTGGTAGTAGGAGTCGAGCGACTCGGGGACGGACGCGTGCGCGACGAAACGTACGTCGGGCTTGTCGATGCCCATGCCGAACGCCGAGGTGGCGACGACCACGGCGGGCGCACCCGTCATGAACCCGTCCTGGATCCGGCGGCGCTCGGCGGCCTTCAGCCCCGCGTGGTATGCCTCGGCGTCCACACCGTCCTGCCGCAGGCGCTCCGCGTACGCCTCGGCGTCCTTGCGGGTGGCGGTGTAGAGGATGCCCGGGGCGGACGCCTCGGCCGCCCAGCGGGAGACGGCCTCACGCTTGGAGGGGTCGTCGGTGAAGGTGTGCACCGTCAGGTGGATCTCCGGCCGGTCCGTGCCCGTCGTCACGACATGCGGCTCGCGCATGTGCAGATGCTCGACGATGTCCTCCCGCACCGGGGTGGCGGCTGTCGCCGTCAGGGCGAGGATCGGCGGGCGGCCCAGCCGGTCGGCGGCCTCGCCCAGGTTGAGGTAGTCGGGACGGAAGTCGTGGCCCCAGGCGGACACGCAGTGGGCCTCGTCGGCGACGAACAGCGAGGGGCGCAGCTCCCGCAGCCGCTCCATGACGTCTTTCCTGGCCAGCTGCTCGGGGGAGAGGAACAGGTACTGGGCATCGCCGTCCTCGACCGCCTGCCAGCCTTCGTCGGTCGCCGAGCGCGGCTGGGCGGAGTTCACGGCCACCGCGTCCGGGGCGTCGCTGTCCCGCAGGCCGGTGACCTGGTCGCGCTGCAGGGCGATCAGCGGGGACACGACGACGGTCGGGCCGCCCAGGACGACGGTCGGCACCTGATAGATCGCCGACTTGCCGGAGCCGGTGGGCATGACGACCAGCACGTCACGGCCGTCCAGCAGCGCCCGCATCGCCTCCGCCTGTTCCGCGCCCAGATCGTCCCACCCGAACCGCTCGCGGGCGACGCGGTGCAGCTCCGCGATCCCCTCGTCCCTGTCCATCGCGTCCGCCCTTCCACCCTCTGACCTGTACGTTCCCGCCCGGGTGCCCGCTGTACGGACGAGGATGCGAGGCGCGGTGCAATCGAGACGGCGAGGGCCGCCGCGGACGGCTCGCCGGCCCCGGCCGCGGTCACCGCACGGCGGCGGCCGTCCCCGGAGCGCCGTGCGCCCGACGGTAGGCAGCCGGAGAGAGCCCCACATACGTGTGGAACTGCCTGCGCAGGGCGACCGGGTCACTGAATCCGCAGGCGCCGGCGATCCGGGCGACGGGCAGATCCGTGGACTCCAGCAGCTGGCGCGCGTGGGCCAGCCGCCGCTGGGACAGCCACTTGAGCGGACTGACGCCCGTCTCCTGCCGGAAACGCCGGGTAAAGGTACGCACGCTCATGTGGGCGTGCCGTGCCATGTCCTCGAGGGTGATCGGTTCGGCCAGCCGCCGCACCGCCCACTCCCGGGTCGCCGAGGTGGAGCGGTCCGTGTCCGGCGGCACCACGTGCTCGATGAACTGCGCCTGCCCGCCCTCGCGCCAGGGTGCCGCGACGACCCGTCGGGCGGCGGCCGCGGCGACGCTCGCCCCATGGTCCTGACGGACCAGATGAAGGCACAGGTCGATGCCCGCGGCGCCACCGGCGGACGTGAGGATGTGGCCGTTGTCGACGAACAGCACGTTCGGATCGACCTCTACGCCGGGGAACAGCTCCGCGAACGCGTCGCACAGCGTCCAGTGCGTAGTGGCCCGCAGACCGTCGAGAAGCCCGGCCGCCGCGAGCAGGAAGGCCGAGGTGCACAGGCTCACGATGCGCGTCTGCGGCCCGATCGACTTCAGAAGCGTGGAGACGTCCCCGGGAAGCGTCCCGGTCGCGAGCAGCTCGGCAGTGGGCTCCAGGGTGGCGATCACGACCGTGTCCGCGGTCCGCAGCAGCGACTCGTCGTGCTCGACGACGATCTGGAAGTCCTCATGCGTACGAACCGGCCGCCCCCCGATCGAGCAGGTCCCGACCGTGTAGAGCCGCCTGCCGTCCGGCGCACGCGCTTCGTTGAACACCCGAGCCGGGATACCCAGATCCAGAGGCAGGACTCCGTCGAGGGCGAGTACGGCGACACGATGCGTCATGGCCCGAATGGTACGACAGGTGTCCCTCGGGCCACTCACCCGCAGCCGAGGCGGTGGGGCAGAGTGGATCTCGTCGGGTCAGCCCGGCGAACGGAACCAGGAACGAACAGGAGCGAGCCACCATGAGCGGCCACACCATGCGTGCCGTCACGATCAAGGAATTCGGCGGCCCGGAGGTTCTGACCCCCGAGGAGGTGTCCCGCCCCGCACCGCTGCCGACCGAGGTGCTGGTGCGCGTCCACGCCGCCGGCATCAACCCCGTGGACTGGAAGACGCGCGAGGGGCAGGGCATGGCGGGCCTGCAGACGTTCCCGCTCATCCTGGGCTGGGACGTCTCCGGCGTCGTCGAGGAGGTCGGCTTCGGCGTCACCACGCTCAAGCCGGGCGACGAGGTGTACGGCATGCCGTGGTTCCCCCGCGCCGCCGGAGCCTACGCCGAGTACGTCACGGCCCCGGCCCGCCAGTGGGCCCGCAAGCCCGCCACCGTGGACCACGCGCACGCGGCCGCCGTACCGCTGGCGGCACTGACCGCCTGGCAGATCCTGGTCGACACCGCTGACGTGCGGGCGGGCCGGCGCGTGCTCATCACGGCCGCCGCCGGAGGGGTGGGCCACTTCGCGGTCCAGTTCGCCCGGCACCTGGGCGCACACGTGATCGCGACGGCCGGCGCCGCCCGCCACGCCTGGCTGAAGGACCTCGGCGCCGACGAGACGATCGACTACACCACCACCCGCTTCGAAGAAGCCGCGGCCGACGTGGACGTGGTCATCGACCTGGTCGGGGACGGGCAGGACCGGACGAGCACGCGCTCCCTGAAGACACTGTCCACGGGCGGCCTGCTGGTCGCCGTCCCCGGCGGCGTCTCCCCGGACCTGGCGGCGGCAGCCGAGGCGGCGGGCGTACGGACCAGCGGCTTCCTGGTCGAGCCGGACGGCCACGCACTGACGACGATCGCGGGCCTGATCGACGCGGGCGAGGTCACCGTGGAGGTGGAGAAGACGTTCCCCCTCGACCAGGCCGCCGCGGCCCACACCCACGGCGAGTCCGGCCACACCCGAGGCAAGCTGGTCCTGACCGTGACCGACTGACCTCCGCGCGCCCATCGGCATGACGACGGTCACGAGCCGTGTTGCGGCCGGGCGGTACGGGGCAGGCCGACGGTGTGGACGCACACCAGTCACCGGAGCGGACTCCCGACGGGCACCACATCGTCGTCCGGGGGAGGAAATGGAGGGCGACGGATCCCTCCATCCCCGAGGAGATCGCGGCTCGCCTGCGAGGTCACCTCATGGCGGCACGCCGTGCGGTGCGCGCCGCGACGACCGCGGGCGACGAACAGGGCGAGCGGGCGGCGCGTGCCCGAGTGAACCGGGCGAAGATCGCGCTGGGCGAGCGCGGCACCCCTTGGTGGGAGCAGTTCGAGGACGAGCGCCGGCAACGCTGGCACGAGGGCCTTGAGTCGCTCGACGGGGAGGAGCAGGGCTGAACGGCGCGGGCGCTCCCGTGCCGGGCTGCCCCCGCCCTTGGGCCGGCGCCGATGTGACGTCGGCCGTGTCGTGCTCCGCCGTGCTCGTCAGGGGGCCAGGGGACGCGGGCTCAGCCCAGTCCGCCGGTCGCCCGCAGGTTCTGGCCCGTGATCCAGCGGCCGTCCGGTCCCGCGAGGAACGCGACCACGTCGGCCACGTCGGACGGCTGCCCCAGACGGCCGAGGGGAGTCATGCCGACGACAGCCTCGAGTGCTTGCGGTGGGTTGGTTCCGCGCAGCAGTTCGGTGTCGGTCGCACCGGGGGAAACGGTATTGACGGTGATGCCGCGGGCCCCGAGTTCCCGTGCGGCGACGGCGGTCAGCTGCTCGATCGCGCCTTTGCTGGCGGCGTACGGAGCGATGCCGGGGGCCGGCCGCACGGTGTTGAGGGTGGAGATGTTCACAATCCGACCGCCGTCGCGCATCTTCCTGGCCGCGTAACGCATGGTCAGGAACACCGACCTCGTGTTCACCGCCATCACCCTGTCGAAGACCTCGATGTCGGTCGAGGCGAGCGGAGTCGGGGTGGACGACACGGCGGCGTTGTTCACCAGCACGCCGAGACCGCCGAGATGCGCCTCGGCGGCTTCCATCAGCCTCTGGGCCCCGTCCGGTTCACCGAGGTCGACACGGATCGCCTTGACCCTGCCGCCTTCCGTTTGCACGGTACGGACGACAGCCTCCGCGGCGTCCTCGTTCGTGGCGTAGCTGAAGACCACGGACGCCCCGTCGCGGCACAGGCGTTCAACGACCGCCCGGCCGATGCCCCGGGACCCGCCGGTGACCACGGCAGTCGCATCCATCCGCAAGTCTCCTCCACCCGCACCCCGTTGATGATGGCTGGTGCTTCGTCGACGCGATCGGGACCTGTCCCGTTCCCACAGCCATGCTGCCCAGAGACGGGCAGCATGGCCAAGGGGCTGTGCCGATGTACGAGGGTGCGCGAGGCTCGAGAAATGCTGTCGCGGTGGCCTTGATGTCCCTGATGCGACAGGGCAACGACCACCGAACCCGCGGTGCAGGCAACGGATGAGGCGTCAGGTGCCGACCGGGAGCTGTCCGGGCGATCAGGACGCAGATTCCCGCTGTCTCCAAGCCGGGCAGGCGCGCTCGTGCCCGGTGCCGCTGCGGCCCTGCCCGTTGATTCCCGCCGCGTCCGCTACGACATCAGGTGGGTCATGGAACGGGCCCGCTCCCACATGCCGGGGATCTGCTCCGTCGGGCGCTGCTGTTCACCGTGCAGGGCGTTGAGCACGACCAGGCACCCGGTCAGGGCCGGCACCGCCCACTGGACGGCAGCCAGCTGCCGTCGTGCTTTGTCGAGGTCGATCGGGTGCTTCTCGGCCTCTTGGGCGTCAGACAAGTCGGTGGAGGAGGCCAGCTCGACCTTCTTGCCCAGAACACGGGCATAGGCGGTGGCGGCCAGGGCCGCGGCGGTGACGACCGTCTTGGCCGCGGTGGAGGCGCCCACGCCCTGCTGGGTGGCTACTCGGTGCGCGTTCACGGCGAGCAGCCCACCACCGCCGAACAGGTGCGCTCCGATCGCGGCGGCGTTGACCGGCGTCCACTTGGCCCAGCCCGAGGAGGAGATCCGGTCGCGGCCCGTCTCCGTGCTTCCCTCGTCCTGAGCCGCGCCGTTGAGGCCCACCGCCCCCATCAGCGAGCCCCCGAACCAGGCGGCCAGACCGACGTCATGCAGGCTGCGGATGACGGTGTTGCGTTCAGACATGGCGAAGCTCCCTAAGGGTCGGCCGGAAGGGCTCCGCCTACGTGAACGGCGAAGCCCACACCACCGTCGCCGGAGGGTGCCACCACCGCCATCACGGCAGGCCATCCGGGTGAACGCCGCACAGGAGCTGTTTCAGACCCGACCTGGCACCGGCCCGGCACCAGGAGCCTCGTCTCCACGGCAGGCAGACAGGGGGGCTTCGTTTCGGGGTGTATCCCAACGGGTTGATCGGTGATCCGGGCAGCAGTGCCGCCGCCACGTCTTGACGTGGATCTTGGCTTGGTTGAAGGTACTGGTCTGAACAACCGGGGTGGGACGTGGACGTAGCGCAGCAGTATGCGCAGCAGTGCTCGGAGCTGTACGCGGCTGGTGGTTTCGCCGCCGTGCGCCGGACGGCACAGGCAGGGCTCGACCAGGTGGGGCCGACGGCGGTGCTGTACCGATGGCTGGGCCAGGCGCACGCGGCGGAGGACGAGGACGATCACGATGCCGAGGCGGAGCGCGCCTACCGGAGTGGTCTGGCACTGGCCCCCGACGACCTGGGGCTGCTCGTGTGCTATCTGGAGCTGTGTCTGCGTGCGGACGCCTTCGAGTATCCGGCCAGGGCGGGGCGGGTGGCTACGCTGCGGGCGCGCATCGACGAACTGGCGCCTGCCGGGTCGCCGGAGCGTCAACGTGTTGACGACGCCTTGGGCTGGGCCGGCCGCGGGTACTGGGACGACCTGGTGGCAGCCGCGGGCCGCGTCGAACTGCAACAGGCGGAATCGGCCGAACTGAGCGAGAGGGTGGCCGGTGCGCTCCGCGCCGGCCACCCTGACGCAGCCTCTCCGGCGACCGCGGGAGAGGACGTGCGGGAAGCGGAACTGTCCGCAGCGCTCGAGCTGTTGCAGGGCCGGGCGAACGCGCCCATGCGGTACTTGCTGACTCACCGCACCGCGGCCTATGTGATCACGTGTGTCGCGGCCCTCGGCGTGAACCGCCTGCTCGTGACCACCGGAGTGGTCACCTTCAGCGCCTGGGGCTGGCTGCTGTGGATCCCGTTGTTCGCGGCAGAGGGCAAACTGCGCGCCGCCCGCAAACTGGCTCGTGAGCGTGTCGTCGCACGTATCGAGCAACGGCATGTTCTGGAGAAGGCGGTTGCGGCGACCGCGGAAGACCACTCGGAGGCGAAGCCGCGTAAAGGTGACACGCCGGACGGCGACGGGCACCACTGACACACGGCTACACACCACAACACCACACCGGTCGAGCGGTCCCTCAGACGAGTGCTTGTCACAACCTGCGGATCGGCGACGCCGCGGGGCGGGAGGCCTTTCGACCGTCTCAGAATGGAGCGCTTGGCCGGCCGGATGAACCTTGCGAGGTTTCGATCGCAAGGGCGTCGTCCGGAACCGGCGCAACCTCCAGTGAGGCAGTGGCGACTTTGACGAGGCGCAGTCCTGGTCGGTGAACTCCATGAGTACGGGATCGACCAGCCGTCCTTCTGCTCGCTGCGCATCGACAGGCTGGAGGCCCGCCTCCGCTACTGATCCACCGCTGCCTGTGTTCGCTGAAATGGGGATCGGCTCCGATGGAAGAGAACACCTTGAGAACACCCATCGGAATACGGTTCGACCGAGGGCCGGCTCGCAGGAGAAGCCCAGCGGGCGATCAGGACCGCGGAGCCATGGTCGTCGGCGGTATGTGGCTGATCAGACCCGGTCGTGGAGGGTGACGTGGTAGCCGTCGGGGTCGGCGAAGGTGAATGTCCGGCCGAAGGGGCCGTCGATCGGTGCGGAGACGATGGTATGGCCGTCGGCGACGAGGGCATCGTGGATGGCCTGGACATCGGTGGCGTGGAACCAGAGCGCGGCACCGATGCCGGGCCGGGCAGCGGATGAGAGATCGGTGCCGGGAACGACGTCGCGTAGCGCGAACGCGATCGGCTTCGTCTCGAAGACGACGGCGTGCGGGGGTCCGGCCTGCGAGCGGACGAGGCCGAGGTAGCGCTCGTAGAACGCCTGAGAAGCGTCGAGGTCGCGTGCCTGGAGCGAGATGAAGTCGGGACCGGTGGCGGGCATGAGCACACTCCTTCATTCGTGTCAGTTATCTGACACGAACCAATGTATGTCAGAATACTGACATGAGTCAAAGTGATGGCGGCGTCGACCTGGACAAGTCACTGGGCTACCTGCTGAAGGAGGCTTCGAGCGCCCTACGCCAAGCCATGGAGGAGGT
Source organism: Streptomyces sp. CNH189 (assembly GCF_000527195.1). Lineage (NCBI taxonomy): Bacteria > Bacillati > Actinomycetota > Actinomycetes > Kitasatosporales > Streptomycetaceae > Streptomyces > Streptomyces sp. CNH189. Next base: position 157,915 of record NZ_AZUS01000018.1, read on the forward strand.
ACTGCGGCCACTCGGGATGAGCATCACGCACTACTCCTGCCTCGAACTGCTGGCTCAACGGCCAGGCTTGTCGAACTCCGAGCTCGCGCGTGGCGCGTTCGTGACACGGCAGTCGATGAACGTGCTGCTCCAGAACCTGGAACGGGACGGCTACGTGACCAGACCTGCGGAGCCGACCGTCGGGAAGGTTCTTCCCGCGCGGCTCACGCCTCGCGGCCGACAAAGCCTGCAGAAGGCGACCGTCGCGGTCCGGTCCGTCGAGGTCAGGATGCTGGCCGGCATGACCGAGACCGAGCAGTCGGACGCGCTCCGGATCCTGCGGAGCATGATTCATTCCCTGCGCGAGAACACCGACAACGCATAGCTCGCTCCTCAGCGCATGTCCTGCCGCGCCCGGACAGGACTGCAGCCGAGCGTCGGAATCCGCGCGGACGACCTCGAAAACCGACAGCCCCGACGGAACCCTGCAAGCCCGGACCACCGCTTCGGACGGAAGGGAAGGCCGCGCCCTTACCGGCTTCACACGCCGCCCGGGACAACAGGGGGCGACCCAGGTCACGCCCGCACCTGACAGGTGGCGGCCCGATGCGCCCGGCCGTTGCCGGCGGTCAATCCGCGCAGGCGGTCGCCCGGCTCCGGGGTGGCGCCGGCCGCGGGCAGCGAGCCGTACGATGTGCTGGTAGGCCCGGCAGTTGCTGGGCCGGCTCGGAGGTCTGACCGGGCCGAGGGCCAGGCGGGAGGCAGTGATCCAGCCCGAGGCGCCGGCCGAGAGCGGCGACGCGGGTGGAAGACCTCGTGCGCCCCCCAGAACGTTCCTCCTCGCCACAGCAGGTGAGGGCTGTGCGGCGGTCAGCGGAGGGTGGTGGGGTCAAGTTTGATCGGCGGGTGGTGGGGTGGTGTCGACGGGCTTGTTGTGGTCGGTGAAGGTGAGGTGATAGGGGATCTCGTGGAGGAGAACGAAGCACGGAGACGTGCGGAGGAGTTCGGCCGGACCCTGACTGACCGCTGGGAGGAGTGGGCCTTCGAAATCGGCCTGTGGGTGACTCCGGCTGTCACGGGCATCTATGGCTTCACCTGGTATCCCACGGCGAAGGACGAGGAGGGGCGCCACATCCGAGTCGGGGGAAACTGGCCCATCCTCGTCGACCAGGACACTGGAGCATGCCGACTCGTGCGCGGGCCGAAGGAGATGGCCGCACTCAAAAGGCTCGACAACCGTCCGCACCGCGCGTTGGCCTAACGCCACTGCTCGTCGGCTGCCCCGCCCCGAGCGCTAGCTCGTCCGGGGCAGCCACAGAGGGAAGCCGTCCGTGGCCAGGCGGCGTCTGTGTCGCGCTGACCTCGAACTTTGTGGCCCGGATCTCGACCGGTTGGCGGGGGCGCTCGATCTGGTGAACGACGCCAGCTCTTGCGCTCATATCACGGTGGAATGCCGCAGGTCCTGTACTCGATCATCTCGGTCGGCAAGGTGTCCAGGCGCCGGGAGGGTCGACCGGCACACGGCGGGCTCGGGCGAGCTCAGCCGCCGCTCGTCAGCCAGGCGCTCGGTTCCATGTACTGGCCGTCGAGGAGGACCTCGAAGTGCAGATGCGGACCGGTGGACAGCCCCGTCGAGCCGGCGAGCCCCACGGGCTGTCCCGTGGTCACACTCTGGCCGGTGGTCACCTGGAGGGCGGACAGGTGACTGTACGTGGTCTCCAGGCGTTTGCCTTCGATCGTGCCGTGATTGACGACCACGCGGTAGCCGTAGGCCGGGGTCACGCCGGCGAACTCCACCCGCCCTTCGCGGGCCGCATGAACCTGGGCTCCCTGCGGCGCGTCGAAGTCGATGCCCGTGTGCAGTTTGGTGACCCCGGTCAGCGGGTGCCGGCGCGTACCGAACGGTGAGGTGACGGTGAGCGTGGCGACGGGCGGTTGCAGCAGGGGGCCGGCCGCCTGGCCGCTCTCCCGCTCAGGGTTTTGCTGGACCAGGGCGTCGTACTGCGGCAGTCGCTTCCGTACCTCGGTGACGAAGTCGCGGGCCGACGCGGGGACTTTGCCGGCTTCCGTGACCTCGTCCGCTCCGGCCGCGTAGGCGGCGAGGGTGAGGTCGGCGACATCCCCGTTGATGGCGCCCTTGGTGCGCAGTGCGGTCATCTTCTCCGCCAAGGAGCAGTCCCGCCGCCCCAGCGCCATGATCGCGTCGACCGCGTCGCGTGGCGAGGACGTGCCGTTGCCGTCGTCGTCCCGGCCCCAGGTCTTCCAGTCGGCTTCCGTGAAACGGGCGAGGCCCTGCTCGGACAGACTCGCGCCGTCCGTCTGCCACCCGGACAACTGGTCGATGTGCGCGGCCAGGAGTGCCGGGGTGATGCCGGGGCAGTCCGCGGTGGCCCGACGGAGCCAGGGGACGTAGGAACCGTCCACCTTGCTGACGGACGTCTCCGACCCCTGCGGCGCCTGATCCTGCGGCACGGCCGTGTCGAAGACGCCGGCCAAGGAGAGGAAGACGAAGACCCCGGAGAGCGTCACCACTCCCGGCAGCACGATCAGCGTGAGGGGGCCGGGTCCGCGACGACGACGACTGTTCGTCCCGGTGCTGCTCGTCCCCGTGCTGGACGTCTGCGTGGCCGGCGTTGTGGGGCCGGGCTGTGCCGTGCCGTCGTCCGTGGGCTCGTTGTGCATGGTCTGTTCCCGGTCGTCCCCCCGGCACGCGGGAGTACGCCGCTCTTCCCCGTTCCTTGGTCACCGGCCGACGGGGTTCCCCGACGGCACCACGGCGGGGCGTGACGCCAGGGACGTATCGGCTCGGGCTCAGACACTAACCGGGCCCGTCCCGGCGGGTCACCGGGCGCGAGGCCAGTGTGGGCTGCCCGATGGGGCACTGCTGGTGCCCAGAGCGACAGTGCGGGGTGTGGCCGCCGGTGTGCCGCCGCGGTCGGCGTGGCAAGCCCCGCCTCGTGACGGGGCGAGCGGGCGAAAAGGTGATGCGCCGCGGTTGGCCGATCCGGGAGACTCACGCGTATGACGGCCGAGATCACGCGCATCAATCCCGACCAGCTGCACACGACTGCGGGGTACCACCACATCACCGTCGTGGAGGCGGGCCGCACGGCGTACCTGGCGGGACAGTGTCCCCTCGACCGCTCTGGGGAGCTGGTGGGACCGGGTGATCTGGACGTCCAGATCGACCAGGTGGTGGCGAACGCCGTCGCAGCGTTGAGGGCGGTGGGCGCCGGGCCGGAGCGCGTCGTCCGCTCGGTGATCTACGTGGTCAGCGACGACGCCGCAGTGCTCGGTGGGGCGTGGCGGCGTCTGACCGGCTCGGCCCTGGGACCGGCCTTCACCACGGCGAGCACACTACTGGGAGTCGCCCGGCTCGGCTTCGTCGGACAACTGGTCGAGGTCGACCTGACGGCAGCCCTGTCCGAGCGGCCCGCATCGCGCTAGAAGCGGGACTCCACGGCCGGCCGTACTGAAGAGGCGTGCCTTGACGATACGCAGCGTCCGGCGGTCGTCCTGCGATGGCTGTGCCAGCACAGGACGACCAGTGGACGACCAGTGTCAGAGGTCCGCCCCACAGCGATGAGGGTCGCCCGAGTGGGACGAGGTGGGTCAGTGGGTGGTGGCGAGGGTGCGGGCGTCCTCGGCGATGAGCGCCGCCCGCTCCTTGCTCAGGGACTTGCCCGACTGCACCTTCGCCCACGTCGCCAGCAGCGAGTACTGCTTGAGCCCGAGCATGGCCGTCATCGAGCTGACGGCGGAGTCCTTGGCGCCCGAGGTGAGGATGAGGTGGGCCAGGCCGGTCGGTGTGGCCTTGAGGGTGAAGGTCATCGTGTCCTCGGCGCTGCCGCCCTCGCCTGACGCCACGGCGCGCAGGGTGTGCGTTCCGGCCGCGAGGGTGGCCAGCTCAAGGGGCTTGCCGGCGGGGACGGAACGGCCGTCGAGAGTGAGCGTCACGGACGTGCTGTGGTCGCTCTGCACCGTTGGCACCGGCGACTGCGCACGGTCCAGGACGGCGTCGGCGGCGGGGGAGGTGATGCGGACCGAGGGCTTGGCCGGGGGCACCGCCTGACTTTGCCGGAACGCGCTGTTCCAACCATTCAGTTCGGTCGGCCGGTTGGTGATGACGCCGTCAACACCCGCGCTCTCCAACGCCTTCCAACGGTCGGCGGAGTCCACGGTCCACACCATCACGGCCACGCCGGCCTTGTGCAGGTCGGCGATGACGGACGGCTTCTTGCTGAGCGCGCCGTCCTGCGGGTTGTACGCGGCCAGGTGCAGTTCCTTCGCGAGGGCGACCGGGTCGGCGTCCAGGGTGCTGCGCAGCAGGCCGAGCGGCAGATCGGGAGCGAGTTCGTGGGTGTAGCGCAGGGCGTCCACCTCGAAGCTCTGCACGAACACGCGTCCGGTCATGCCGTGGTCGCGGATGGTGTCCACGATCGTGGCCACCTCGTCCTTCGTGTGCGCGCCCTTGATCTCCAGCAGAAGGTCGCCGCCACGCGTGCGCAGGTCGTCCAGCTGAGCCGCCAGGGTCGGGAGGCGCGCTCCCTTGTAGTGCGGTGCGAACCAGGAGCCCGCGTCGAGCGCGTCGATCTGCGCGGACGTCAGCGACCGGACGGCACCGCTGCCGTCGGTGGTGCGGTCCACGGTGCCGTCGTGGATGACGTACGGCACGCCGTCCTTGCTGGGCTGGACGTCGTTCTCGATGAAATCGGCACCGCCCCGGCGGGCGATCTCCTGCGACGCGAGGGTGTTCTCGGGGGCGGCCGAGGAGGCGCCGCGATGGGCGACGACGGTCAGCGGTGCCCCGGCCGCGCGGATGTAGCTCTGCGGCGGAAGCTCGGTCACCTTGAGGTCGTCGTAGGAGACCGAGGCCCCGTTGACGAGCAGACCCTGGACGCCGTCGGCGGAGCGGGTGACCTTGGAGGTCCGCATGACCTCCTTGCCGTCGAAGTACCAGACGGCCTTGGCGCCGTGCACCTCGGCGGCTATCTTCACGTCCTTGCCCGTGCCCGCGGCGAACGGCGCCGCGTGGGTGTCGGTGACGTTCCAGGCGTTCGCCGGGGTGCGCTGGGCGAACTCCAGGCCGTTGGTGGCGGTGGTCCCGGACCGCATGGTGGCGACGGACCACGGTACGGCTCCGCTCGCCGGCAGGTCGAGCCCCATGGCGGTCCAGCGCGCGGCGTCGACGACCGACTCGAAACGGGCGGTGACCTCGATCCGGAAGTCGTTGAGGTGTTCGCCGAAGGTGATCCGGCTCAACTGCGAGGCGTTCGCGGAACTGCCGTACATGCGACCGTCCTTGACCTGCCAGACACCCTCCACGGCCTTGAAGCCTTGAGGCAGCGAGGTCCCGGAGAAGTCGGTGGAGAGGACCACCCGGCCTGCCGGTGTGTCGGCGTCGGCGGATGAGGTCGAGTCCTCGGCGCTGGCGATCGTGGGAAGGGACACGGCGAGCAGTACGGAGGCGAGGAGCGCGACGCGCGAGCGCCGAGCACGGCGTGGTCGCGCGGTGCGGGCCGACGGGGAGAGGAATGAAGTACGTGGCATGGCGGGGACGTTAGGGACCGCCGGCGATCATGCTGGGCCGGGCGGATGAACACCAGGAGACGGCTCGTGGTCCGAACGGTCGTGTCGCGGACGATCCCCGCACTGCTTCGCTTCGGGCTCGTGGGAAGATCCCCCGTTCATGGGAGAACAGCGGACACGGGGGATGCGTCCGGGACGGTGCGCACCGAATGCTGCGTCAGGCGATTCCCGCCCAGGGTAAACCGAACTCGGACTTCCGGAGCCGGCCGCAGGCGCTCCTCGACACGATGGAGGAGGGCATCGCGGTGGGGGAGGACCAGGGCGGCGGCCCGAACGACACCACGAGCAACCGGTGGTACGAATTCGACTCCGCTCACCGGTTGTCGCTTTGGCTGTACGCACATGCTGTCGAGCAGGCCGTAACAACAGCCGAAACAGTGGGTGCCGCGCTCCCGCCGAGGAGCCACCTGGCTGGAGTTGCCGGAACTCGGCAGCAACGCCCACTTCTAACCTGCCGTTCGACCTTCTGGTCTGCCTGCTCGCCGCTGATGAAAGCTGAGGTCGAGGAGGCACATGATGACAAAACGGGCGACCGCCACCACGTTCAGAAACACTAGACCGCCGATCGGAGTACTCCCTGACCCACGGCCGGGCCTGAGGCGCCTCACCGGCGCGCTGCTGATCGTGGCCTCCCTCATATCGGCCGCACTCTGCTACTGGGTCTTCAGCTCGTGGCTGCCCTCCGACGGCGAGCGTTACCGGGACTACGTCGCGGCCGAGTCGTGCACGCCCCGCGAGACGGAGCAGGGACGGACGGACTGCCTGAGCACCTGGCGCCTCACCGTGGACGAGACGGAAAACCGGTCCGGGAAGCAGGCCTCGTACAAAGCCGTCTTGACTGCCCAGGACTCCTGGCGAGGCACCGTCCACTTCGGTGACCCAGGGCCGCTTCTGGAGCAGCTCGAGCCTGGCGACGAAGTCGAGGCCACGATCTGGCGCCGCGACATCGTGGTGCTCAGCATGGACGGTGTACGACAGAACACTTCGGAGGCGCCCCGCGACGAGCTGCAGATGAATGCCGCCCTCGGTGTACTCGCCGCGTTCCTCGCGGCTCAGGCCTCGGTGTTCGGCGCGGTGCGGCTGGCCAAACCCCGTGACGTGGAACCCTTCACCTGGGAGCCGTACGGCAGGCGGCTGCTGTTCACGGCCATCGTGGTGTGTTTCGGCACGGGTCTGCCGGCCGTGTGGAGCGGTATCCCGTGGTGGACCGTGCCCGTCGTCGCCGTACCCGTGATGGTGTGCGCGGCGTGGTCGATGCGTCCCCGTCCGCCCCGCACCGCCTTCGGCGCCCTCTTGCGCTGATGCCCCGCCGTAACCGCGGCATCCGCCTCGAAAGATCTCGTCCTGGACCTGATGGCTTCAGCGTTCGGGGGTACACGGGGGCGCATGGCACCGAAGACCGAACGCATTCAGTTCCTGCGGGCAGTACGGCAGCTGCGTCGTATCCGTTCCTTCTACGCTGCGGCGATGCTCTTGTGGGCGGGTTCCGCCGCCTGGAGCGGCTGGCAGGCTCCCGGCGGTCGGCAGATGTGGGTCTCCGTCCTTCTCCTGGCTGTTTTCACCGCTCTGTTCGTCACGGCGAGTGTCTCGCTGCGACGCGTCGCGGTCCCGGCCACCGGCCGTCCTGTCCACCACGCCGCCCCGCACGCCGGGTCGAGCACCCGCCGCCACGCCCCCGCCTGAGACAGCGGTTCATTTTTGCGTGTGCCGGTTTGGCGCCGCACTGCCGTCGCGTTGGCGTATACGGGCCGCGGTTCCTTCCTCCCCGGCTCGCGCCCTGTGTGACGCATCCCTTGACGTGATCGTCATCAAATCGGGGGAAGTTCAACCTGCCCAACCGAATGGGATGAGCTTCTAGTCGAGTGACCAATTCGTCAGCTTCGTTGGATTCAGCATCAGCCACACATGCGTGACGCGCTCATCACTGACGTCGAAGGTAGCCAGCCCGTATCGACGTTCCTCGTCTCGAATGATGTATCCGAGGCCGTCAGCTGTATCGCGTCGCTCAAGGCGGAGGGCGGGCTGCTTGCGCAACACTCCCATGAACCACCGGACCACATGGTCCGACCCACGGATGACCTGAGGCGCGGCATTGACGAAGCCGCCGCCGTCCACCCGTAGTTCGACATTTGGAGCCAACACGCGGAGTAGTTTCTCGATGTGCCCTCCGACAGCTGCATCACGGAACGCCCGAACGACCTCATCATGCTGGTGCGGAGAAACCTGCCCGCGTCTTCCTCGTCGAACGTGGCGGCGTGCGGACGTGGCCAATTGCCTTGTCGCTGCGGCCGAACGACCTACGATTCCAGCGATTTCGCCGAACGGGACGCCGAACACGTCATGCAGTACGAACGTCACACGCTCTGCAGGGGTCATGGCCTCGAGGACTGTCAGCAATGCCATGCTGACGGCATCATCGAGGGTGACACGGTCGAGCGGATCAGCAGCGAGATGCCTGGAGTTCAGTAGCGGCTTCGCTGTGTCGGAAAAGAGGTCAGCCGGTACTGGCTCCGGCAGCCACTGCCCGACGTACGTCTCACGCCGCGCCCGCGCGGAACCCAGCAGGTCGAGTGAGATGCGGCTTGCGACGCGCATGAGCCATGCCGCAGGCACGGCGATTTCGTCGCGTTCCTCGGGCTCAAGGCGATACCACCTCACATACGTCTCTTGCACGACGTCCTCGGCGTCGGCCAGGGTGCCCATCATGCGAAACGCTAGCGACAGCAGGCGATGTCGCTCCGCCATGACCGAATCGAGATCCTGTGATTCATCATGTCCGGATCCTCCGAACTCCGCTGATGCGGCAGGGACATCTTCCGGCATGGGGCACCCCTTCCCAGTGGAGCGCGGCACGCCTGGCCTATCGCTGACAGGCAGACGTCCGTCTCCCTTCATTCTCGCACTCAGACGGTGGGAATCCCTGAAATCGGGTACCTGACGCCGCCTGTCCGGTGCGCGCCGCGCGGAACCATGGCATCAAGCGGCCCCTGGCCGTCCACGGTCACAATTTCACGATCGTCCCCGCGATGGGCCAGGGTGGCACGGAAAAGGTCGTCGTGGTAAAAACGATCGGGTCCAGCGATCTCGACCACACTTCCCGGCTCCAGCGTCGTGACAGCCTCGACGAGCAGGTCGATGACTTCGTCCAGCTCGACGGGCTGGATGAACGACCTCGGCGCGAGAACCTTCCCGTCCACGGTGTGCTGGTCAATGAGGACGGGAATGTAGCTCTGGAACTGAGTGGCCCGAATGATGGTGGCGGGGATCGAAGCGGATCGCACGGCCTTCTCCTGCGCCACCTTGCCGAGGTAGTACCCGATCTCCGATGCGTCCCCTTCCCCGACGCCGACAATGGAGAGCACGATGTGATGACGCACACCTGCCCGCTCGCCCTCCGCGGTCAGGTTGTTGATCGCTCCCTCGAAGAACGAGATCGCCCCCTCCGCGTCGAAACGGGGGGTGTTGAGGACGTTCACGATGGTGTCGACTCCGACGAGAGCCTCGGGGAGCCCCTTACCCGAGATCACGTCGATCCCGTCCTCCAGTCCTCCTGAGACCACCTCGATGTTCTTGGTCTCCAGGTTGCCCGCGAGGCGGGACCCCACACGGCCGCGCCCACCAGCGATGAAAACCTTCATTTCCTCACTCCGTTCTGGGGCACCAGTCGCTGCCCTCACCGACATGACGACGCAGGCCGGAAGAATGTGAGGCGGCGAAGCGGGCTGGTTGTCGCACCGTCTCCTGTGCGGTGAGGCGGGGCACCGCCGCTCAGCGGGCGGTGAGATATCGGGAGGCCAGGGCGGTCTCCAGGACGTCGGTGCCGGCGTCGTCCGCTGCCCAGGCGACGTAACCGTCGGGGCGGACGAGCACGGCGGTACGACGGTCGCCGGCCCAGTGCTCTACGACCGGCAGGAAATCGCCGTCACCGTCCGGGGCCGCGCCGGGCGGAAGGTGCAGGGGGCGCGGGGTGATGAGGACGAAACGGCCACCGCGCAGCGCCTCGTACAGGCGCTGACCGCTGCCGAGGCTGACATCCGGGGCCCTGGTTCCGACGAGGCGGTGGGCGCCACGCGGGGCGGGATAGCGGTAGCCGGTGCCGGTGAGCTGGGCCAGCGCCTTGGCCCGGGCGGGCGCGGCGGCGTTGACGAACGCCGAGATGACCGCGCGAACCGCGCGCAGGGCCGGGTTCTGCGCCCGGGCCAGCCGGACGAGGCCCCCGCTGCTGCGCAGAACCGCCTTGCCGACCGGGTGGCGTTCGGCCTGGTAGGTGGCGAGGAGGCGGTCGGACGCCTGCCCCCTGACGACGGCCGCGAGCTTCCAGCCGAGGTTGGCCGCGTCCTGCAGGCCGGTGTTCATGCCCTGCCCGCCGGCCGGTGAGTGGATGTGCGCGGCGTCGCCGGCGAGGAAGACCCGTCCGACCCGGTACTCGGGTGCCTGGCGTTCGTCGCTGTGGAAGCGGGAGAGCCAGCGGGCGTCGTGCATGCCGTAGTCGGTGCCCAGGGCGCGACGGGTGACGTCCTTCACCTCGTCGAGATCGAGCGGCGCGTCGTCGGGGACCTCGTGGCGGCGGTTCCAGCCCATCACCCGGTACCAGCCGTCGCCGAACGAGGCGATCATCGCGAACACGTCGCCCGCGCCGTCGACCGTGAGCACGGTCTCGGGCCTCTCTGCGAGCCGGACGTCGGCGAGGAACAGGGACGTGATGACGGAGACGCCGGGGAAGGGCTGGCCGATCGCCCGGCGCACGGCGCTGTGGTGGCCGTCCGTGCCGACGACGTAGGCGGCACGGTGGATGACCGTCGATCCGTCTCCGTTGCGGACGTCGATGTCGACGCCGTCGGTGTCCTGTCGCAGCGCGAGGAGCTCACTGCCGTACTGGAACCGGACGCCGAGCCGCTGCGCCCTGCGCTCCAGCAGGCGCTCGACCTCGTACTGGGGAGTGATCAGGAGGAAGGGGAAGCGGGAGGGGAGCGTGCTCAGGTCGAGGGAGAGGCGGCGGAAGAGGCGGAGCCGGGTGATCGTGCTGCCGGTGGCGAGCAGGTCGTCGGCGAGACCACGGGCGTCGAGCTGCTCAAGGGTGCGGGCGTGCACGCCGAAGGCGCGGGAGAGGTTGCTGATCTTGTGCGGGCGCTTCTCCAGCAGGGTGACGGGAACGCCGGCCTCAGCGAGGTCACCCGCCAGGAGGAGACCGGTGGGGCCGGCGCCGACGACGATCACCGGATGCATGGAGCCTGCGGCGCGGCCGGTGCCTTCGCCGGTGTCGGTGCCGTTCATGGAGACCTCCCAGTCGCCAACGGGTGTAGGCCAACGTGTGTTGGTCAACGCTTGTTGGCGACGATAGGCGTGTACGTATCCGGGTGTCAACGCTTGTTGGCCTACGTATGTTGGCCTACGATTGTTGGCATGAGTCACAGCACGCCCGCCACCCCCGCCCGCCGCTCCGACGCCACCCGACGAGCCATCCTCGACGCGGCCCGCGAGCGGTTCGCCGCCGACGGCTACGAGCGCGCCACCATCCGCGCCATCGCCCAGCAGGCGAGCATTGACCCCTCGATGGTCATGCGTTACTACGGCAACAAGGAGGGTCTGTTCGCGGCGGCCGTCGCCATCGACCTCAGGCTGCCCGACCCTGCCTCGTTCCCCCGGGAGGAGGCCGGCCGGGTGCTGGTGACACACTTCCTGGACACGTGGGAGGAGAACGAGGTCCTCACCGCGCTGCTACGGGTCGGCGTGACCAACGAGGCCGGCGCCGGGCGCATGCGAGGCATCTTCAGCGACCAACTCCTCCCGCTGGCCCTGCGGGTGTGCCCCGACCCCGAACAAGCCCCCGTGCGCGCCGCGCTGGTGTCCTCACAACTCCTGGGCTTGGCGCTCACCCGCTACGTGCTGCGCTTCCCGCCCGCCGCAGAACTGCACCCCGAGGAAATCACGGCCTGGCTAGCACCCACCGTGCAGCACTACCTCACCGCGCCGCACCCGGGGACGTGACAGACCTCGCCGGTGACGGTCGACGGGGTGCCGTCGCAGTGACGGAGAAGCTGCCGGGCACCTCCCAGAGTGGATGCGCCGTCGCATGACCTCAGCCGATCATGGGGGTGTGGCCGAGCACCGATGATCGGCACGTTGACCTTGCAGCACAGGATTCCGGACGACTGGGCGGCGGACCCCTGGGCCGAAGTGCGTCCTCTGATCGACGGCGTGGACGTCCTGGAGAAGGTCCACCCGGAGGGTTTCGCGGACAGCTGCCGATATTGGCGAGGTCCGAGTGAGGGCTGGCCGCTGGCGGTCACGGAGAAACCTTGGCGGATCATGATCACCGAGCCGACCTGCACGGCGGGCTGTTGCGGCGCCCTCTACGTCACCATCCGCCGTGACGGCGATCAGGTGCTCTGGGAGTCCTGGGAGAACACCAGCAACGTCACAGCTGTGCCGGCGGATTTCCGCTTCGACATCGCTCAGTACGAGGCCGAGCTCGCGCGGGCCGCCGCTGACCGCAGCTGGGAGGAGCCGGTGGACACGGTGGCCCGGCTCCTCGAGCAAACGCTCGCGGACAGCGGCTGGTTCGAGCGCCGGGGCTGCTTCCTCACGAGTGTTTCGCCACGACGCGAGGAGCCCGATCTCCCCGATGAGTTCACCAGCCCACGGAGTGTCGATGTCCACTTCCACCAGGCTCGCAGAGACGGCGAACGTGGAGAGTTTTACCAGTGCGAGTTGATCGTCACCCAGGACGTTCCCGTGGAGGAGCAGGTGCGGCGACTGACTGCCCGCATCTTGGCGGACGATCCACGGAAGACCGCTGAAGCGGACTGCTAAGGACCGTAACTCTTCGCCGGCTCGCCTGCCTGGCCGACGCCTTCGTCCGCCGCCCAAGGGGGAAGGGAGCCGTCTCCGTCGCGCGCCGTGCGGTACCCCTCCCGCCCCCCGACGAACACCCCGCCCGCCGCGGCCAGTGCCACGCCCCGGGCCGCCTGTCGCGCGAGGAGGGGATCGTTGCCACCCCGCATGAGCAGGATCTGCTGATAGACCGGAGCCGTGGACGCGACGAGCACCCTCCGCGAACACGTCCCCACAGGGCACTCGCCCCGCGCCACACTCCGTTCCACCACGACCGCGCACCGCGCGTACCGGTCCTCCCAGAACCGCTGAAGAGCCGAAGCCGCCTCGGGGGAGCGGAAGGAAGCGGCGATCAGTGCGGCGGTGACAGGTTCATCGGTGAGTCCGGCTTCCACCTCGGCGTTGAGGGCGGCCAGGTCGTCCTCGAGGGAGCCGGTGTCGGGTGGCTGCCACCGGTCGCTGCCGGCGGCGTCGAGTACGTCGGCGAGGAGTCCGCCCACGTCGCGCCAGCGCCGGTAGACGGTCGTGCGGTGCACGGCGGCCCGCTCGGCGACCGCGTCCACACTCAACGCGTCGAACCCCTGCTCGACCAGCAACTCCCGTACAGCATCCAGCACGTGCTCCCGGATCCGCGCACTGCGCCCGCCCGGCCGCCGCACCACGGCCCCGCCGGCCCGGCCCAACATCCCGGCCCCATCAGCGGCCTCGTCGGCCGTTCCGAGTTTTGCGCTTGCCGCGCCCCCTGCCGTCATGACAGCATCTTAATGCAACTGTTGTCGCAGTAAGGATGTGGAGATGCTCTTCGCGGACGCTCACCCGACCCACCGGCCCGCCACGGCGGCCGTCCGTCACCCGAACGTCCAGGAGACCTCCCGTGCCTACGCAGATCACCGCCCGCTCCGTCTCGAAGTCGTACAACGGCCGCCTCGTCCTTGACGCGGTCACCTGCACCCTCACCACGGGTGAACGCTCCGGCATCGTCGGGGAGAACGGCTCCGGAAAAACCACCCTCCTCCGCCTGCTGGCCGGCGCCGAACAGCCCGACAGCGGCACCGTCACCGTGCAGGCGGACGGCGGTATCGGCTACCTTCCGCAGGACGCCCGCCTGCCCGCCCACCACACCGTCCAGCAGGCCGTCGACGACGCCTTGATCGACCTGCGCGCCATGCAGGCCCGCATGCGCCACCTGGAGGCCGTCATGGCCACCGACGGCAACCCCGGCGACGACACCCCGAGCGGCGGCTCCCGCGTGATGGCCGAGTACGGCGACCTCCTCACCGCGTTCGAACTGCGCGGCGGCTACGAGGCCGACGCCCGCGTCGAGCGCGCCCTGCACGGCCTGGGCCTGTCCCACCTGCCCCGAGACCGCGCCATCGGCGACCTCTCCGGCGGCGAACAGGTCCGCCTCCGCCTGGCCGCACTCCTGGCCGCGTCCCCCGAGGTGCTGCTGCTGGACGAGCCGACCAACCACCTCGACGACCACGCCCTGACCTGGCTCGAGGACCACCTGCGCACCCGACCCGGCACCACGGTCGCGGTGTCCCACGACCGCACCTTCCTCGACCGCGTCACGACCACCCTCCTCGAGGTCGACGCCGACCGCCGCACCGTCACCCGCTACGGCAACGGCTACACCGGCTACCTCGCGGAGAAGGCCGCCGCCCGCCGCCGCTGGGAACAGGAACACGCGGGCTGGGAGGCGGACGTGGCCGCGCAACGGGAAGCCGCCGCGGTCACCGCCCGCCGGGTCGCCCCCGGGCGTGCGATGAAGGACGGCAACAAGATGGCGTACGACCGTGCCGCCGGCCGTGTCCAGCAGTCCGTGGCCGGCAGGGTCCGCAACGCCGAGGAACGCCTGCGCCGCCTGCTGGCCGACCCGGTGCCCAAGCCGCCCGAGCCGCTGCGTTTCACCCCCACCCCACCCTCGGCAGGCCGTCGAATCTCCGGCACCGTCCTGGAGGCATCCGGCGTCACCGTCACCGGCCGCCTCGCCCGCATCGACCTCACCGTGAAGGCCGGGGGCCGCCTCCTGATCACCGGAGCCAACGGCACCGGCAAGAGCACCCTGCTACGCGTCCTGGTCGGCCGGCTCACCCCGGACACCGGCCAGATCACCCGCCGAGGCCGGATCGGCCACCTCCCGCAGGAGCCGGCACCGGGCAGGCCGGGGGAGACGGTACTGAGGGCCTACGCCCACGGCCTCCCCGGCCACCCGGACGACCACGCCGAACGTCTCCTCGCATTCGGCCTGTTCACCTCCGAACGCCTCACGGCCCGCGTCACCGAACTGTCCACCGGCCAGCGCCGGCGCCTCGCACTCGCCCGCCTGCTCAGCCGGCCCAGCGACGTCCTCCTGCTGGACGAACCCACCAACCACCTCTCCCCGGCCCTCGTCGAGGACCTGGAACAAGCCCTGGCGGACTACCCCGGCACGATCCTGCTCGTCTCCCACGACCGCCGCCTCCGCAGCCGTTGGACAGGCACCCATCTGACCCTGCCCGCACGCGACACGATCCCACTACCGACCGGCTGACCTCAACGACGCGCGTTCAAACCGCACTTGCGCCGCCTGCCTCCGGTCGGCCCAGCCCGCGGCCCCGGCACGGGGTAACTTCTGGTGACCCTCGAGGAAGTCCGAGATCACGGTGGCCTGGCCCGAGCGTGCCTCACCCCGGGAGCGCCGACCGGCGGGCGGTGGTGCGGCGCAGTGCCCAGTGCGCCCACCACCCCCCGGCGTAGGCCAGGACCGCGCAGGCCAGAGCGGCGCCGCCGCCCGTCACCCAGTCCGACAGGACCGCCTCCGATACGTCCCACGTGCCGTTCCGGTCAGCCGGGCCGGGGCCTCCCCGGTAGTCGGAGAAGGAGGCCGTGTTGGCCGCGGCACCGGCCGGCACGGCGGCGGACAGGGCGGCGGCCAAAGCGCGGCGGGTGGTCCTGGACAGGGGGTCCTGCCCGACGCCGCGTCCCGTCGAGGCGCCGCGCGACCCGCGCCACAGGAAGAGGGCGACGGCCAGGAGGCCCACGGCGGTGCTCAGGTGCTGTAGGGCGCGAGCCACCGTGAGGTCGCCGGCCGGAGAGGACCGCAGGACGCCGAGGTGGGTCACCAGGTACCCGTCGGCGTGCGTGAAGGAGTCCCACACGAGGTGGGTGACGATGCCGGTCACGAGCGACAACAGAACCCAGACCACCCGTCGTACGCCCCCGACGCGTCCGTGTCCGTGCCCGTGCCCGTGCCCGTCGGCAAGGGAAAGCCCGGTCGGCAGCAGGGCTGCCATCGGCCGCCGCACCAGCGCGTACGCCGCCAGCAGCACCGCTCCGAACACCGCCGGCACACCGATGCCGGACACCTGGTGGGACGTGGTGGCGTTGAGGAGCGGCTCGTACCAGGTCTGCGCGCTCACCGGAATGCCGGCCGTGCCGAGGAAGTACGGCATGTCCGGAGCCAGCGACCCGCAGACCAGGGCGGCCGGCGAGAACGGGTGGCGCAGCAACGGCAGTACGGCGGCCGGGTGGGAGAGCGTGAACGGCATCGAGTGATCAACCCCGGTGTCGGCGCGTCCGGGTGTCGGGCACGCGAGCTGGACGTCCTGGATCCTGACAGGACGCTCAGGAGTATATGTCGCTCGACTGACTATGTGGGGCGGTGGAGGGTTCGGAGCGAGTGAAGTGGTGGCGCGCGGGCCCGGTGGAGGGGAGGGGTGCTCAGGGCCCGATCGTATGGGCGTAGGCGAGGAACAGTGGGCAGGCGACGGCTGTCGCGGCCGTGGCGGTGAGCCGGAGTGACCGGTGCCGCAGGGCGCGTGCGACACCGGAGGCCGCGAGGACCAGTAGCGGCCACAGGCCGTAGTCCGTGCTCACCGGCAGGACGCCGGCGTACAGCGCGGTGACGGGCAGCCACACCACGGCGGCCACGACTCCCGCCGTGGCCCTGTCCCGCGCGTCGGGCGGCAGGTCGGGAGGGGTGGCCGCCAGGGCCAGTGCCGCGAGCAGCGCCATGACGGGCGTGACGACGGGATCGCCGAAGTGGGGCCCGCTGACGACGGTCGCGACCGCCAGAACCACCAGTCCGACGGCCGTCGCGCACACCCCCGCGCGCCACTTGCTCGTCAGAGCGGTGACGGCACCGATGACCACCAGCGCGGACGCGAACAGCCGCAGGGTCCAGGTGTCGGCCTCGAAGGGCGGGAAGGCGGGCGACAGGGACCCCGCCACGTACCAGCGGCTCACGTGCAGTCCGCAGTAGGCCGCCGCCACACCGGCGACCTGCGGGGCCGCCTCCGCCAGCAGGCGTCCGGCGCCGGTCGCGGAGCTCACCCCGAGCCGCATACGCAGGGCGTGCCCGGCGATGTCGGCAACCTCCCTGACACGCTCCACTGCGTGTGCGTCGGCCACCGACTCCCGGTACACGGCGAGGATCTCCTCCCCGGCCTCGAGTCGGTACCGCCGCGGATACAGGCGCAGGACCGGACCGATCACCCCTGCGGCACCGTGCGGCCGGAGATTCCGAGCCGGCGGGTGGCCTCGCGGGCCGTCGCCGCCATCCGCTCGGCCGCCGCCGACAGAATCTCCCGCCCGGGCGGCGCGAGGGCGTAGACCTTCCGGGCCCGCCCGTCGACGATCTCCTCGCGGTGCACCTCGATCAGGCCCTCCTTCAGGAGACGGTCGAGGGCACCGTAGAGCGTGCCGGTGCGCAGGACGACACGGCCCTCGGACAGCGACTTCACCTCCTGCGTGACGGCGTAGCCGTGGCGGGGCCGGTCGGCCAGTGCCGTGAGGATCAGCAGGGTCGGCTCCTGCAGCGGGCGCTCGCTCATCCGGCCAACATATGCCGCTCGGCGTCCCATGGGCAACGCCGGCTGGTATGCGCCGTGGATCGCGTACAGGCTGGACGCCGGGCACAGGACCCGCGCAGGTGCGCGGCGTCACTCACGAACCGGGGCGCACACCACGGAGGGCTTGTCCGCACCCAGGCCGGCGAGCAGGCGCAGTCCGTCCTCGGCGAGGGCGCCGGGGGCCGCGGACAACACCAGTAGCTCAAGACGTGATGCGTCCGGCGGCGCGAAGTCCTCCTGGTGCAGCTCCCGGGACTGCCGCCCCGCGGACGCGCTCCGCAGGGCGCGAGCTTCACGATTTCGGGCAGCGAAGACTCCGCGCTTGTCCACGTGGACGACCAAGACGTCGTAGCTGTCGATTACATCGGAGATGCCTCGTGTCTGAATGGTGTCGCGCCAAGCTTCGGTGTTCCGGCCGCACCACTCCGGCAGCCCGCAGGGCTCGGCGATGGCGTCCCAGAAGTCATCGAGGGTCTCGATCGACCGACCTCGTAGGTCTACCTCCAGCTCCGTTTCCGTCTTCTTCGGCACCACAGCAGAGTAACCACCCCCCAACCTGCCGAGAACGGTTCATCGAGGCAGTCCCTAGTCGCGGCTGGCGACCACCATGTATCCATCACTCTCAGGATCGAAGGTGGTGGACTGCACCGTGAGCCCAACGCTCCGCAACTGCGCCACGATGTCCTCGTACCGGTAGGGCCAGATGGACAACCGCTCCGAGCAGGTTCGCACTGCCCCATCCGGCTCGATCTGGGCGACCACGATCTCGAGGAAGTGTTCCTCCTCCCAGCACTTCGCGATCTGCCAGTAGTAGCTCACGACCGCATCGCGGTCGTTTCGGCGGATGAGTCGATCGCGGACGTCTACCCGGGAGCCGGCGGAGCGCACGAGCTCCCAGTTGCGCGAATGGAGCACAAGGCGTCCGCCCGGACTTAGCAGCCGCGACATCGCTTCCAGTGCGCTCAGGCGCCCAACTGCGCCCTCGGCGTGCCCGAGCGAGTTGCCGACACAGAACACCAGATCGAACGTGGAGTCATTCAGGTGGTCGGGCAGCTCGTCCCAGCTCGCGCGGAGGGCTCGAAGCGAGACACCCTGCTCGTCGGCGGCCTTCTCGGTCCGGTGAACCATTCCATCACTGGCGTCTGCGGCGACCACGTCAAGGCCAAGACTCGCGAGGCCGATGGCGAGCTGGCCGGTTCCACACGCGCAGTCGAGGACGCGCGCGTTGGGCGGCAGAGAGCCCACGGCGTCGGTGCAGTAGACCGCGGCTGCCTTGGCGGGGGTCAACCTGTCGTCCCCGATCAGCCACTCGTACACGTCGGAAAGCGCCCCATAACCAGCCACCGCGATACCTCCATCACTCGACGACACGCGGGCTAGAGCGCGCCTGCGATTCGGACCTTGCGCCTCGCACTGTGCCGGGCCGTGTCAGCGAAGCATTGAGCAGGACCCAACCACTTCCGGCGGCCGAGACTCCACAGGATTTCGTGGGAAACCGCCACACGCCGCACCGACGCAAGTCCTCACTCCAACCGATCAAAGAGACACGCTCGAGTTGCCGGCCAAGTGTGAGGCGAGCCGTGACAGAAGAGGCAACGCCGCCTCCAGCGTCATGCGTTCATCGGGACTGAGGGCACCGTTGATCGCGGTGCCGAGCCAGTCGGCACGCCGTTGGCGCTCTTCGGCCAGACGGTCACTTCCCGTGGACGTCAGGTGGAGCAGCAGCTTACGCCCGTCGCTGGGGTGGGCCTCGGCGCGCACGAGGCCCTGGGCCAGCAGCTCTTTGACCGCCTTGGCAGCCGACTGGTGACTGACCCCGCGCTGTTGCGCGACGTCGGCGGTGGTCAGTGGGCCGCCGCGGTCAAGGTAGCCCAGGATGGCGGCCTCGCCGGGCGGCATTGTGTCGGCAGTGCGCACGCTGCGTACGAGCTGCCCGATCGTCAGGCGAAGTTCTTCAGCCAGCTGCTTGTCGTCCACAAGGCCAGCATATACGGATTCGTCAACAAAACTGTACAGCTTGGCTGCATAGTTCGGTGGGGCCTCAAGAAGGCTGGCTGTTTACAACTGTACTGTACAGTTTGGTTGTAGAACGTTGTCGGAGCTCGGAAAGAACCCACCATGAAGCTCACCAAGCACGCCCACGCCTGCGTCACCCTGGACAAGGACGGCACCCGTCTCGTCATCGACCCCGGCACCCTCACGCCGGACGCGGCAGAGACCGTCAGCCAGGCTCACGCCGTCCTGATCACCCACGAACACTTCGACCACTTCGACGAGAAGCTCGTCGCCGCGGCTCTCGAGGCCCAGCCCGGCCTGCAGGTCTACGGCACGGCCACTGTCGCGGCCACCCTCGACAGCCACGGCGGACGCGTCCACGCCGTCACCGCAGGCGACACCTTCGGTGTCGGTTCCCTCACCGTCACCGTCCACGGCCACCGCCACGCGCAGATCCATGCCGACATCCCGTGCCCCGACAACGTCGGCTACCTCATCGACGACGGAGCCGTCTACCACCCCGGCGACGCCTACTTCGCGCCCGACGCCTCCGTACGCACGCTCTTGCTGCCGACCAGCGGCCCCTGGACGAAGCTCGGTGAAGCCGCCGACTTCGTCCGCACGGTCAAGCCCGAGCGCGTCATCCAGATCCACGAACTCATGCTCAGCGACCTCGGCCAGCACTCCACCGCCACCCTTCTCGGCGAGAAGGGCCTGACCGGCATCCCGGTCGAGCGCGTCGCGCCCGGGACCACCGTCCAACTGCACGACGTCTGATCAGCACCCTGTGGGCGACGGTGCCGGCCCATGACTGCGCGGGCCTCGCAGTGTCGTGGTCAACCGGCACGATCCACCGACCCGTGGTCTGCGCAGTCAGGTGCCCCGTGGAGTCACCAGTCCGCATTGGTAGGCGAGAACAACGAGTTGGGCGCGGTCGCGGGCGTGGAGCTTGGTCATGGCTCGGTTGATGTGAGTCTTGGCGGTTGCCGGACTGATGACCAGACGGCCGGCGATCTCGTCGTTGGACAGACCGTGCGCCGCCAGGGCGACCGCCTCGCGTTCGCGGGCGGTCAGACTCTCCAGCCCGCTGCCGATGGGGGCGGGCGACAGCTGGGTGACGTAACGGTCGATGAGCCTGCGGGTGAGGGCGGGCGCGAGCAGCGCGTCCCCACGAGCGGCGACGCGTACGGAGTGCAGGAAGTCCTCCGGCAGGATGTCCTTGACCAGGAAGCCGGCGGCACCGGCGCGCAGCGCCTCGAAGACGTACTCGTCCATGCCGTAGTTGGTCAGCATGACGACATGAACGCCCGCCAGGGCCGGATCCGCGGCAATGCGCCGGGTCGCCTCGATGCCGTCCATGACGGGCATCTGGATGTCGACGAGAGCGACGTCAGGATGGTGCTCCTCGACGAGTACCAGGCACTCCTGGCCGTCGGCGGCCTCCGCCACCACCTCGATGTCGTCCTCGAGGTCGAGCAGCGCGCGGAAGCCGCTGCGGATGAGCGGCTGGTCGTCGACAAGCAGGACCCGGATCACTGAGCTCCGTCCGTGGGCAGTTCGGCCTGGACGGTGAAGCCGCCCGTGTCAAGCGGCTCGGCGCGCAGACGGCCGCCCAGGGCTGTGACACGTTCGCGCATGCCGAGCAGCCCGTGACCGGGCGTCGGTACGGCATGCGCGGCGGCCTTCCCGTTGTCGTCGACGCGGACGGCGAGCACGCCCGGCGGCCGATGGTCGATGAGCACCGAGGCAGTGGTCGCCGCGGCGTGCCTGGTGATGTTGGTGAGCGACTCCTGAACGATCCGGTAAGCGGCTCGGCTCACCGCGGCCGGCACCTCGTGCGGACGTCCTTCGACCGTGAGGGTCGTCTCCAGATCGGGCCCTTGGAACTGTTTGACCAGGTCGTTCACGTGGCCGAGTCCGCGCGGCGGGGCGGTGTCGTCGTCACGCAGCACCTCAAGGGTCGCCCGCAGCTCCCGGCTCGCCTCCCGGCCGGCTTCCTGGATGGCGAGCAGCGCCTCCGGCACCTGCTCGCCGCGACGCCGGGCCACATGGACGGCGACCTCGGACTGCACCTTGATGACGGAGATCTGATGGGTGAGGGAGTCGTGCAGTTCCCGGGCGATG
This sequence comes from Streptomyces sp. CNH189, assembly GCF_000527195.1. Lineage (NCBI taxonomy): Bacteria > Bacillati > Actinomycetota > Actinomycetes > Kitasatosporales > Streptomycetaceae > Streptomyces > Streptomyces sp. CNH189. The sequence continues at coordinate 179,268 of NZ_AZUS01000018.1, forward strand.
CGCAGCCGCTCCTCGTCGGCCCGGCGGCGCGCGGTCTCCTCACGTGTGCGTTCGGCTTCGTCGGCCCGCCGTTCGGCTTGCCGCACCGCTTCTCCGGCAGCGAAGGCGGCGATCAGCCAGGCGAGCTCCAGGGTGCTCCGGGCCTGCTCCGTGACCTCGCGCAGGGTCCCGTCGTGGTAGGCCAGGGCCGTGAGGTGGAGCGAGACGAGGACGCCTACGGAGACGGCCAGCGTGACGGTGCGGTGCCCGGCACGTACCGCGCTGTAGACCGCCACCAGGTAGGAGACGGCGAGCACGTCGAAACCGGCCGCCAGACAGCCCACCGCGCACAGCCCGGTGACGGCCAGGACCACGAGCGGCGCCCGTCGGCGCGCGGCCAGCACCAGCCCGCCGGCCGCCAGCAGTGCCGAGCCGAGCAGTTCGCTTCCTCCGGGCGGGTGGGGCCCCGACAGCCCTGTGCCCAGCAGCAGCGCCGCCACGCCCAACGCGGTCGCCCACTGGGTGACTTCGGCCGGGACAGCGAACCGTCCTTTGTCCATGGGTGCACCGTAGCGGGACGCCGCTGCGGGGGAGTCAGGCTCATGGACGAGCGGGCGGCTACCACGTGTGCGGTAGAGGGGCCGCCCGCGTGCCACCGCTGCGGTATCCGGATGCCGCAGTGGCGGAAGTGGGAAGTGCCTCCGTCTGCATGACGACCGGAAGGAAGGCCGACGCGCATGCTCGGACGGGCATCGATCGTCGGAAGCGGCGACCAAGGAACTGAAGAGCACGGAGGAGAGCGACATGGGAGCATCAGAAGCACTGGTGGCGGCCGCCGAGGGCGGGATCATCGGTGACGGGAGGACAGGGGCCAACTTGGCCCTCGCAGTCGGCGCGTTCGGGCTGGCCGTCGGCTGGCTGGCCCTGACCCGTGCCGGCCGCCGCGTCAGTACCGGCAACGCGCGCGCGGGCGGGATGGCGGCCATCACGACAGGAGCGCTCGGCACGGTCCTGGCGGCGCTGCACCTGGCCACCGCAAGCGGCGGTCCCGGTACCGGAAACGGACTTGTCGGCGCCGTCGTGGCCGTCCCGCTGGGGCTGGGCGCCGTATGCCTCGGTCGCCGGGCCCTGACCCGCTGCCGCTCCGGGGCGACGACGTAGGGTGCGAACCCATGTCGTGGACTCGCGTGCACGGAGGCGAAATGCTCCCTCACCCGTCGGCGTCGGCGTCGGCGTCGGCCTTGGCGTCCGGTAGGCGTCATTCGGTCGGACGGCGAGGTGACGGAACCGTTCTCGCGGTGGGCAGCAACGCGGCCGCCGAATGCCGTGTCGAGCGCTGGCAAGACGTCGTCGCGGTGGCAGCGGGCAACGTCCATACCGCGTCGAACACCGGCAAGTCGCATACGGTGGGCCTCCGGTCGGACGGCACGGTGCTGGCAACGGGGTGGAACGGCGACGGGCAATGCGATGTCGCCCGATGGCGAGGGGTCGTGACCGTGGCCGCGGGCTGGCGCCGCACGCTCGGGCTCCTGGCGAACGGCCGTGTGCTGGCAGTCGGCCGGAATGCGGAAGGTCAGTGCGACGTGCGGTCGTGGACCGAGGTGGTCGCCCTGTCGTGTGGTGACTGGCACTCGGTCGGTGTCACGGCGGACGGTTCGCACTGTCCGCGGGGAACAACCGACGCGGGCAATGTGCCGTCGAGGGGTGGCGTGACCTGACCGCCGTCGCGGCCGGATGTCTCCATACCGTGGGACTCAGGGCCGACGGGCGGGCAGTGGCGACCGGAGAGCGGGCAAGCGGGGCGTGTGCGGTCGATGGCTGGGAGGGCGTGGTGGCACTCGACGCCGGCAGTTACCACACCGTCGGCGTCACGGCGTCCGGGGGAGTCCTCGCAGTGGGCGACAACCGCTACGGCCAGTGCGAGGTCGGCGGGTGGTCCGACGTCGTCGCTGTGAATGCCGGTTCCACGCACACCCTCGGCCTGCGCGTCGACGGCACAGTGGTGAGCGCGGGAAACAATGCCGACGGACAGTGCGACGTCGACGCCTGGTCCGGAATCCAGCTCCCGTGAAGGCTGTGGCCACGCGGGGCAACGCCGTTGTCGGAGCTGTCCCTTAGAGTCCGCCCGTGAACACTGAACTGCGGGACCGTTTGCGCCCGTTCCGTGACGAGGCGCTGGCGCAAGGCATACCGGCCGACGACGTGGAGCGGTGGCTGGCAACCGCCCGCCCCTGCGTGACCCTGACACGCGAGGACGGGCCGGAACCCGTTGTGGGCCGGTTCGGCGGGCAGCTCCAACTCCCCACCGACATGCTCACCCCGGAAGCCCCCTTCGTCGCCTCCATCGACCTCGCGGTCCTTCCGGCCGACGGGACGGACCTGCCCCTGCCACCCGACGGGCGCCTGCTCTTCTTCGCCTGGCCCGAGAGCGAATACCCCGATTCCGCGGGTCAGGTGGTGTACGTCCCCGAGAGTGCGCCCGTCACGGAGCGGGACAAGCACGAGTCCTGGAATCCGGGAGACGTGGACGAGTACCGGGCCATGTTCGACAGTTACCCCCAGGGGCCGCTGCGCGCGCGGGTCGACGTGTCGCTCCCGTACCACACGCACCTCACTCCCCCCGGGCAGCGGCGCTCCGTGCTCCTACCGGGACACCCACGTGCCGAAGAACTCGTCGGCGTCTGGGAGGAGACGCAGGACGCCATCGCCACCGACGGGCCGATGCAGCTCGGCGGTTACGCGGACGAGGAAGCCGTTTACGTCGACCCGGTGGAGGTCGCCGTGTCAACCGTCACGCAGGCGGTGGAGTCGGGCAGTTGGGAGGGACCGGTCTCGGCCGACGCCGCGGACTGGGTGCTGCTCGCCGACTGGTTCGCCGGTGAGGACGTGGCGCGGTACGAGGGCTCCACCGTCCACTGGGTGATCCAGCGCGAGGACCTGGCAGCACGGCGCTTCGACCGGGCCTTCGTCACCGTCTACTGGAACCCCTGACAGGGCGCGACGTGCCCTGCCGACGACGTCCTCGTCCGTCGGCAGGAACCGTCGCCCGAAGTACCGGCGAGTGGCTCAACGCGGCTACAGGACCCGGTAGTCCAACCGCCGGCCGACCCGCTGGCAGGGAGCGGGTGGGCAGGCGCGTCAGGTGACGCCGCCCTGTCGGTGCAGGTGGGCCAAGGCCTCGCCGTTCACGGGGTAGGGGACTTCTGGCGGCAGGAGTTGCCGGGCTACGCCCAGCTCCCCGCTCCGTACGTGCGCGTGAATCATGCGGGTCAGTGGTGTGACATCGGTTATGGAGACGATCCACTCGTCGGCGAAGCGATGTGCGGCTTCGCCGGTGAGGCCGAGTTGTAGTGATCGGTGCGGAAGCGGCTGAAGGTGCAGGTCTCGTTCGGGGTCCCATTGCACCCGGGCGGGAGCGCGCTTCAGCTGGCGCTTCCACGTGGCGCGGTCGGTGTGAAGGCCAGGCTCGTAGTGGGACAGGCAGGCGCGTCGCAGCGCCCACTCGAAACCCTCCCGGGTGATCTCCACGGCGAGGACGGTCTCCTGGCCGTCCTTGCTGCCCCACCCGCAGCGGTACATCATCCACAGGAACGACGGCTTGATCCACGTCATCCGGTCCCGCTGCCACTCCGCCGGCAAACGATCGTCTCGCGCTGCCGCCAGACCGATGGCCGGCGAGTACGCCTGGTAGACGGTGATCGTGCTGTCGGTGTGCAGGGCTCGGATCCGGTGCTTGGGCTCTGTCACTGGATCAGGGTGATCACACGTCTTCCGGCGCGCCATCGAATTTCCGCTTCGGCAGGATGGCGAGTCTGCGACAGCAGTACGTTCTTCGGTCCAGCGGTGGCGCCATACGGGCCACGCGGTGCCGGATGCCGCCACGAAGCGGACGCCACCTGCTGGGCCCCTGCTCAGGTGCTCGTCAGGGTGAGTCCTGCGTTGCAATTGCCGTCAGTCCCAACGGTTCAAGCAAGGGTACAAGTTGCCTCAGGTACCGGCCCGTATCGCAGAATCTGGAATCGGGTAGCAGTTTCGTATTGACGCACACCATGTAGGAAAGGCAGGTTCGGCCGGGATGAAAGAGGAGGTCGCCTCCGATGACTCCCTCGCCTCTGGGAAAGAGGAGCGTCATCCCGACAACTCGATCCCTCCAACAGGGGTCGCCCATCTCTGCGAGGATCCCGGTCACAACCGTGTCAGGGAACGCTCCAGCAGCTCGAGAAACCCCCGCAGGTCACCAGCCACTTGGTCGAGCGCGGGTTCGTCCAGCGACGCCGTTCGCGTCCGGTAGATCACTCCGCCAGGGCCGACGACATAGGACAGGCCGCCACCGTTCGAGCCTATGACCAGGCCCCCGTCCTTCTGGTCCGCGCCGACATCGACAGTGCCGTACTGCTTGAACCGCAGGAGGACTTCGGCTGCCGGGTCAATGAAGTAGCCATTGCCGACGTCCGCCCAGGTGACCTCGCCGATGCTGTCGAAGAAGGTGACCAGGTCGGCAGGGACGAGGCTGACCTGGGTGAGCGTGCGAGCCGCGGCACGGTCGGCGTGGTCGGCCGGCCGGACGTCGTTGACTCCCGGGGGAAAGCCGTGCCGACGCTCGAACTCGCCTGTCATTGCCCTCAGGGTCTCTGAGACCCTGCTGGTCCACGAGGCCAGCCAGACGGGAGAAAGCGAACGATCACTCATGAGGCCGGATCATGACAGCTCCGCGAGCGTGACATCGGCCACCCCATCGCCCGCAAGGGCAAGGTCGAGCTCATGACCGCAGGCTCTCTGGCCGCTCTGACAGCCATAAGAAGCGACGTCCTAGGGGGCGGAACGCGCCGCCTGTCCGGCCTGCGTCAGGAGGTGGTGAGCTGCGCCAATAACTCACCGTTGGCCGCCACATCGTGGCCGAGGACCACGGAGTGGTGCGGCAGCGTACTCAATCGCCGGGCAACTTCACGCCGCACGCTTTCTGCTCCACCGCCGTCGCCTCCGAGGAGACCGAAGACGTCCGGGTACCGGTCCTCGGCCGCGCCGCTCATGAAGTCGCCGGCATCCAGCGTGCGAGCGCACTTCTCCTCAGCCGGCGCAGCGTTCTTCTCGATGCGCGGGAAGACCAGCGCGGCGACCGTGCCGCTGGTGGCCAGGCGCACGCCGAACCAGCCCGTGAACTGATCGGGGAACACCTGTGCCTTCAGCTCCTTGCTCCCGTTCCACAGCGGCTCGGCCACGCCCGCTCGGATGGCTGCCGTCACCTTCTCGTGCTGGGTCGGATGCAGCCGCTCTCCCAGGGTCAGCCGCTCCCGCGCGATGCCGAACCACCCGAGCGCCTCCAGCAACCCGAGACCGACAGCAGCGGCCGCCGGCCACGGCAGCACGTCGACCCCACCGTCGGCCCGGGCCGGCCGCACGAACACCCGGTCGTTTGCCAGGAGCCGGAAGCCGTGGCGGGCCGCCAGCATCAAAGCCGTGGTCGTCTTGCCCGCGCCCTTCTGCCCGAGTGTGAGGATGGCGCGGCCGTCGGGGTCGGCGACGGCGGACGCGTGCAGCACCGCCCAGCCGGTCCGCAGAAGGGCACCGCGGACGACGTCGCGGGCGATGCGGGCGATTGCCGTACCGACAGCCTCCGAGTCGCACCCGACCACCTGCAGACGCCCCTCGCCCGGCTCCGACCCACTGCCCGACGTAGCGGGCCGTCCAATCGGTGACGGCCCTGTCGGCGGACAGCACCGCCACGGACGCCTCGGCCACGTCGAGACGTACAGCGTGCGTGGTCACGTGTTCCTCCCTGAGGGGAGCGGCTGGGCAGGGTTTCCGCGTACGGCCATGCAGCCGAAGCGGTGTGGGGGACGGGTCGACTCCAGGCGTGCGAGGTCAGGTGGTGGTGACGATGGTGCCCGCGTCCTCGAGCGCCGCCACCTCGTCGGCGGGTGCGGTGTCGTCGGTGACGAGGGTGTGCAGGAGGGTCGAGGGGCCGACGTAGGCGAAGGCGGTGTGGCCCAACTTGCTGCCGTCCGACGCGACGAGGGTGCGGCGGGCGGAGGCGATGCCCGCCTTCTTCACAGCGGCGTCGTCGAGGTCGTAGGCGGTCAGACCGTCGGTCGCGCTCAGACCGCAGCAGCCGATGACGGCGGTGTCGAAGCGCAGGGCGGCCAAGGAGGCAAGGGTGAGGGGGCCGGTGAGGGCTCCTTCGGCAGCGCGAGGCTGACCGCCGGGCAGCACCAGAGTGGCCGGACCGGGTGTCGCCCCGAACACCTGGATGGCCTGGAGGGACAGCGGCATCACGGTGACGGGCCGCTCACGCAGGAGCCGGGCGACCTCCAGACACGTCGTGCCGCTGTCCAGGAGGACGCTCTCGCCGTCGGCGATGAGGGCGGAGACCTTGGCGGCGATCCGGCGCTTGGTGTCGACCGCCTCGTGGGCGCGCAGGGCGAACGGGGGCTCCTCGCCCCTGAGCAGCAGGCTCCGTGCCCCGCCTCGGACGCGTTCGAGGACGCCCTGGGCGGCCAGGGTGTCGAGGTCGCGCCGGATGGTCATCTCCGAGGCTCCGGTCAGCTCCGCGAGCTGCTGGACCGTGGCAGCACCGGAGTCCCTGACGACCTTCGCGATCAACCCGTGCCGGTCTGCGTTGCTCATGCCGGAATTGAACACCACTTGGGAACGAACACTCAAGATGTTCGCTACCTCAGCTACCGAACATCCGATCTGTTCGTTACGGTGGGCGGCATGGAACGCTCGCTTCTCGGCGCCCGTGTGGCGACGTACGTCTATTTCGTGTTGTGCGGCACCCTGATGGGCGCCTGGGTGGTGCACATCCCGGCCGTCGAGGAGCGGGTCGGCATCAGCCACGCGACGCTGGGCGGCCTGCTCGTACTGCTCGGGCTCGGGGCCTTCGCCGGGATGCAGGTGGCCGGTCCTCTGACCGACCGCCTCGGCGCGCGCGTCGTGGTCCCCGCCACCGCCGTACTGTGCGGCGCGTCCCTCGTGCTGCCGGGCCTCGCCCACGATCCGTGGACACTGGCGGGCTCCTTGCTGGTCTTCGGCGCCTGCAACGGCGGCCTGGACGTGAGCATGAACGCCCACGCCGTGCACGTGGAGAAGGCGTACGGCCGGCCCGTCATGTCGGGCTTCCACGCCACGTTCTCCGTCGGCGGAGTCGTCGCCGCGCTCGTCGCGGCGGGGGCGACGAGCGCCGGCGTGAGCCCGGTCGCCACCATGTCCGCGATCGGCGCCGTGAGCATCGTGATCGCCCTGGTCTCGATACGCGCCCTGATGCCCGCCGCCCCCGCGACCGAGAAGACCGGCTCCGAAGAAGAGACGCACGTGTCACCGGCCGTCGAAGGACGCAGCGCCGGACGACGCGTCTGGCTCCTCGCCGTCCTCGCGCTGATGGTCATGCTGTGCGAAGGCGCGGCCAACGACTGGAGCGCGCTGCACCTGCGGGACGTCCTCGGCGCGTCCACCAGCACCGCCGCCTTCGCCTACGGCACCTTCGCGGCGGCCATGACCATCGGCCGTCTGCTGGCCGACCGTGTCGTCACCCGGTTCGGTTCCATGGCGGTCCTGCGCCATGGCGCGGTCACGGCCGCCGTCGGCATCACGCTCGTGGCCCTCGGGCCGTGGATGTGGACCGCGTTCGCCGGCTGGGCGCTGTTCGGTCTGGGCCTGTCCGGTACTGTCCCGCAGTTGTTCAGCGCGGCCGGGCACGCCGACCCGGCGGCAGCCGGCGCGAACGTCTCCCGCGTCGCCGGGCTCGGCTACGTCGGCATGCTCGCCGGCCCCGCCGTCATCGGCTGGCTGACCCACGTCGTCGCCCTCAACCACACCTTCATCCTGCTGACCCTGCTGTGCGTGACCACCGCCGTGGGCGCCGGGGTCCTGCGCACGAAATCCGACGCCGTGCCACGGAACGAGACGGCAGGCATCGGCCACTGACCGCTTGTGCGGCACGGCCTGACCCCGTGCCGCACAAGCCCCTCCCGCAGTCACCTCATGGTGAAGGACACCGCCGCGTTGCCCACGCTCACCAACACCAGGACCTCGGCACTCAGCGCGGGTGGTGCAGGTCGCGCCAGGCGCGGGGCGACATCCCGTACGCGCGCTTGAAGACCTTGCTGAAGTGGGTCGCGTCCACGAAGCCCCACCGCCGGCCTGTCGCGGCGATGGTCCGCAGCCTGCCGTGCGGCCCGGCGAGTTCCCGTCTGCACTCGGCCAGGCGTCGTGCGCGGACATGGTCGCCGAGGCTGATGCCCGATCGGGAGAGCACGGCGTAGAGGTGCCGTACGGAGATGCTGTGCGCGGCGGCGATCCGGGCCGCCGACAGGTCGCGGTCCGCCAGGTGTTCGCGGATGTACCGGGTGATCCGCAGGCTCAGTGTCGCCTCCATCGGCTCGCGGGCCCGGTCCGTCTCACCGCGCTGGGAGGTCAGGACGGCACGAAGGAGTTCGACGCTCGGTTCGACGACGGCCTCGGCGGGCGTGCCCTGGTGCAGCGCGTCGTCCGTCGCGAGCCGGGAGAAGTAGTCGAAGGCGATACGGGCGACGGGGTTGCCGGGTCCCAGGGCGAGNGCGCCGGTGTCCCGCAGCAGCCGGTCGGGCAGCGCGAGCGCCGAACGCGGGAAGCGCAGGAAGTGGTGGTCCACCCCCTCCTCGAAGAGGAGTGTGTACGGTGCGATCGACTCGTAGACGGCGAACTCGCCCGGCCTCAGCAGGCATTCACGGCCTCTTTGCGCCACCAGG